>JBIOTQ010000109.1:0-51476 GCA_044866075.1 Actinomycetota bacterium | reverse complement strand
GACGTAGACCATGAGCGGGCCTCCTTCCTCGCGCTCGTTGGAACCTTCCAGCGACCATAACGGTCGGACTGGTGAGCTGGGGAACGGGGGCCCTGTAAATCAAGAGCCCTTCATGGCATCAGACACTCCTCTGGAGGGGGACTCCTCGGGCTCGCTTTAGATGGGGGCACGCCACCCGGCCGCCTCCCGGTCCCAAGTCTGTTCGGTTATCCCTTCCGCTTTGAGATCCGCGTAGCGCGGCCGTTCGGTCGGCGTCTTGGGGATCTCGCTACGGACCTCGACGTAGCGCGGCACCGCGTACCGCGCCATGCGTGTCGCGCAGAAGTCGAGGAGTGTCGCCGGATCGATCGCGGCACCGTCCCGAGGAACGACGACGATCTTGATCTCGTCCTCGCCGAGGTCGCTCGCGACCGCGTGCGCGGCGGACTCCAGAACACCGGGGAATTGGTTGACGACGTTCTCGACCTCCCACGCGCTGACGTTCTCGCCGCGGCGGCGCATCGACTCGCGCTTACGGCCCGCGTAGTAGAAGAAGCCGTCGTCGTCGCGCCACGCGAGGTCGCCGGTATGGAACCAGCCACCACGGAACGCTTCCTCCGTCGCCTCCGGAAGGTTGAGGTAGTAATGCGTGCGCCCTTCGGCCGCGCGCAGCGCGAGCTCGCCGACCCGCCCGGACGGCGCCTCCCTGCCGTCGTCGTCGAGGATCGTGGCCTCACACCCGGCGACGGGTTTGCCCATCGACCCGACCCTGCCGTCGAGGTTGATCAGGTAGCCGGGTGCATCGACCATCGAAAACTGCTCCACGATCTTCACGCCGAAGCGATCCTGGAACGGCTCCCAGGCGTGCGGCGGGCATCCCGCCGACAGGCACACGCGCATCGGGTTGTCGCGGTCGTCGGCGCGTTCCGGCTGCTTGAGGAGGATCGGTATCACGGCGCCGACGTGGTTGAACTCGACGGCGTCGAACGCGCGGACCTCGTCCCAGAAACGGCTCGCCGAGAAGCGCTCGGACACCGCGACCTGCGCGTCGAGGAACACCGCGCCGAGCACCGAGATCGCCAGCGGGTTCCCGTGGAACAAGGGCAGACACGTGTAGATGGTCTCGCCGGCTTGGACCTCCATGGCTTGCCACATCGCGAGGAGCGGCCCGATGTCGGTGCGCGTCGGGACCACGCCTTTGGGGGGACCGGTGGTGCCGCTCGTGTAGAGGACACCGAACGTCCCGCCGGCGCCTTCCTCGACGGGCAGTTCCTCGGCCGGGCCGGCGAGAACGTCGGTGAGGGCGACGGCGCCGCGATCGACGGGCTGGCCGCGAACGATCTCCACGCGCTGCGCACCGCCGCGGACCGGCTCGTACTGCGGCCAGAGCACGTCGTCGATGACGATCGCGCTCGCGCCCGAGTCCTTCAGCAGGAAAGCCAGCGTCTCGCCGCGCTGCGCCGTGTTCACCGGGACGGGGGAGAGGCCCGCGCACACGGCACCGAAATGCGCGTACAGGAACTCGGGGCAGTTGGGCAGCATGATCGCGACGCGCTCCCCGGTCGTCAGTCCGGCGTCGCGATAACCGCGGGCGACACGCAGAACGTTCGCGTAGAACTCGCCCCACGCCATCGCGACGCCCGGCATCTTGAGGAATATCTGGTCGGGATGCTCCGTTGCCCGGTATTCGAGGAGCGCAGCCAGAACGTGCTTCTCGGCCATGCGGCGCATCGTACCGGGGAGGTCGATAGACTCGGCGTCGATACCGCGGGAGGACGCTCATGAAGTACGACGACAACCTCGAACTCAACAACGTGATGGTGATCTACGCGCATCCGGACGACGCGGAGTTCGGCTGTTCGGGCACCTGCGCGAAGTGGGCGCGCGAAGGCGTCGAGATCACGTACTGCATGGTGACGAACGGCGCGTCCGGCTCGTCCGACCCCGAAATGACGCGCGAGAAACTGGCGGCGATACGCGAGAAAGAGCAGCGCGACGCAGCGGAGCTTCTCGGCATCAAGAACGTGATGTTCCTCGGCTTCGAGGACGGCTACCTCTACCCGGACCTCGAGCTGCGCAAGGCCGTCGCTCGCGCGATCCGCCAGGTGCGTCCCGACGCGATCATCTCCCAGGACCCGACCAACCGGTGGTGGGCCCCGTCGTACATCAACCACCCCGACCACATGGCCGTCGGCGAGGTCGTGATGCGCTCGATCAACCCCGACGCGTCGAGCGGCCTGATGTTCCCCGAGCTGTGGAAAAAAGAGAGGCTCGAGCCGCACAAGCCGAACGCGCTGTTCGTCATGTCGTTCCAGGAGCCGGACATCTTCGTCGACATCACGGAGACGATCGACGTGAAGATCAAGGCGCTGGAAGCGCACACATCTCAGATCGGCGAGTTCCCCGTGGCCGAGTTCATCCGCGAACGGAACAAAGAGATCGCGAAGGAAGCGAAGAAGCGCGGCGTCGGCAGCTTCGAGTACGGCGAGTCCTTCCGCCTGTTCCGCCTCGAAGAGTTCTAACACGCCCAACGGTCGCCGGTCATCGATTCAAATCAGGCACGCCGCTCCGCGGGGTCGTGTCCGAAGATGCCGACCACCAGACAGGCCGGGCAGGACGCTTCGCTCCAGGACTGAGTGCCACCTCGGCGCCCACGCCGGACGATCCACAGACCCAGCCCGGCGAGAACAGCGGCCGCGATGACGATGATGACGGGGACGCGAGCGCGGTCGAAGACGTCCCGGGCTGCGGCCCCCAGGGCGAAGCCGAGCAGCACATGCCCCTGGACGAACACGGTGCTCCCGATGAGGAGCGCGGCGAGAACGCGCCGGGCAGAAAGTCCACAGCTCGCGCCGGCGACAACGGTCAGGGTTCTTAATCCCGGAGTGGCTCTGCCGACGGCGATCACCCGTGGCCCCCGCCGCTCGACGGCACCGTGGACCCGGGCGAGCCGCTCCGGCGTCAACCCCGCTCGAGGTCCCACGCGTCGTAGCGTCACCGCGGCAGGCCCGCGGACGAGGATGAACAGGAGGGCGAGGCCGACGAAAGCGACTGCTTCGGCCGCAAGGACGGCCCCCCACAAGGGAAGCGCGCCCGCGGACGCTCGCTCTCCGAGGAAGATCATCAGCAGATCGCCCGGGACGGGGATGGGTAGCCCGGCCTCCGTCAGGACGAGAAGCCCCAGGGCGGCGCCCGATCCGATACCTCCGGCCGAAGCCGCTTTGGCAAGAACGATGGTGGGTCGCATCGCTACGGTCCTTCGTAGACGCAGTCCTCGGGCGCCTTGTCCTCGCGCAGGCCTTTGAAGACCGCGGCCCGCATCCGGAACTGCGACGTGAACGCGAGGTACTCGACCTCGGCGACAAGTTCGGGCTGCACCCAGTGGACATGGCTCACGTCCACTTCCTCCTTCGGCGGAACGGGAACCGGGGGTTTGTCGGTCTCGAGGGGCGCGAGCTTCTCCGTCAGCATCTTCAGCGTCTTCTCGGTGAAGCCGGTTCCGATGTGGCCCGCGTAGAGGAGCTTCCCGTCCTTGTAGACGCCTGCGAGCAGCGCGCCGACGTTGCCGCCGCGGCGGCCCTCGCCCGGCGACCAGCCGACGATCACGCAGTCCTGCCGGTTGACCGCCTTGATCTTGATCCAGTCCTTCGTGCGCCGGCCCGGCTTGTAGGTCGAGCCTTTGCGTTTCGCGATCACGCCCTCGAGCCCGCGCTTCTTCACCTCGGCGAAGAGCTTCTTGCCTTCGCGCTCGATGGTGACCGAGTTCTGCACGCGCGGCCCCGGCACGAGCATGCGGTGCAACGTCTCGAGGCGTTCCTCGAGCGGCCGGTCGACGAGCGACTCGCCGTCGAGCCACAGGATGTCGAAGGCGATGAACAGCACCGGGTTCGCCTTCAGCACGGCCTGCGAGGGCTTCGAGACGGTGAAGCGCTGCTGCAGACGTTCGAACGAAGGGCGGCCGTCGCGCTCGAGGACGACGATCTCGCCGTCGATCAATGCGTTGTCACCGGACAGAAGCTCGTGCATCTCGAGCAGCTCCGGGTACTGGTCGTTGACCTCGCGACCGCGGCGCGACACGAGCCGCGTCTTCCCGTTCCCGAGATAGGCGAACGTGCGGACGCCGTCCCACTTCACCTCGAAGATCCACTTCGCGTCGTCGAACGGCTTCCCGCCCGGCGTGGCCAGGGTCGGCTGCAGAACGGGCGGCATCGGCTTCGACGGCAGCGCGCCGGCGCGCGTCGAGCGGAAGATCAGCCAGTTCTTGCCCTCTTGGGGATCGGTGTTGACGATGTGGTATTCGCCCTGCAGCCGCTCGCCGTGTAGCCGGATCGTGATCTTCTTGTCGGTCCACTCGAGCGGCTCGTAGGTGCCCTCGTCGAAGATCCGCACCTCGCCGGCGCCGTACTCGCCTTTCGGGATCGTCCCCGTGAACGACGCGTACTCGAGCGGATGGTCTTCGACGTGGACCGCGAGATGCCGCACGCCCGGCTCCTCCGGCAATCCCTTCGGGATCGCGAACGAGACCAGGACGCCGCCGCGCGAGAGGCGAAGGTCGTAGTGCAATCGGCGCGCGTGGTGCTTGTGGATCATGTAGGAAGGGCGGTCGGCCGCCGACTCTCCCAGTGCGCCCGCCGGCTCGGAGGTGACCTCGAAACGGCGCTTCCGCTTGTACTCCTTGAGGGGCTGGTCCGGCGCCGGTCCGCGGTTGGGGACCGCTTCGAGCTTCGAGCGGTCGATTCCGAGCGCGTCCATCGCAGCGTTGAGGTTCTGGCCCTTCTTCGATCCGCCGTCCAGCACGGGCTTGAAAAGATCGCCCACCGCGTCGAGGCGGCTCCATATCGTGCGGATCGTGAAGTCGCCCGGCTCGACGTCGTCGTCGAGCTCCTCCCACCGCAGCGGCGTCGACACCGGCGCGCCGGGCTTCGCGCGAACCGAATACACCGACCCGATGTTCCGGCCCTCGGAGACCATCGCGTAGTCCAGGAAAACCTTCCCCGAACGCTTGGCGATCTCCCACTCCATAGTGGTGCCCTCGGGCCACGTCTTGTGGATCAGCCGGCAGACCTTCTCCACGAACGCGCGCGCCTCGGCGTACGAATGCGACCCGTCGAGCGGCACGTACACCTGCATGCCCGTTGCTCCCGATGTCTTCGGGTAGCCCTTCAACCCCAGTCTTTCCAGCGCCACCTTCACGAGCGACGCCGTTCGCCGGACGCTCTCGAAGGTGATCGGCGGGAACGGATCCAGATCGAAGAACGCGTAGTCGGGCCGCTCGATCGGGTCGGCCCGCGAGTGCAACGGATGCATCTCGATGCACCCGAGGTTCGTCACGAACAACAAAGACGCCGTGTCGTTGGCCATCAGGAAGTCGATCGCGCGCTTGCTCGACAAGCCGACAACGTGGGCCCGCGGCATCCACTCGGGCGTGTGCGACGGCGCCTGCTTCTCGTAGAACTCCGGACCGTCGATCCCGTCCGGCATGCGCAGTAGCGTGAGCGGCCGCTCGCGGAGGTGGGGGAGAAGATGGGGTGCGAGGTTGTAGTACGCCGTCAGCAGGTCCCCCTTCGTGTAGCCGTCGTCCGGCCAGTACGGCTTGTCGAGGTTCGACAGCCGCACCTCGTGGCCGTCGAGCTCGGCGTACCAGTGCTGGCCGCGCTTCGTGGTTTCGAGCGCGCGCGGGAACGAGAGCTTCGGCCGCCGGGTGGGCACGCCTAGAGCCTACCGAGACGGGAATCGCCGCGGTCCTCGGGGTTCGGTGTGAGCCGCTTCACACGGGCGGAGTGAGCTTTCGCATTGAGCGGCCGTCCGCCAGCAAGCACCATCGTCCCAGCTGCGTCTGCGCGTGGCGCGCCCAGGAGGGCGCCCGACCGAGGGGAGGAACGATGCCTTTCCGGGATCGACGCCGGGGAGCGGTGGACAAGATCGAGATCTTGGGCCGCATCCCTTTGTTCTCGAGCAGCACCCGCGACGAGCTGGCCAGGACCGCGGCTCTGTTCGACGAAGTCTGGCAGCCGGCCGGCTCTGTTCTCGTTCGCGAGGGCGTTCCGGGCTCGGAGTTCTACGTGCTCGTCGAGGGAAGGGCGACCGCGTCGGTGCGCGGGGAGACGCTCGCGACGCTTACGTCCGGCGACTTCTTCGGCGAGATGTCCCTGCTGGAGAACGCGCCCCGCGCAGCGACGATCACCGCGGACACGGACGTGACGCTTTTGGTCGCCGAGCCGCGCGGCTTCTCCGCATTGTGGTCGACCGCGCCCGGCGTCGGCGTGCGGATGCTGCGGACGATGTCGAGCCGTCTCCGCAACGTCGAGGCAGCGGCGCCCCACTAGCTGCTTTGCGGTCGGGGGACCGCCCTGGCGGTTCCCCGACCGCTGAAACGTCGTCGTACCCGGCTGCTATCGTCCCCCGTTGAAAGGGGGCGGCTCGAACGAGCAGAACGGAGCGGCCGGAGCGATCCCTGCCACGCAGCCCACGTCTCGCGTTCGAGCGTTTCGCCGGGGTGCACGCCGCCGCGAGCGCCGGCGACGCGCTCGTGGCCATCGCGCTCTCCGGCACGCTTTTCTTTTCGCTCTCCGCCGGCCAGGCGCGCTCGAAAGTCGCGCTTTACCTGCTCCTCACGATGGCGCCGTTTGCCGTCCTCTCACCTCTGATCGGCCCGTTCATCGACCGCCGGCGCGGCGCGCGGCGGCTAACGATCCTCCTCTCGTGCGCCGGCCGCGCGCTGATCTGCCTTCTCGTCGCGGCGCACGTCGGGTCTTTGGCGATTTACCCGGCCGCGTTCGCGATCCTCGTTCTTTCGAAGGCCTACGGGGTAGCGCGGGCGGCGATCGTTCCGTCCCTCGCGCCTGAAGGCCGCGCGCTCGTCGTCGTCAATGCCCGGCTGGCGAAGATCGCGGTCGTCAGCGGCGCCGCCGCGGCGCTTCCGGGGCTCCTCATCCTGCAGATCAGCGCCGGGGCCGTCATGCGTTTCTCGATGGTCGTCTTCGCGATCGGGGCCGTGTTGTCTCTCGCTCTCCCGAGGCCCGAACGCGCGGCGGGGGAAGAGACCTCGACCCATGAGGCCTTTGCCTCGCAGCCGATCCGTCGCGCGGCGCTCGCCGCCGCGTCGTCGCGAGCGCTCGTCGGCTTCCTGCTGTTCCTGTTGGCGTTCGGGCTGAAGCGCGCGAACGTCGGCGACGCCGGCTTCGGCTTCGTCCTCGGCTGCGCGGGGATCGGCAGCTTCGTCGGCGCCGTCGTCGTTCCACGCCTACGCCGCGGCACGAACGAGGAGTGGCTAATCGCCTCGGCGCTTCTCCTCGGCGCCGGCGCGTCACTGATCGCTCAGTCGAACTTCGGGCTCGATCTCGCGGCCGTCCTAGCCGGTGCGGTCGGCATCGTCGCGAGCGCGACGCGGCTGGGCTTCGAGGCGCTCGTGCAACGCGAAGCTCCCGAGGCCGCGCGCGGCCGCGCGTTCGCGCGCTTCGAGACCCTATTCCAGCTGGCCTGGGTGATCGGCGCCGCGCTGCCCACGGTTGCGCCGATCGGCATCCGCGGGGGACTCATCGCCGCGAGCGTCCTGTACCTGCTAACGGCCGTCGTGTTCATGCTCACGCTCGGCCGCGAGGGCCGCGCCCGGCTCGGCTAACGTATGGGACGACACCTGGTTGCTCGCTCTGCACGGCCGGAGCGAGAATCAACGTCCACTCTGACCTGAAACGGAGCGTGCAGTTATGGCGAAGACCATCTGGAAGGGCGCCATCTCGTTCGGTCTCGTGACGATTCCGATCCGCGTGTACACGGCGACCGACGAGAAGAGCCTCAAGTTCAACCAGCTCCACGAGAAGGATCAAGGACGGATCAAGTACAAGCGCGTCTGCTCGATCGACGGCGAAGAGGTTCCCTACGACGAGATCGTCAAGGGCTACGAGTACGAGAAGGATCACTACGTCGTGCTCGACGACGACGAGCTCGACCGCGGGATCCGCTCCAGCCGCGCGATCGACATCCTCAAGTTCGTCCCCGAGGACGAGATCGACGCCATCTACTGGAAGAACCCCTACTACCTTGTGCCGGAACAGACCGGCGCGAAGGCCTACGCGCTGCTACGCAAGGCGCTCGGCGAGGAGGGCTACGTCGCCCTCGCGAAGGTCTCCTTCCGAGACAAGGAGCACCTCGCCACGCTGCGCCTCCGGGGCAACGTGTTCGTGCTCGAGACGATGTACTGGCCCGACGAGATCCGTCCCGCCGAATTCGAGGAGCTCGAGATCGACGAGGACGTGCGCCCGCAGGAGTTGAAGATGGCGCGCTCGCTGATCGAGAACATGACCGACCATTTCGACCCGGACGAGTTCCACGACGAGTATCGCGAGAAGCTCGAGGAGCTCGTCGACGCGAAGATCCAGGGTAAGGAGATCGCCGTCGTCGAGGAAACCGGCACCGCGACCGTCGTCGACCTGATGGAGGCGTTGAAGGCGTCGGTCGAAGCGTCGGGGACGCCGAAGCCGAAGGCCGCGTCCGGCGGCGGGGCGAAGAAGAAGGCCGCCGCGAAATCGACGGCCAAGAAGAAGAAGGCGGCCACCGGCTAGGCCGGCCTTTATCCGATGAACCTCGCGTCTCTCGCCGACGACAACGTCGCCGCTTACGGCGAATACGAGTCGACGATCTACGAGGGTCGCTCCTACACGAACATCGAGTTGTTCGATCGCGCCCGGCGGTTCGCGAGCGCGCTCACCGGACTCGGGATCGGCGCCGACGATCGCGTCGTGGTGATGTTGCCGAACTGCCCGGAGGTCGGTCAGTGCTACGGCGCGATCCTGCGGATCGGCGGCGTCGTCGTGCCGGTGCTCTTCCTGCTCGCGACGGAAGAGCTCGTGCACATCCTGAGCGACTCCGACGCGCAGGCGATCATCACCAGCCCGGAGTTCGCCCCGAAGGCGCTCGAGGCCGCTGCGACGGTCGAGGTGCACCCGCGGGTGATCGTCGTCGGGGAAGCGCCGGAGGGAACGCTCTCCTATGAGGAACTCCTCGACGGCGCGTCCTCCGACGCGCCGCTCGTCGACCGGGAGCCGTCCGACGCGGCGATGTTCATGTACACCTCGGGCACCACGGGGCGGCCGAAGGGCGTCGTGCTGACGCACAGAAACCTGCTCCACCAGGCGGAGGCCCTCCACGAGATCTCCGAGATGGACCGCACGAAGCTCGGCCTCGGATGCATGCCGATGGCGCACGCCGCTGGGATGGTCGCCTGGGTCGCCGGGATGAAAACCGGCGGCCGCGCCGTCCTCATGCGGTGGTTCGATCCGGAGCTGTTCTGCAAGCTCGTGCAGGAGTACAAGGTGGCCGGCACCGGCCTCGTGCCGACGATGGCCGCGTTTCTGCTCAACCATCCGGCCACGGCCGACTACGACCTCAGCTCCCTCGAGCAGGTGATATTCGGCGCCGCGCCCGTCCCCGGGGATCTGGTGCGCGAATTCGAAGCCAAGACCGGCGCGTACGTGCGGGTCGGGTACGGACTCACCGAAGCCGCCCCGTTCCTGACGGCCGACCGGCGCTCTGTGCCTCGTCACGAGGGCTCGGTCGGATTCGCGATCCCCGGCGTCGAGCTCGCGATCATGAACGAGGAAGACCACCCGCTACCGCCGGGCGAGACGGGCGAGATCTGCGCACGCGGCCCGAACATCATGGCCGGCTACCATCGCATGCCCGAGGAAACCGCGAAGGTGCTCCGCGGCGGCTGGCTGCACACCGGCGACGTGGGCTACCTCGACGAGGACGGCTACCTCTTCGTGATCGACCGCGTCAAAGACATGATCATCCGCGGCGGCTTCAATATCTACCCCCACGACATCGAGGAACTCCTCAGCGAGCATCCCGGCGTCGCCGAGGTCGCCGTTATCGGCGTCCCCGACGCAACCTACGGCGAAGAGGTCGAAGCGTTCGTCGTGAGGAAGCTCGGAGCCGAGGTCGCCGAGGACGAGCTCCTTGCGCTCTGCCGCGTGAAGCTGGCGAAGTACAAGACGCCGAAGCGGATCACCTTCGTTCCGGATCTTCCGAAGTCTCAGGTGGGGAAGGTTCTCAAGCGGGTGCTGCGCGAGCAAGCCGTCGCGCGTTCCTGATCGCGCCGCGCCGCGCGACGAAGGCAACCGAGAAAGCCAAGGGAACGGCCCAAGACGCCAGCAGAGGCCACGAATAGACCGTCGCCTCGGCCGCGTGAGCGCCACGGAATCGACCGGCCCGGGCTGCCGCGATCGTTTCGTCGAATATTCGTGCCAGCGACCGATCCACCGCCTGCCAGTCGCGTTCTGGGCCCGACAGCGGATAGTGGAGCAGGGGCCGGGCCCCGGGGAAGTAGTTTGCCGGCGGCGTTGCCACGATCTTCCCCCCGAGATCGACGTAGAAGGTGACGAGGTACGGAGCAACGGAGAGCTCCTCGGGCGGGGCCTCCGAGCCGTGCAACCCGGCAAGATCGGTGTTGCTCGCCGGGATGCGGATCTCGTGCCGGAGACCTCCTCCCGCGATCCCTATCTGCACGAGTTCGCCCTTCGCGAACGCGGGCGCGGACGAGAGGATCAGAAGCCCGGCAACGATTGCTGCGATGAGGGCTCCTCGGAAGATCCCGCGCCGAGCATCGCGCCCAGCGCTCGCGCGAAGTGGACGCCGCGGCTCTCGTCCTTGTGCTTGAAGTAGCAATAGACGTCGACTCCGTCCGCAAGGGTCTCGCCGATCTGTTTCGTCCACGCCGCCAGCTCCTCGTCCTCGTAGACGGTTTTCCGGAGTCGGAGGTACACGAAGTCCTCCGCGCTCCGCACGAACGGACAGGGCATCTCGTCCGTCTCGGCCATGCACCACGCGACTCCTCGCGCTCGCAATAGCTCATACACCGCGTCGTCGTTCCAGGTTCCATGCCGGAACTCGAACGCGTAACGGCGGTCCGGGGGCAGCGACGCTAGGAACGCCTCGAGGCGCGGCAGGTCGGCCTTCATGTTCGGCGGGAGCTGGAAGAAGATCACCCCGAGCCGTCGACCGAGAGGCCCGCACGACGTGAGGAATTCCCCCAACGGCTTGGCCGCTCCGGGCGACAATCGGAACATGTGCGTGATCGCACGGTGCGCCTTCAGCGAGAAGACGAAATCCTCGGGCGTCTCGGCGATCCACTTCCCCAGCGTCTTCTCGGAGGGTGTGTTCTGGAAGGTGTAGTTGATCTCGACGCTCGAGAACCGTCGCGAATAGAACGCGAGCATCGCGTCGGCCTTGGTGTCGGGCGGGTAGAAGTCGCCCTTCCACTCGGGGTATGCGAACCCGCTGGTACCGAGGTAGAGCCGTCCGGTCACGCCAGAAATCTATCTGCCCAGCACGTACCGAGGCGCCCGTGCCCGAACGGTCATTCCTCCGTGGCGCAGAGCGGGGCAAGATCAGAGGTCGGCCATCGAGAGCCCGGAGGTTCGATCATGACGACCCGCCGCTTCGCGGTGCTGATCCTGACGTGCGGTTTGATCGCCGCGTTTGTTCTGGGACTCACGCCGCTGAGCTACAAGAGCGTGGAGGGCATTCAAAAGGACGTCGGCTTCGTCGAGTCGCAAGACGTCGCCTGCGGCCGCGCTTTCAAGCTCGATTACCAGACGGCGCCACCGGGGAGCGCTGACGAGTGCACGCCTGAAGTGGTCGGGCGATGGATCTTGATCCTCATTGCAGCGGGTGGGGCCGGGCTGCTCGCGGGCGGCGTGTTACTCGTGCCGAAGCTGCGCGGACGCTTCTCATCGCGCCGGTCGGCCTAGCCTGTCGGCAACGCGAACCACAGCGGCGCGCACCTTGTAGGGTCCTCCGCGTCATGCCTCGACCGATCGTCGGCGTCAGCGGCGGCGCGTTGACCGCGGAACGCCAGACCAAACAGCAGCGGCTGCGTGCCGCGCTTCACGCGGCCGGGTGCGTTCCGGTTCTCCTGAGGCCCGAGGAAGGCCTCGCGACTCTCGACCGCGTGCACGGCCTCGTGCTGCCCGGCGGGGGAGACATCGATCCGCGTCGCTACGGCGAAGAGCCGCGCGCCGAGATCCGCGACCCCGACCCGGAACGCGAAGAGTTCGAGATCGCGCTCGCGCGCGAGGCCGTGGCGCGGAGCGTCCCGACGGTCGGCATCTGTCTCGGCCTGCAGGTGCTGAGCGTCGCGCTCGGCGGGAAACTGGCCCAGCACATCGACGGCCATGAGGACATGACGCACCAGGTACGGCTCGACCCGGCGAGCGCCCTCGCCCGCATCGTCGGGGCGACGACGATCACGACGAACTCGAGCCACCACCAAGCGCCGAAGGACACGCCAGCGCTTCTCACGACCACCGGCCGCACCGCCGACGGCGTCGTCGAGGCCGTCGAAGGGCCCGGCTTCACGATCGGCGTCGGCTGGCATCCCGAGACGATGAACGACGCGCCGTCGGAGCGGCTTTTGCGGGTTTTCGTCGAGGCGGCCACGGCCTACGCGGTCCGAACCGGGCCATAGGAAATGGTGCCGCCGGGCTATTCCGAAGCACGTCGCGCTCCGGCACCATGCACTCCGAGGACGTCCGACGCCGGATGTCCTTGATAGTCCGGGCGCTGTCTCTGACGACGGAGGCGGCGTCCGAACTTCACCTGCGGGGCGATGCAATGCCGACCGCGGGCGCGGAGATGGGACAAAGCGAAGAGGCCGGGTTCCCGGCCTCTTCGTTACGTTCTGGGATCGGGTCCCTGGTTCAGCCTTGAACAGCCTTCACATTGGTCGCCTGAGGGCCCTTCTTGCCCTGGGTCACCTCGAACTCGACCTGCTGGCCCTCGGCGAGGGACTTGAAGCCTTCTCCCGAGATGCCGGAGAAGTGGACGAAGACGTCCTCTCCTCCTTCGCGAGAGATGAAGCCGTAGCCCTTCTCGTCGCTGAACCACTTGACGGTCCCGCGCAAAACGTTTCCCTCCTTCCGGTGCCGCGCGAAGCGGTCTCGTTGCGGTGGGTCCGGCCCGGTAAGCGAAAGGGCCGCGGAAGCCGCGGCCCGACGTCTTGCGCTGAACCGTGAACCCCTTACTGCCGGAGAGTTTACCAAACGGCCGCCTCCGGCAAACGGCGGTGTGTCATCGTGCGAGTCGTTCGATCCCAACGTCGTGTAACGGGAAGGTGCGGAGGATCGCGACGGTCTCGCGTCGCGAAAGCAGCCAGCCGTTGCGCTCCAACCAGAAGCGACGGCAGCTGCGACAGATGCAGATGGTGACGGCGCCCTGCGGCGTTTCGACGAGGCTCTCGAGAATCTCGGCGCTACCCCGGTGGGCACACGGCGTCCGTACGTCGTCCATGTCTCTCCCCTGCAAACCACGGCCGCCGCGCCCCCAGGCTTGCCGGCCCCTCTCTGCGTTCTATCGGTCACCAATGGGAGCGGCTTAAACGGCGAAGGGGGAAATAACGGACGAAGATGGTGCGCTACGCCTTCGGAAGGTGCGCGAGCCAGTCCGTGAGCGCGTCGACGGCACGCGCGTCGCGCCTGAGCTGGTGGCCGCCGTGCGGGATCCGCACCAGCTCTTTCGGTTCGCCGGCGGCGAGGAAGAGGCGCTCCGCGTGCGGGTAGGCGACGACATCGTCGGAGTCGCCGTGCATCACGAGAACGGGCCGCGGCGCGAGCTTGCCGATCAGCTCCTCCGGCGCGTTCGCGGTGAACTCGTTCCACCAGGCGGCGAGGTCCGGCGGGAACGCCGGATCGTGAACGATCCCCGTGTTGCGGAACGTCTGAACGAGTCGCATCGGGTCGTCGACGAGCCCGCCGAACGTGAACGACGCCGGTGCGGCGAGCGTCGCGACGGCGACGACGTCTTCGCGACGCGCCGCAACGCCGATCGCGATCGCACCGCCGGCCGACGACCCGACGACCACCCGCGGGATGCCGCCGATCTCGGCGTCGGAGTCGATCGCCGCCAGCGCCGCGTCGAGATCGCGCATCCAGCCGCCGATCGAGAACTCGCCGGGCATGCCGCGCACGCCGCGGAAGTCGAACCAGAACGCGGCGAACCCGCGCTCCGCGAGAGTCCGCGCGAATCCTTCGTAGCCAGGGTCGTCGCGGTCGCGGCGCTTCGATCCGGGGATGCCGTGGCAGAGCACGACGAGCACGAGGGGATCGTCGGGAACGACCGCCCGTCCCCCCAGCGCCAGCTCATCAGGCCGGAAGACGATGCGACGTTCCAGCATGTGGGTAGCCTACCGGACGAGTACTCGCGTCCAGGGAAGGGACAGACATGAACGCCCACCACTTCACGCGTGGGAAGACGACGCTCGTGCGTCTAACGCACCGTGAGGATCTGCTTTACGAACTCACCACCGCGTGCGCCGATGCCGGCGCGAAGTCGGGAACGATCCAGGTGATCGGCGCCGTGTCAAGCCTCGTGCTCGGCTACTACCACCAAGATCGGCAAGAGTACGAGTCGCACACGTTTGACGGCGCGTGGGAGATCGCCTCCGCCGTCGGCAACATCTCGATGCTCGAGGACGAACCGTTCGTGCACCTGCACGTCGTGGCGTCGGGCGACGACGGGCGCTGCGTCGGAGGCCACCTGATGCCGGGCTGCACCGTGTTCGCGGCCGAGGCCGCGATCACGGCCCTGGAAGGCCACGCGCCGCCCGAGCGAGAGCTGGACGGCGCGACGGGCTTGAAGCTCTGGCGCTAGGCGGCGTCCTCCTCGCGCCGACGGCGCGCAGGGATCGTCGCCGCTCCGGCCCCGATGAATCCCACGCCGACGACGCCGACACCCATCGGCAGCGGGGGCGGCTGGTTGACGTAGCTCGAGTCGGTCGGCTGCGTGGCCGAACCTTTCGCCACCCCAGGGTTGTATGCGTTGGTCTTGTAGACGGATGTCGTGGCGGCCATGCTGTTCGTCGACCCCACCTTCACGATGCGCGCGACCGACGGAACCGCCGACGCGCCCGTGCCCTTGATCACGAAGAGGTAGTAGTAGCCGGGCGGGGCCGCGATACCGTTCGGCGGCGCCTTCGCTCTCAACGTCGAGCCGCTCTTCGTGAAGCTCAATCGCAGCGTCCGCGCGTCGGAGTCGGTGATGTGCTGCGGGGAAGGGAGGCGCGACAGGACGACCTGCGAGATCGCCCTCGCGTTGTCGACCGTGATCGGGAACGTCGAGCCCCACTTGATGCCCTTCTGCACGGCGGTCAGGCGCGGGCGAGCGCCCCGGAAGAGGTACGGCGGGCTGAACACCTCGAACGAGGAGTCTTTGTCGTTGTTCGCCGTGACGCCGGGCATCAGGTCGTGCGACGCGCCGTATCCGGCCCAGATCGGCGAGTGCCCGCCGACGAGGACGCGGCCATCCGGCAGCAGCAGCGCGGAGTTGTGGTACGTGCGGTCGCGCGCGGACTCCGCCATCGCGGTCCAGGTCTTGGTCGTCGGGTTGTACAACTCTGGCTGGCGGATGGGCCTCTCGGTTCCCGGCGCGACGACCTCGTCGTGGGACGCGCCGGAGGTCACGAAGACCTCGCCGGTCGGCAGCGTCACGGCCGACGAATACCAACGCGCGTTGTTGAGGTTACCCGTCTGCTCGTTGGTGACGTTGCCGTTCTTGTCCACCGTCACGAGCCACGAGAGATTCGTCGCGAGCACGGATCCGGGCGTCGGTCCGAGCGTGCCGCCGGGGATCAGCAGCGTGGCCTTGTCGTACGGCGGGTCCATGGCGAGCATCACTTGGGACGCTCCGCCCACCACACCGAAGGGTGCGGGATCGCCCATCTCCCACGTCTTCGACGCCGGGTTGTAGAACTGTTGGAAGATCCAGAGAAGCTCGTCCACGGCCTGTCCCATCGGGCCGAAGACCTGGCCGACGCCTGCATAGAAGATCTTGCCGTTCGGCATGAGGTGGAGGCGCGGGAACAGCGGCAGCGAGATCTCGGCGGCGGGCCCGTTGTCGATCCAGCTCCCCGTCGCCGGATTGAACGTCTCCGTCCCACGGACCTGGCTGCCCTGGGTGGACTTGATGAGCTTGGTGACGCCGCCCGCGACGAAGACCTTCCCGTCGGGCAGCGTCACGAGTCCGGGATACCAGCGTCCGAATTTCATCGGCTTCACGCCGATGTACTTGCCGGTGGCCGGATCGAAGATCTGCGCGCTGCGAAGGCCCTCGAGCTCGGAAACGCCGACCCCCATCGGACCGCCGTTCTCGCGATCGATCGCGGCCGGCTCGTCGTACCAATCGGTGCCTCCGGCGATGAGGATGCGTCCATCGGCCAGCTGCGCCATGTCGGTGCAGAAGAGGTCGCCGTCGTTCTTTTGCACGTCGTCCGGCGGTGAAGTTGGGTTCTGCGGCGGGCCGCCGGCCATGCCCCACATCGTGCCGGCGAGACCGTCGCCCGGTCGGCCGGGGACGCCGAGGACGCCGAAGGGATCCGTCTCTCCGTTGATGTTCGGGTTGGAGGCGACGCCCGTTTCCGGTGATGGCTTCGCGAACCTGGCGGTGCCACCGCGGATGTCGAGGATGCGCGAGAGGCTGTCACGCGTTTCGGGCGCCGCCTCGGGAACGGCTCCGTACTGCACGTTCTCGCCCGACTCGATTCCGTTCATGTAGAGGACGCGGCCGTCGCGGAGCATCGCGGCGCCGACGGCGGTGGGCTTGCAGACGATCCGGCCGGCGGCCGTCCAGCAGCGCGGCGCCTTCGATCCGCCTTCCTCGAACGGGGTCGACCACGCGCCGACCTCAGCGGGTCCCGGCGCAGCGACCGCACTTCCGACCGTCAGTGCGACGGCGCCGATCATCGAGGCGGCGAGAGCGATCGCCTTGCGACGTGTCTTGTTCATCGTGGCAGACCCCCTAGAAGGACAACGCGCAACCCGAGCAAGCCGAGTCACTTGCTCTTTCGACCCTACGGTCGGGAAGTCCTGCCCTTACGCGTCAGGCCCCTGACCAGCGCATCGCGTTGTGGTTGTGGTCGGGCGCTTCGGGCCATTCCCGTTTGTCGCGGTAGAGCGCCGCGAGCGAGAGTGGGAATTCTTCCTTCGGCCGAAGGCTGAAACCGAGGCCCTCGTAGTACCCGGTCATCGGGTCGTCGCAGATCAGCCACAGGTGGTCGAGGTCGCGCCGCGATGTTTCGATCAAGGTCCGCGCGAGCCCGTGCCGGCGGTACGTGGGAAAGACGTAGACGTCCTCCAGCATCAGCGCGCCGTCTTCGTCGAAGACGCGCACGAACCCCGCGAGCGCTCCGTCGACGAACCCGCCGAGCCACATCCCTTGATCGATCTCCGGCGTGAAGCCCTCGGAGAGGAGGAGCGGGATGTGCGGCGCGATCTCTTCGCGCGCGAGCGGACGGATCTCGGGCCCGTTCATCAGAGGCTGCCGAACAACGCCAGCGCGAGGCCGATCAGGTCGAGAGGCGTCGTCAACGCGAGCGGTTTCGGGACGTCGTTGAAGAGGGCGACGTACACCAGCGGGACGCCGTCGGCCGGTGTCACCCACCCGGCCATACCGCGAACATGGCGGATGAAGCCCGTCTTGCCCCGCAGGTTGTTGAGCGTCGGCGGTTTCGTCATCCGCTTGAAGAGCGTTCCTGGCCCGCCGGCGACGGGGAGGCTCGCGCGCATCACGTTCCCTTCCGTCCCCTCGGCGGTGATGATCCACTCGAGGATCGCCCCGAGCATCCTCGGACGCGCGCGGTTCAGCAGGGACAGCCCCGAGCCGTCGTACATCGATAATCCGGCCAGCGGGATGTCGATCTTCTCCAGCGCCGCGCGAACGACGGCCGCGCCCCGCACCGTCGTTCCACCGCCGCCGAAGCGCGCGCCCAAGCCTTTGAGGAGCATCTCGGCCGGGTAGTTCGCGCTGTAGCGGTTGGTGTACTGCACGATCTCGGACAGCGGGGGGGAGATCACGCGTGCCAGCTCGATCCGCCCGCGGGGCGCGCGCCCGTGCCGCACCGCGCCCGTCACCACGACGCCGCGCGCCGCGAGCGCGGCCTTCAACAGCGTCCCGGCGGACATCGCCGGGTCGGGATGGACGTGGTCGCCCTTCACGTCGGCGTATCCCTCGTTGACGGAGAGAGCGGAGATGTTTCCGATGTCGGGATCGTTGCGCTGATAGTCGGGGATCCATCCCGGCTGCGTCCGGCGCGCGTCGAACAGCGTGTCGTCGACCCGCAGATCACCGGCGATCCGCCGGATGCCGGCGCGCTGGATCGCCGCGGCGAAGCCTTCGACGGTGGGCGAGCCGCTCGGGAACACAGGCACCGGGATCGGGTCGTCGGGCTTCGGGATGAAGTGTTCCTTCCGATAGGCCGCCGAGGCGAACGTGGGGTCACCGCCGCCGACGAGCCACACGGTTCCCGTCGTCCCTCCGGTGAGGCGGCCACCCATCAAGCGCGTCGCGAACCGGTGGTCCCATCCGAACCGCAGCACCGCGGCGGTCGTGGTTGCGAGCTTGAGCAACGACGCAGGACGGAAACTCGCGTCGGCATTCATCGCGATCGCCGGCCGGCCGCCGCGCAGCACGAGGATCCCGGGCGTCGCCGGGCGCGCGGGCGGCAAGGCGATCGTGCGGCGGATCTGTGCCTCGAGGTGTCGCTTCGGGGTCTTGTCCGGCACGTACGAGCGCGCGGGTGCGGCAGCGAGCGCCAGCGCGCCCGCCGCGACCAGCGCAAGCACGCGCCTCGCCATGGGAGGACTCCATGGTAGGGAAGGAACGGAGCGCCCGAAAGGGGTTCCGTATCAGCCGGAGCGACCGGACTTTTCGAACCGCACGACGATGTCGCGCAAACGCGCGATCTCGTCTTCGAACGCCAGACGTCCGCGTTTCGTGATGCGCACCTTCGTTCGCGGCTTGCGTCCCTCGAAGCTTTTGTCGACCATCGCGCAGCCGGCGTCCTCCAGAACCTGTAGGTGCGACGAGAGGTTCCCGTCGGTCAGCTGCAATGTTTCCTTCAGGTACCGGAAGTCGGCGTGCTTGGCCTCGGCGAGGACGGCGAGGATGCCCAATCGCACGCGCTGATGGACGACCTCGTCGAGGCCGTTTGCGGGGTGGCTCACCGCGCGCGCCGCCGCTCGACGAGGAACGCGATTGCCCCCGCGGCCGTCACGAAGGCGCCCATGCCGCCCAGCTCGCCGCCGCAGTTCGGCACCCCGTGGAAGCGATTCGCGATCCAGTAGATCCCCGAGAGCCCGGCGGCCGTTCCGAGGAGGACGGCGATGACGGCGAGGGTCGGGCTCTTCTCGATCGCTGCGAGGATCAAAAGTGCGATCGCGGCGATGATGACGGGGAAGGTGTTGTACATCATCGCGTACGAGTACGAGAGAACGAGCTGCATCCAGTCGGCCGCGAACAGGAGGGAGCAGAGAGCGACCGAGGCGGCGAGGATCGCGATCCCGTGTTTCCGGAAGCGATAGGCGACGATCGCAACGACAGCGGCGATCGCGAATGCCGGCAAGGTGTCCAGGTAGCCGCCCGGCCGGAAGAAACCGGTGAGCGTCGCGCCCCCTTGGCCGTCCTGCTTGATGGAAACGAAGCTGACGGTGAACAGAAGAAGGACCAAACCGGCGGCGACGAAGGGCAGGGGGTGTTCGCCGACCCCGACGGCGCGCTCGCGACGCCGATAGAACCAAAGGCTGCCGAGGTAGGCGGCCGGACCCGCCACGAGCCAGTACAGGTTGAGAGCATTCGTGCTTCGTCCGAAGTAGGGATCGTTCGTGCAGACGACGGCGCTTCCCCATGTGGCCGCACCGAACAGAACGAGAGGGAACCAGATGGAACGAGCGGCGCGCCGGGTCGTGCGGCGGAGCCGCTCGGCGTGACTCAGCGCTTCGAATGCGCCCGCGGCATCGGGGGCCTCACTGGTCATGGCACCGCCCCTTTCTCCCATCCTCAGAGTACTTTGTATTCCAAAGCACTCTGAATGTCAAGTCTTTTCCTCTCGGGCCGTCCGTCCGCTTGGCCGTTGCACAACGGACCGGACGAACGGACGATGATGCGATGCTGGACAGGAGGAAGGCCGCGCTCCTCGTCTTGGCTCTCGCGGCGTCGTGCTCCGGCGCCGCGCCCGAGCCGTCGTCGCGCAGCGTCGATCCCACGCCGACGTCCTCGCGATCGCCGTCACCGTTCGTCGTCCAGAACGTCGTCGAGGTCGTGCGTGTCCTCGCAGGCGAGGTCGGTCCTCGGGAAACGACGTCGGCTGCGTTCCGTCGCGCGGGCGCGTACGTCGCGCGGCTCTTCCGCGCGTTCGGCTATCGGGTCTCGAAGCCGACCTTCCGCGTGCCCGCGGGGCTGTCGAACCTCGTCGCCGTGCCGGACGGCGAGACGTTCAACGTCGTCGCCGAACCTCCGGGATTCGATCCGATGCAATCGCATCTGATCGTCGGTGCCCACCTCGACACCGTCCCGCAAGCGCCAGGCGCCGTCGACAACGCGACGGGGGTCGGGATCGTGATCGAGCTCGCACGGCTCGCGTCCATCACGCCGCCCCCGACGCCGGTCGTCTTCGTGGCGTTCGGAGGCGAGGAGGCCCGCGTGCCGAACGGCGGCCTCCACGGCTCGAAGGCGTACGTGGCCGCGCTGAGCGCGAGGGAGCACGCCGCCATCGTTGGGGCGATCGTCATCGACCGAGCGGGAACGGGGACCCGCGTTCCGGTGTGCACCGCCTCGAAGGCCTCGGCGCCGGTCGCGCGCGCGTTCCTCGACGCGGCCAGGCGCATCGGAGTCCCGACGATCGCCTGCGAGAACGAGTCGAGCGACCACGTGTCGTTCGTTCGCGCCGGGACCAGAGCGGTGCGGCTGGGCCCTGACGACTTTCGCCAGTACCACACGCCGCGCGACGTCCCGGCGATTCTCGTACCGCCGCAGGCGCAACGTGTCGGCGTGCTTCTGTGGGAGGTTCTGCGGACCGGACGCTCGTTCTAGCCCAGCGCCGTTGCAGTCGGGGACGGACTCGGCTCGGGTGAAGACGTCGACGACGCGTCTGGTGTCGGCGAAACTGATGGCGTCGGCTCGACGGACGGTGTCGGTGAGTTCGCGGGTGGAGAGGACGTTGTCGGCGAGGGTTCCGACGAGTCCGCGGGATCGATGAGCACGGCGGCCGCCATGGTCGACGTCACCATCAGCGTTTCAACGCGTGTCCCTCTGAGGTCGAACACCGCCGTCGCGTCCGCGCCGATCCATTCGCCGTGGCCGCCGCACTCTTCGTCGGTACACGCTTTCGTCTTGGTGGCCGCGATCTCATCCGAAGAGACCCAGAGAGGGGCGGCGTAGCCGGTCGTCAGGACGCGCTCCGACTTGGTGACGATGTCGTACACGAACAGCGCCGGCTTCTCCGCTTCGTTCGAGTAAGCGATGCGCCGGCCGTCCGGCGACATGGCAGCGTGGTGCGTCGCCGATTCCATCGCAAGTCGCGTGCTGTGACCAGTGTCCAGATCGAGCGAGAACCAGCGGCGCGCATCGGAGAATTCGCGATAGATCACGCTGTTCCCGGGTCCCCAGAGGGCGTGCGTTCCCATGCGCGGCGCGATGATGTCTTTGCCGTTTATGTTCACGGCGAACAGAGTCTCCTGGGAGAAGTCGAACACCGTGGCGACCACGAGGACCGCGCGTCCGTCGGGTGCCCAGCGGACGGAGGTTTCGTCGTCCATGCTCCCGCAGCGGCCGCCTCCTTCGGTGAACGTCCGCAGGGTGCGCGTCTCGCCCGTGGCGGGCGTGAAATGCGACAGGCGGGGACCGTTGTGGTCGTTGCCCCAGGAGAGGTAGGCGACCGACGTGCCGGCGGCGTTCCAGGCGAACGCCGAGATCCCTCCCTTGTCTTCTACAAGGGTGCGGAGCTTCCCGCTTCGCAGGTTGACGTCGTAGATCCGCGTGTCCGCGTAGAACGAGATCGTCTCGTCGTCCTTGAAGACGGGCGCGCCTTCGATACATTCCCAGCCATCTTTGGTGAGCTGCTGGGGTTTGGCGTCGGGCGGCGCGGCGAGATAGAGGTCGCCCTTATCCGCGTACACGATGGCGTGCGCCTCGCCGTTCGCACCTCTCGGAGGGACGGCGATGGCGTCCGCGAGACGCGGCGTGCAGGACTCGGCCGGCTGCTCGACGACCGCCTCTTGCTCGTCGGTCGGAGGTGGCGGGGGGACGAGCTCCTCGAGGTGTTGCTCGTGAAAGTCGACGGGCGGCTCTTCTGAGACGGCGAGAAGAAGGTCGATCTGAGATGCCGTGTGGACCGGCCCGACGGGGGCGACGAACCCGGCCGCGGCGACCGCGATCAGAGCGGCGACGATCCAGCGCGGCGCATGCGCGAGACGCGCGGGCGGTCCGTGGCCGAGAAGCGTTGGTGCAAGGACGAGGATCTGAGCGAGCTCCGCCGCAGCGGCGCCGAGGTCGATGAAGGTGACCGACTCGGGATGGCCGGCGTGCGGGCCGACGAACGTTGTCCCAAGTGCTCGGCTCAACACGTACAGGACGAGCATTCCGATGTTGCCCGCCACTACAGCGATGACCAGCCGCCGGCCGGGGCTCTGCGCGATAAGAACCGCGGCGACTGCTTGCGCGGCGGCGAGGCCAGCGAAGAAGGCCCCGTACCCCCACCAGTGGGCCAGGTGCTCTCGCGTGACGACGGCGTGGATCAGCGCGGCGATGAAGCCGGCCGCCGCAGCGATCGTCGTGGCATCTGGAAGGCGGAGGACGCGCCGTAGCGACGGCGCCCGGTAGTGGTTCTCGAAGATGAGCTCCTGGGCGTCCACAGGTCTCCTCCGGCGGAGGTATCTGGAGCATGTGCCGGCGCCTTTGGGCGGGGACATGTCCATCGGTACATGCCCGGAACGCGAACGCCCTCGTCATGGCGCGTTTGACCCGCTTTCGCGGACGCCCATAGCCTTCGCAGCATGACAACCGGCCGCGAAGCGTTCTTCGAGGTTGCCCGTTCCGAGGGCGCGCGCTTCCTCTTCACGAACCCCGGCACGACGGAGCTTCCGATCTTCGACGAGTTCGCCGAGGACCCGCACGGGCTCGAACTGATCATGTGTCTGCAGGAGGGCGTCGCGGTCGGCGCCGCCGACGGCTACGCGCAGGCGACGGGGCGCCCCTCGCTGATCAACCTTCACGTGACGCCGGGCCTGGCGAACGGCATCTGCGGGATCTTCAACGCCTACTGGTCGCGGTCGCCGATCGTCGTCACCGCCGGGCAGCAGGACACGCGGCAACTCGTACAGGATCCGATGCTCGCCGGCGATTTGATCGGCATGGTCGAGCAGTTCTGCAAGTACACGTACGAGTGCCGGCGCCCCGACGAGATCGGCATCGCGATGCGCCGCGCGTTTAAGGAGGCCGGCTCGGCGCCGACGGGGCCGACGTTCGTGTCGATCCCGTGGGATGTGTTCGATCAGGACGCCGACTTCGAGATCCCCGGCACGTCCAAGATCGACCCGCACGCGACCGCCTCGGCGGACGCGATCGCCGAGGCGGCGCGGATGCTCCTCGCGGCGGACAAGCCGCTGATCATCGCGGGCGACGGCATCGCGCGCGCCGGGGCGGTGCGCGAGCTTGTGCGCGTCGCGGAGCTCATCGGCGCGCGCGTCGCCGGCGAGCCGATCCACGGGCGGCTGAACTTCCCGTTCGATCACTCGCTGTACGCGGGGATGATGGTGCCCTCCAACCCCGGCGTTCGCGCGACGCTCGAGCAGGCGGACGTCGCGTTCGTCGCCGCAGCCTCGGCTTTCTCGCCGTTCTACCCGTCGAGCGTGATGGCGGTTCCTCCCAACGTGTCTCTCGTCCAGCTGGACGCCGATCCCCGGGAGGTTGCGCGGATCTACCCGGTTGCGCTCGGCATGATCGGCGATCCGAAGGCCTCGCTTCGCGCCTTGGGCGACGAGCTTGAGCGGGAGCGAACCAAGGAGCAGGCGACGCGCGCGTCGACGCGCATCGCCGAGGCGGGACAGCAAAAGGGTGCGGCGCAGGCAGGGCTCATCGCGGCGCTCGAGCAGAAGAGAGGTGACACGCCGGTCCCGCCGATCGTCGCGGCCGCCGAGATCGCCGCGGCGCTCGAGCCGGGGACGGTCGTGGTCGACGAGTCGATCACGTCCACCCTCGGCGTGCGATCGAACGTGAGGCTGAGCGAACCGGGGACGTACTTCTTCACCCGCGGCGGGGGTCTCGGCTTCGGGCTGCCTGCGGCCATCGGGGTCAAGCTGGCGAAACCCGATCGGCCGGTCGTCGCGATCGTCGGCGACGGGACGACGCTCTACACACCGCAAGCGCTCTGGACGATGACGCATCACCATGTGCCGGTGGTATCGGTGATCCTCAACAACTCGTCGTACATGATCCTTAAGCAAGGCATGGCCGCGATGCAGGGGAAGGCCGCGAAGCACGACGTCTGGCCGGCGATGGACATCGTCGACCCGCCCGTCGACTTCCCGGCTCTGGCCCGCGCGTTCGATGTTCCAGCCGAACGAGTCGACGCCGTCGACGACATCGGGCCGGCGGTACGCAAGGCGCTTGCGTCCGGCGGTCCGGCTCTGGTCGAGGTCGTCGTCGACGCGCGTATGGGCGCGTAGCCCGCGTCGTGACCGGCAAGGACGCGGGCATCGAAGGGCCGCACCCGCAGGACGTCGCCGAGGCGCTCGCCAAGCAAGAGATCATCTTCCGCGGCACTTTCCCGGGGATGCTCGGCGTCCACATCGCAGAGGCCTCGCCCGGACGCGCGGTCGCGACGCTGGATGTCGGTCCGAGCGTTCGTCATCCCGGCGGCTACGCGCACGGCGGTGCGCTCGCAGGGTTCGGCGACACGACGGCCGCGTGGGCCACGTTCTCCGCGCTGGGTGAAGGCGAAGCGTTCACAACGATCGAGTTCAAAGCGAACTTCATCACGGGCGTGACGCAAGGCCGTCTGCGCGCGGAGGCGTGGACGGTGCACCAGGGGCGGCGCACGATGGTCCTCGAGGTCCGCATCACGACCGACGACGACGAACGGCGGCCGGTCGCGATGATGATCGTGACGCAAGCGATCCTCGCCCTGCCCGGCGTGCCGGCGGGCGAAGAGGAACCGCCCGACCGGTGAGCGCCGGGCGTCGTCCGCGCGCGCAACCGCGGCGCGGCAAGGGATCGTTCCTCTCTCAAGTCGCGGACGAGCTGCCGTCGCACCTGCCGCCTCGGCTTCGGGACTTCTCGTCGGAGAAGTGGGGGAGCTACTTCAAGGTCTGGTACGGCAGTGAGAAGAAGATCCACTTCGAGGTCCAGTTCCTGCGGAATGGCCGGCTCGAGATCGGCCTGCACTTCGAGGCCGACGCCGAAACGAACGAACGTGCCGCGGACGCGCTGGAGCGCAAGGCCGACGCGATCCGGACGGCGCTGGGCGACGATGTGAAGTTCAGTTCGCACGGCCGCGGATGGCGCAGCGTCGCGGAGACCTGGGCGGGCGGCGACATGCGCGGCGAGGAGGCGGCGACCGAGGCGGCCTCACGCCTCGCGGAATACGTCGTCAACCTGGCGCCGTTGTTAACGGCGACCCGCGCGACAAGGGGAGCGTGATGCGGTGACCGAGACGCGGACGATCGGAGAACTGAAGGTGTCGCTCGCCGGGCTCGGTTGCAACAACTTCGGACGCCGCATCGACGCCGAACGATCGGCGTCGGTCGTTCACGCCGCGCTCGACACCGGTGTCACGCTGTTCGACACGGCCGACCTCTACGGCGACGGGAATTCCGAGACGTTCCTCGGAGCCGCGCTCGGCGCGCGGCGCGACGAGGCGGTGATCGCCACGAAGTTCGGGATGCTTCCTCCACCCGACGGTCTCAAAGGCGGAAGCCCCGAGTGGATCCGGCGCGCGTGCGAGAACAGCCTCCGCCGCCTCGGCACAGACCGGATCGATCTCTACCTCATCCACAGGCCCGACCCGGAAACGCCGGTGGTCGACACGCTCGGCGCTTTGAACCGTCTCATCGACGAGGGGAAGGTTCGCCAGATCGGGTGTTCGAACTTCTCGGCCGCGCAGCTCGACGAAGCGGCGGAGGGCGCAAGGAACAACGGCCTCCGCGGGTTCGCGACGGTTCAGAACCAGTACAGCCTCCTGCACCGCGAGCCGGAGGAAGGCGTGCTGGAGGCCTGCGCGCGCCTGGGGATGAGCTTCATGCCGTACTTCCCACTCGCATCCGGCGTCCTCACCGGCAAGTACCGCCGCGGTGAGACCGCGCCGGCGGGGGCGCGCCTCAGTGGTAGCGACGACGAGCTCAGCGAGAACGTCGTCGGCGAGGACAAGCTCTCAGCCGTCGACCGGCTGACCGAGTTCGCGGCGTCGCGCGGGCACACCTTGCTGGAGCTCGCGCTCTCGTGGCTCGCGGCGCGGCCGGAGGTCTCGACGGTTATCGCCGGCGCGACGTCACCGGAGCAGGTGCGCGCGAACGCGGCGGCGACGTCGGCGTGGACCCTGAGCGTCGAGGACCTGGTGCGGGTCGACGAGGTCATGAGCGCTTAGTCGTCGAGGAGCGCGACCCCCACGTTGCGAAGTCCATCTCGGAGCTCGCCGAACGCGGCCTGGACAAGCGTTCGCGCCTTCGCGTCGTCCTCGCCGGCGGCCGTCAGTGTGACGCGCACCTCTTCGCCCTTCTCGAATCCTTTCGCGCGCGACTTCACGTAGACGTCCGGGTGTCGCGACGCGAGATCGCGGAGAATCGCGGCGATCGCGGATTCGTCGCGCAGGTCGAGGGTGACTGTTATCTCGGCGAAACCGCCGGGCCCGAGGATGCGCTCGAGTTCCGGCGCCAGTGAGTTCTCCCATATCCACTGCAGTTCAGGCGGCACGCCGGGTAAAGCGACGATGGTCGTGCCGGCGGTCTCGACGATCACTGCGGGGGCGGCGCCGACCTCGTTGTCGAGCGCGCGCGCGTCGCGCGGCAGGCGCGCCCTCCGCAGACGCGCCTCGTGTAGCTCCGCGTCTGTGACGCGGCCGGCCGCGGCCAGCTCGGCGTAACGACGGCGCACGATCGCGTCGGCGTCGGCGTGCGGCTCGAGCGGACGATCCGTCGCGAGCGCGATCGCCTCGCGCGTGCGGTCGTCGTCCGTCGGGCCGAGCCCGCCTTGCGTGATCACGAGCGCCGGGGAGCGGCGGAGCGCCGCGCGGATCTCCTCCGCCACCACCGGCGGGTCGTCGGGCAGGACCACCACGCGCGTGAGGCGCGCGCCGCGCGCCGCGATGCGCTGCGCCATCCAATGGGAGTTCGAGTCTTGAACGACGCCGCGCAGAAGCTCGTCGCCGATCGAGAAGATCTCGACGTCGTTCATCGCGGCGCCGTCCGGGCGGTGAGCGTGCGCGGCAACTCGACGCGACGCACGGCGCGGCGAATCGAGGCGGTGCCGAGCGGTCCCCGTTCGCTTATGACCGCGTCGATCAAGGCCAGGGGGGTCGCCTCGTAGAGAGGAGCGTCGTCGGGGTGCCAAGCGCGCGCCGGGAGCAGCTTCGACGTTCCGGCGAGGACGTAGAAGCCGATGCCCGCTTCCTGGGCGGCCAGGGCCACGAGGAGCGTGCCGACCTTGTTGATCGCGGCGTCCTCGGTGATCGCGTCGGCGCCGACGAAGGCGACGCTCGCGTTGGCGGCGGCGCGTCCGATCGCGGCGTCGGGGACGACCTCCGTGGAGAGGCCGGCGCGTTCCAGACGGCGTGCGAGGGTGCGTCCCTCGCCGCCCGGGATCGACGCGGTGCAGAGCACGCGCGCGATGCGGTTCCGGTGGCGCTCGAGGGCCGCGTAGACGTTGGACGACGACGAGTGCGTCAGGACGACCGCGCGCTTCGGCAGGGCCCACTCGGCGGCGCGTGCGACCTCGGTTCCCTCGGACGCGATCGCCGCGCCGAAGCGCCGCGCGGCCGCGCGGTGGTCTCGCGCGCCCAGCGTCGAGGCGCCGAGACGCCACAGCGGCGCCATCGCCGGATGCGCGCGCACGAGGTGCCGCGCGGCCCGTGCGACGTCGCGCTGGCTGCCCAGCAGAGCGAGACCTTCTGCGGCGCGCGCGGCGATCTCGGCCGCGCCGGACCGTTTGTCCCGCGCGGCGCGCCGCACGATCTCCCAGCCGTCCATCCCCGGGATTGTCGGCGGCGCGAGGGACATCGGCAACGACGCGAGAGCATCCGGCCGCGGCTCGCCGGCGGCGCTAGGATTGCCGCCGGAGGGAGCCCTGGACGCTTACGACCTTCCGACCCTGTTCTCGCATCGGGACGTGATCGCGGGACTCGACCCCGACGCGCCTCCGCGGATGGTCGCCTTGCGCAGCGCGCCGACGCTCGGTTCGATCGCGTTGCTGCCCGGATCCTTCAACCCACCGACCGCTGCGCATCTGCTCCTGGCCGAGCGCGCGCGGCGCGAAGGGTTCGGGTGTGTCCTTTTCGTCCTCGCGCGCAAGACGATCGACAAGGAACCCTCCGGTCTCATCGCGGAGGATCGGTTGCTCGCGTTGCGGTTCATGGCGCAGCGCGCCGGGATGGGCGTGGCGGTAACGGCGTCGGGCTTGTACGCGGAGATGGCCGACGCGGCGGCGATGCTATTCCCGCAGTCCGAGGTCGCGTTCCTCGTCGGCTCGGACAAGGTTCCGCAGATCTTCGACGGCGCGTACTACACCGACCGCAACGACGCGCTCGACGCGCTGTTCGCGCGCGCGCGGCTCGTCGTGGCGCCGCGCACCGACGACGGGCAGGTCGCGCGCGATGTGCTCGCCCGCCCGGAGAACAAAGCGTGGGCGCATCGCGTCTCGATCTTACCGCTGCATCCGGCGGTCAGCGATCTGTCGTCGACGCGGGTGCGGGGGATGCTCCAGGCGGGCGCCGATCCGACGGGGCTCGTCCCGAGCGCCGTCGGCACGTTCCTCGCAGAGGTCCGCGCCTTCGCCGGCCGGTCCGGCGCAGAGGACGTCGACCGGTACGAGCTGCGGGGTCGGCTGCTCGACGTTCTTTGGTCGGTGCGCGAGTGGGCGGAGCGGGCCGCCGACCTCCGGGCCCTGGTCAACCTGGCCTCCGAGGGCGGCGAGGAGGGCGCCCGCTTGCGGCGCCTGCTGGCCGACGGGGGAGCCCGCGCCGAGGACCTCGCCGCGATGCAGGCCGGGGCGACCTAGTCGCGTCGTACCCCGCCGTTAGCCTCCTCCGTGTGCGTTTCATAGGGGCGATCCTCCTCGCCGCTCTGACGGCGTGCAGCGCCGTCCAAGCACCGTCGGTCCGACCGCCCGCGGTTCTCACCACGCCGCCGTCCTCAGAGGACCTCGTCCCTGTCGTCCGTGTCGTCGACGGGGACACGATCGTCGTTGCGCTCGGCGGCGCCCGGGGAACCAAGGTGCGTCTCATCGGCATCGACACGCCGGAACGAGACGAGTGCCTCTACCGCGCGACCACCGATCGGATGCGCGCGCTCGTCGAAGGAAAGAGCGTGAAACTCGTGCGCGACGTCTCCGAGACAGATCGGTACGGGCGTTTGCTGCGCTACGTCTACGACGCAGGGCGGTCGATCAACGCCACGATGGTGTCCGAGGGATTCGCTTCCGCCGCGACGTATCCGCCCGACGTCGCGCACGCGCTCGAGTTCGTCGCGCTCGAACGCAAAGCGCGTCGCGCCGGTCGCGGGCTCTGGTCGGAAAAATGTTTCTCGTGAACTTTTTGCAACGGTTGACTTAAACAAGAACGTCAACCGACCGGCTCATCCGTGATGCGCGTCTCCGCGCGAGTTTCTCAGTCTTGACAGCGAAGGACCTGCGGCCGTAATTGATGCATCACCTTCCCGCTTCCCCTAGGTTCAACTTCCCGTGGTCTTGAGGTGGTCTGCGTACACGCGCGCGGGGGCGCACGTGGGAGGAGGGTGAGCGATGGCGACGACGCTCGGGAGCACGCGGCGTTCGAGGATGTACCCGTATCTCGAAGAGGCTGCGTGCCGAGGATTGGATCCCGAGCTGTTCTACGCCGAGGGCGGCGCGTCGATCGCCAAAGCGAAGTCCGTCTGCGTGACGTGTCCGCTGCGGCTGAAGTGCCTCGAGTGGGCTATCTCGCGCGAGGAGTTCGGCGTGTGGGGCGGGACGACCGCGCGCGAGCGGGCGGCGATCCGCCGGGAACGCGGCGTGCGACTCGTCCCGGCCGCGGTCGGCTAGGCCTCTTCAGGGACGCGACCTTCTTGCGGACTGGCGCGCGCAGCGCCGACGCTGCTGTCACCCGGTCCCGTCCGGACTCCTTCGATCGGTACAGCGCGTCGTCCGCCCGCGACAGCAGCTCCGCCGGCGACCGGCCATCCCGCGGCGCCGTCGCCACCCCGATCGAGACGGTGACCGTCCGCCGCCCGCCCCGGCCGGGCGCGGCGACCTTGTCGCGCACCATCTGACGTACGCGTTCTGCGACCTGGCGGGCGCCCTCCTCGTCGGTCTCCGGCAGGACGACCGCGAACTCCTCGCCGCCGTAGCGGGCGACGACGTCGAACGACCGCACGGCCGCGGAGATAGCCGCGGACGTGGCCACGAGCACTTCGTCGCCGGCCGGGTGGCCGAACCGGTCGTTCAGGGCCTTGAAGTGGTCGATGTCGATCATCAGGAGCGACAGGCGGTGGCCGGGCAAGGTGGTGAAACGCTCCAGGCGTCCGGCCTCGTGGGCGAGGATCCGCTGGAACTCGCCGTGGTTGCGGAGCTTGGTGAGCGGGTCCCGGATCGCCATCTCGCTGACCTCGGCGTGGAGGTGGGCGTTCGCGAGCGCCAGCACCGCGTGGTGCGATAGCGACGCCAACGCTTCGATTTCGCGGCGCCGCACGGCGCCGGCGCGCCCGCGCCGTCCGGCGCGCGTCGCGATCAGCGCGCCGTCGTGGCCGAGCGGGACGACGACGTACCCGCGCGCGCCGAGCACGCTCGATAGCGTTCCGTCGACGCGGGCCTCGTCGGTGGGAACGATCACGGGCTCGGCGAGCGACAGGGCTTGGTGGAGGGGCCCGCGGTTCTCGACGGCCTCGCCCAGCCGCCCCGACGCGCCGTGCGCGCCGCGGCAGACGAAGTTCTCACCCTCGCGCAGCAGTACGGCGGCCGTCGTGAACGAGAACGCTTCGACGACGCCCCGGCACAGGTCGGCCAGGATGTCGTCGAGCGCGAGTGTGTCCTCAATGTCGAGGGTCACTCGCCGGATCGTCGCGAGCTCTGCGTTGCGCCGGCGCAGTTCGCGTTCGTTCGAGGCGCTGAACAGGATCGCGCTCCCGGCGATCACCCACAGCGCGGCCATCGCCTGGAGGCCCCGCGGGAACCCATTCTGTTGTCCGAGCAAGCCGGCCGACGCCGCGACGTCCAGCGCGAGGATCGCCGCGCTCGACAGCACGAGCAAACGCACGCCGACCGCGGAGGAGAGCAGGATGCCGGCGGCGACGACCTGCAGCGTGAACAGGAAGACGAGCGGGCTCGACGCGGCGCCCGTAGCCGCGCACATGCCGCCGATGACCGCGATGTCGCCGAGCATCGAGACCCATACGGCGCCGCGCAGGATCTGGGGGATGCGCATCGCGAGCGCTTGCGTGGCGAGGCCGAGAGCCGCCTGCGCGATCAGCAGCGTCACGATGCGGCCGCGACGCACCGCGACGTCGGGGGACGCCGCGAGCGCGATCAGGACCAAGACCGGGGTCAGGTATCGAACGACGAAGAAAAGCGAGAGCCTGTCCGGGGCCGGCTCGGACAGGGCGCGGGGAAGGAAGCGCGGACGTCTAGAGGCGGTACGTGCGACGCTCACGACCGGACTGCCTTTCCTCCTCGACCTTCACGAGCCGGCCCGGGCCGCGCGCTGCAACGGCGATCAGGCCAACCGCGATGAGGGCGAGGGCGATCGGTGCCGCCAGCGGGCCGGCGAGCGCAGCCGCGCGTCCCGCGGCCGCCCGGAGCCCGTTCGAGAGCGCCGCGCCGTACCCGAGGTTGCGGCGGAAGGATGTCCCGCTCACCTGCGTGGGCGCGGTGTCCGTTACGGGCGCCTGGAGACCCGGGGGCATGTCGGCCGACCATGAACCTGTTATCGGCAGTTGTCCCGGAATCTGTGGTACGGGAGCCGGATTGAGCTTGGGTTTGGTCACGCCGGGGACGGTCAGGGAAGCCGTGGTGTCCTCGACGATCGAGCCGAGCTGGTCGGGGACCTCGGTCAGGAGGTTCGTGGCGCCGTCGACCGTCTTGTCGAGGTCGAGTCCGGTCGAGGAGGTCGGGAGCGGCAAAGGCGGCAGGAGCTGGGCCGATGCGGGCACCGACGCGAGGGCGCCGGTCACCATGAGGGCCGCGAAAACGAAAGACACGGCGCGCACGGCGCCACGCTTCGGGCGGTCCGGTCCTCGGACGGGTGTCTTCATCGACTCTCCTTCTCGACTCTCGGTGGTATTAACGAGCGAAAACATGGTCCCGACGAGCTATTTCGCATGGCCCGAGCCCGGCTCGTCCGGCGGAATCACGAAGGTCGCGAAGATTCATTTGCGTCTTGCTCCGCCGCGGGGTCTTCCGGCCAGCGGATAGACTCGGGACATGCCCGGAGAAGAGCGTTCCGTCCTGCGCGGCGAGCCCGCAGCCCGTCCCGGCGAGCTTCCCGTCCCCACAGCCATGGAGGCCGAGCAGAGCTCGATCGAGCAGCCGGCCAAGCTCCTGCGCATCGCCGTGATGGTCCGCGAGCTGCTCGAGGAGGTCCGTCGCGCGCCGTTGGACGAGAACGCGCGGGAGCACCTGCGCGATATCCACGCGAAGGTGATAGCGGAGCTGAAAACGGGCTTGTCGGGCGCGCTCGCGGAGGAGCTGGAGCGGATCAGCATGCCGCTCTCGTCCGAAGGGGTGCCGAGCGAGTCCGAGATCCGGATCGCGCAGGCGCAAATCCTCGGATGGCTCGAGGGGTTGTTCCAGGGCATCCAGGCCGCGATCGCGACGCAGCAACTGGCCGCGCAAGCGCAGTTGATGGAGATGCGCCGGCGCGGGCTCCCGCCGGGCCAGCCCGAGGAGGACGGCGGACCGCAGCCGGGCTCGCCGCCGGGGCAGTACCTCTAGCGCGTCAGACCGCGGTCGCGCGGTACTTCTGATACGCGGCGACCGTCATCACGATCGCGGCGCCGAGGGCGAGCCACAAACCGATCCCGCGCGAGATGTCGACGATCCCGCGCGAAAGACGCTCGACCTCCTCCGCGCCCGCCGGTTTGATGGCGAAGCGCAAGAACGTGAAGACGAGAGCGAGGGCCGACAGCACGAGCGTGAGCAGGCCGGCGCTCTGCGATCCGAGACTCTTCGTGCCGCTCACCGCCATGAGGGCGACGACGGCCGCGCCGATCCCGAAGAGAGCGGCGAGGACTCCGAGGCCGCCGCTACCCCAGGCCCGATCGGTCAAGGAGAACTGCCCGATGGACGCGCGGTACCAGGGCAGGAACGTCGCGACGAAGAAGAGGGCGCCGGCGATCACCAGGATCAGATCGGGGCCGCGCGCTCCGGCAACTTTGCGGCGTACGTCCTCCCAGTCCGGCGGCTGACCACCGGGAGGACTTGGCGGCGGGGGTCCTTCGGGAGGCGGGGGAGGAGCAGGCGGCTCGACCATGTGTCCTCCTGAATCGATGTGGGGCGAAGTGTCTCGCCGGGGCGGTACCGGGTCAAGGGTCGCGGACCCCCGTTTGGATAAATGAACACGCTCTCATTTATGATTGCGCGACCATGGCCCGGCCGAAAGCGGCGAGCAAGGACGCGATCCTCGACGCGGCGCTCGAGGTCTTCCGCGAACGCGGCTACGAAGGGACGACGATCCCGGCGATCGCCGACCGTGCCGGGATCGCGCAAGGGACGCTCTACAACTACTTCCCGTCGAAGGAGAAGCTCCTGTTCGCCTGTGCGCGGGCCGGCGGGACGCCCGGGGCGATCTTCACCCGACTGATCGGCGAGATCGGACGGCGTCCTGTCGCCGATCTGCTGGAAGAGGCGGCCGCCGGCATCGCGCGCTTCTACGACCTGCGCCTGCCGGCAGTGCTGATGCGCGCGGCGAGGCCGCTCGCGGCCGACCGGCCCGGCGTCGAGTTCCCGCGCCGCGCGCTCGAGGCGGCGCGCGACTACTTCGCGGCGGAGACCCGCGCCGGGCGCATCCGGCGCGGCGACCCCGAGACCCTGGCCGTGGGGTTCATCGGCGGGCTCTTCTATCACGCGTTCTTCGATCGCGTGTACGGACGACCGCGGTCCTTCCGGCTGGATCGCGAGAGGTTCGCGCGCGCGTGGGCCCGGCAGTGCGCGACCTCGATCACGCAAGGAGCCCGCTGATGGCGCATCGGTTCATGCGGTTGGGGCCGGATCCGGAGGACAAGCCGACCCAGCCGGTGACGCGGGAGATGCTCGTGCGGATCGCCGGCTACTTCCGCCCGTATCGGCGACGTCTGGTCGCCGTCGTCCTGACCGTCGTGGTGAGCGCGGGCCTCGGGCTCATCCCGCCGCAACTCACGCGTCTCATCTTCGACGACGCGATCAAGAACGGAACCAAGAGCCTCTTGGTCCTGCTGGTCATCATGACGATCGTCGTCACGCTCCTCGCGGGCCTCGTGGGCGTGCTGATCACGTACATCAACACGATCACAGGCCAGGCGATCGTCTTCGACCTCCGGACCCAGCTCTATCGGCGGCTCCGGAGCCAAGGGATGCGCTTCTTCACCGACGCGCGCGCGGGCGAGCTCGTGAGCAGGCTCTCGAGCGACGTCTCGGGGGTCGAGGACGTTGTCACGACGACGATGTCGCAGTCGCTCCTCAACGGGTTCGTCGTCGTCAGCACGCTCGTCGTCATGTTCGCGATGAACTGGTTGTTGACAGTCGTGTCCCTCGCGCTCCTGCCGTTCTTCGTCTACCCCACCCGCCGCGTGGGAAGGGTGCGGCGTGAGCTCGCGAAACGCAGGCAACGCCGGATCGCCGAATTGTCGTCGATCGTTCAGGAAACCCTCGGCGTCTCGGGCGCGCAACTCATCAAGACGTTCGGACGCGACGAGTTCGAGATCGCTCGCTTCTCGGGAGCGAGCGGGGAACTGCGCGAGTTGCGCGTCCGCGAGTCGATGGTCGGGCGGTGGTTCTTCATGACCATCCAGACGTTCTGGGCGGCTGCGCCGGCGCTCGTGTATCTCATCGGTGGAGTTCAGGCGATCAACCATCGGTTCTCGATCGGAAGCATCATCGCCTTCACGGCCTACCAGGCGCGACTCTTCATGCCGATCAACCAGCTGCTCACCGTTCACATCGACGTGCAGTCGGCGCTGGCGTTGTTCGAGCGCATCTTCGAGTATCTCGACCTTGAACCGGACGTCGTCGAGAAGCCGGACGCGGTCCCGCTCGAGTCGCCCGTAGGGCATGTGCGCTTCGAGGGCGTGGGATTCGCTTACCGCGAGGATCTCCCCGTGTTGCATGGTGTCACATTCGATGCTCCGGCCGGCACGATGACCGCGCTCGTCGGGCCCTCGGGGGCGGGCAAGTCGACGATCGCCGCGCTCGTGTCGCGCCTCTACGACCCGGACGACGGGCGGGTCCTCATCGACGGGATCGATCTCCGCGACCTCGCGCTGACCTCCATCGCCGACGCCGTGGGGGTCGTTTCGCAGGACACGTTCCTCTTCCACGCGTCGCTGCGCGAGAACCTGCGCTACGCGAAGCCGGACGCGACCGACGACGAGATGACGGCGGCCGCCCGCGCCGCGCAGATCAACGACTTCATCGTCGCGCTGCCGGAGGGGTACGACACGGTCGTCGGGGAGCGCGGCTACCGTCTGTCCGGCGGCGAGAAACAACGCGTGTCGATCGCGCGGGCCATCCTCAAGGACCCGAAGGTCCTCGTCCTCGACGAGGCGACGTCGGCCCTCGACACCCGCTCCGAGCGGATGATCCAGGACGCAGTGTCGCGGCTGCTCGTCGGGCGGACCGCGATCGTGATCGCCCACCGCCTGTCGACGATCCTGGCGGCCGACCAGATCCTTGTCGTCGACGCCGGCCGGGTCGTCGAGCGCGGCAAGCACAGCGAGCTCCTCGCCAGGGGCGGCCTGTACGCCCGGCTCTACCGCGAGCAATTCTCGGGCCAGCCGCCGCTCGCCGAGGTCCTCGCCTAGCCCTCTCCGGGCAGCACCCGGGGGCCCGTCGTGCAGGCGCCCTTGTCCCGGCCGACCGGCTCTGATGGACTGGTCCTCGTGCTGAAGAAGATCCTGGCCACGACCGACGGCAGCGAGCGGGCCTACCGTGCCGTCTCGTTCGCCTCCGGCCTCGCCGAGAAATACGGAGCCGTCCTGCGGCTCGTCCACATCCGCACCGACGGCGCGCCGGCGCCGGACCCCGTCCGCAAGCAGGCCGCGGACGCGCGGGCCGAGCTCGTCGTGCTCGAGGACGAGCGTCCGGCCGAGGCCATCTGCCGTTACGCCGACGAGGCCGACATCGACGCGATCGTCCTCGGGAACTACGGGATGAGCGAGCGGAAGCAGTTCCTGATGTCGAACATCCCCAACCGCGTCTCCCACAACGCGCCCTGCACCGTGATCATCGTCGACACGCGCGACGACGCGTGGCGGCGGCGCACGAAGCGCTGATGGTGCGCGCCGAAGAAACGCACGGCACCGAAGTCGGTCCGGGCACGCTCCTCCGGCGCGCCGGTCACATCGCGGCCGTCATGGCCCGGCACGGGCTCGGCGACTTCTTCGGGAAGGAAGCGGAGGCGTCGGGCGTCCACGAGGCGGTGCGCGAGCGCGCCAGGAAGTTCCGCGACGCGCTGCAAGAGCTGGGACCGACCTTCTCGAAGCTCGGCCAGATCCTGTCCACGCGTCCGGACCTGTTGCCGCTGCCGTTCATCGAGGAGCTCTCGACGCTCCAGGAGAATGTCACGCCGCTGACCGAAGAAGAGGTCGTCGGCGTGATCGAGACCGAGCTCGGCGTGCCCTGGGAGGACGCCTTCGAGTCGATCGATCCGACGCCCATGGCCGCCGGGACGATCGCGCAGGTCCACCGCGCCGTCCTCGAGGACGGCGACCGCGTCGTCGTGAAGGTCCAGCGCCCGAAGGCGGAGCAGGAGATCACCACCGACCTCGAACTTCTGAAGGTGTTCGCGGAGGCGACCGAGCACCGCAGCGATTTCCGCCGGATGATTGACGTTCCGGCGATCGTCGAGCACCTCTCGAGCGGCCTCCGGCGCGAGCTCGACTTCCGCGGCGAGGCGTCGAACATCGAACGGATGCGCGAGATCCTCGAGCCGTTCTCCCGCCTCGAGGTGCCCCGCGTCTACGACGACTTCACGACGCCGCGTCTGCTCGTGATGGAGGAGATCCAGGGCGTGCCGCTGCGGCAAGCGCCTGAAGGGGACGCCCGTCGCGAGGCCGCGCGGCAGCTGCTCGAGTCCTACTACCGGCAGGTGCTCTCCGAGGGCTTCTTCCACGCGGACCCGCACCCCGGGAACATGCGCTGGTACCGCGACGGGATCTACATGCTCGACTTCGGTATGGTCGGCGAGCTCGACACCGGCCTGCGCGACGCGCTGTTGCTGCTCGTGATGGCGCTGTGGCAAGAGGACACGCAGTTCGCGGCCGAGGCAATCATCGCGCTCGCCAATCAGGGCGAGGGCACGTCCGCCGTGCAGGACGCATTCGTGCGCGACCTCGGCGAGATCATGGAGAAGCACCGCCGCCTCTCGCTGAAAGAGATCGAGCTCGGCCCGTTGCTGACGGAGCTGACGGCCGTGGCGATGAAACACGACGTCACGCTTCCGGCCTCGCTCGCGCTGACGGCGAAGGCGCTGGCGCAGATGCAGCTGGCCGCGGCGGAGCTCGACCCCGAGCTCGACCCCTTCGCGGTGGCCGGGCAGTACATGCTCCGGCACATCATCGGCCGGGTCCGGGGGCGCGTCGCGCCGGGGAAGATGCTCTACGAGCTGGCCAAGGTCCAGACCCGCATGGGCCGCATATTCCTGGCGCTCGAGAACCTGATGGGCGCCGCGAAAGGCGGCCGCCTGCAGGTCCAGTTCCGGGGCACGGAGCGGCTCGAGGATTCGATCCGGTCGGCCGGGCGCCGGCTGGCGCTCTCGCTGGGCGCCGCGGCCACGATCGGCGGATCGGCCATCGCGGTGGGGGATGTGCCGAACTGGATTCCGGTGACGGGAACGATCATCGGGTCGGGATTGATCGTGGGGCTGATCTGGGACCTGCTGACGAGACGGAGGCGCGAAGGCTCCTAAACCACGCGCTCCAGGGTCTTCATCATCCGGCGCTGGGCGACCAGGATCACCGGGACCATCATCAGACGGAGGGTCGCGCGCTCGATGCGGGCGATGCGGCGTGCGAAGCGGCCCATCTTCTTCTTTCCGTTACCCCTCTGAGCTGCCATCTCTGCCCCCTTGCGCCCCTTTACGCTGCCTAGACTACGGCGGCGTCAAGACCGGGCCTAGGGTGGCCACCTGTGAAGTTCTTGGAAGCTACCCCCCTGCGACGGGGGCGGACGGCCACCCGGCTAGGATGCTCGCCATGCCGGGGACGAAGCGGGCGAGCCGGCCGCGGAAGGCTCCCCGACGCCCCTCGACGACGGCCCGGAGTCAGCGCGCGCGACCGGTACCGCAACCCTCCTACCGGATCTGCTCCCGCTGCGGCCGCAGCAGCCCGTGCGCGCCCGGTGGGGTCCCACTCGGGTGGACGGTGAGCTTCGAGGCCGGCCGGACCCAGCTCCTATGCGTCGACTGCAGCCGAGCGAACATCCGCGCGATCGAAGGGAAGCTGCCGGAGGAGTACTGGGAGTAACTACAGCGGCTCGAACCGCGCGGTGAAGTGCCGCAGCTCCTTCCCCTGCTCGACGATGCGGTAGCCGCGGAGTTCCCTCGCGCGCGGCGCGACGGATGCGACGACCTCGGCCACGTAATCCACGTGCGACTGCGTGTACACGCGCCGGGGGATAGCCAGGCGCACAAGCTCCATCGCGGCCGGCTCCTCGGTGCCGTCGGTCGCGACGCGGCCGAACATCACCGAGCCGATCTCGACCGACCGGATGCCGCCGGCGAGGTACAGCTCGATCGCCAGCGACTGCGCGGGGAACTGCAAAGGCGGGATGTGCGCCAGGAACGCCCTCGCGTCCACGTACACCGCGTGCCCGCCAGGCGGGTTCACGGTCGGGATCCCGGCGGCGTTGATCTTCTCCCACAAGTACTCAACGGATCGCACGCGGTAGCGCAGGTAATCCTCGTCGAGGACCTCGCGCAGGCCCACGGCGATCGCTTCGAGGTCGTACCCGGCCAGCCCGCCGTAGGACGGGAACCCTTCGGTCAGGATGAGATTCGCGCGGCAGCGTTCGGCGAGCGCCGGATCGTTCATCGCGAGGAAGCCGCCGATGTTCGCGAGGCCGTCCTTCTTGGCGCTGAACGTCGCGCCGTCGGCGAGCGCGAACATCTCGCGCGCGATCTCGAACGGGGTGCGGTCCGCGTACCCGGCCTCGCGCTGTTTGATGAACCAGGCGTTCTCCGCGAAGCGGCACGCGTCGAGGAACAAGGGGATGCCGTGCGCGTCGCATGTCGCGCGCACGGCGCGCAGGTTCTCGAGCGACACGGGTTGACCACCACCGGAGTTGTTTGTGACCGTCACCATCACGACCGGGACACGCTCGCGTCCGGCCTCGGTGATCGTCCGCTCGAGCGCATCGACGTCCATGTTCCCCTTGAACGGATGCGAGGCTTGCGGTTGCCGGCCTTCGGCGATGACGAGGTCGCGCGCCTCGCCGCCATCGTGCTCGACGTTGGCGCGCGTCGTGTCGAAGTGCGTGTTGTTCGGAACGACGTCGCCCGTGTTCACCGTTTCGGCGAAGAGGATCCGTTCGGCCGCGCGGCCTTGGTGCGTCGGGATGATGTGCGCGAATCCCGTGAGCTCACGGACCGCCTCCTCGAAACGGTAGAAGGACCGCGATCCCGCGTACGATTCGTCGCCGCGCATCATCCCGGCCCACTGCGCCGCCGACATCGCGCCGGTCCCCGAGTCGGTGAGGAGATCGATGAGGACGTCCTCCGCGCGCAGGGCGAACAGGTTGTATCCGGCGGCGCGCAACGCGGCTTCGCGTTCCGACCGCACGGAGAAGCGGATCGGCTCGACGGACTTGATGCGGAACGGCTCGATGATCGTCTGGAACTCGGAGAGCATGGGCGACCTCCTTCGGCTGTCCGTATCCTCCCACCTCGGGCCTGTGTCGCCTCTAGGTCGTACACTCGAACGTGCCATGAAGGTGATGCTCCATCTCCGCGAGGGCGTCACGCCGGCGCGCTTCACGACCGATCTCTCCAAGGGCATCCGGTCCGGGGAGCACAAGGCCTGGGACCTCGTGCGCGCGCGGCCGGCGCTCGCGATCCGGCACAAGGGACGGTTCCAGTCGACGATCACGCTGCGGCCGGGTGCGAAGCGCGCGCGCAGCGGGAGCGATCACGCGCCGGCCGACGTCGTCGCGACGATGACCGGTAAGGACGCGGTTCTGGTGCTTCGGTACCTCGTGTATCTGCTCGGGCGCAAGCTCGCCGATCAGGTGTCCGGCTTTTACGTCGAGGTCGAAGCGCCGCCCAAACGGGTCGTCAAGCGAGCGCCTGTTCGATCGCGTCGTACAGCCGCTCGGGCGCCTCGATCATTGGGAAGTGCCCGACGCCGTCCAGCCGGACGAGCGGCGTCCCGGGGCGCTCGGAGCAGAAGCGCTCGGCCATCGCGTACACCGCGATCGGGTCGGCGTCGCCCCACGCGACGGTAACCGGCGCCGGGTGCTCTCGTAACGCCGTGATCCAGCGCGACTCGTGCACCCCTCGCTCTTCGATGTAGCGGATCGTGCGCGGCAGGATCGTGTGGCCGTCCTCGCGCGCAAGCAATTCCCACTGCGCGTGCAGCTCCTCATCGCTGGGCGGCGTCTCGCCGAAGATTGCGGCGATCGACGGGCCGAACGTTTCCTCCGTCGGCGACGCGTCGCGCGGCAGGGCGACGTCGTCCATCGCCAGGAGCATCTGCTGGCCGGGCGACAACTGCGCCATCTCGATGTAGATGCTCCCGTTCGTCAGCACGCGCCGCGCGACCTCGAATCCCAGGTGGCCTTCGATCGCGCGCGCGTAGAGTTCCGCGGCGACCGAGTCGCCCATGTCGTGCGACACGACGGCCGCCCGCGTGATGCCCAGTTGATGCACAACCTGTTCGGCCACGCTCGCCTGGTCGAACAGCGAGTAGCGGATGTCCGTCGGTTTCGACGACAGCCCGAAGCCGGGGAAGTCGAACGCGACGACGCGGCGTTCGTGCGCGAGTGGATCGATGAGCGCGCGCCAGTCGAAGCTCGAGGTTGGGAACCCGTGGATCAGCAGGAGCGGCTCGGCGCGTTCGACGTCGCCGGGCACGTCGACGACGAACACGCGGCGCCCGTTCACGTCGAGGGTGCGCCCCCGATCCTCCCACTCCTCGACGAGTCCCACGGCGCCGCATCCTAACCGCGCGTCGCTCGGCGGGGGCTTCAGCTGTTCGCGTACGTCCAGTCGGGCCGCTTGTCGCGGTATCGCTCGTCGTAGGTGAACCGTCCCGCTATCTCGTCGTAGTCGACCAGCTTCGGGAACGGAAGGTCTCGCGGGTTGGGACAGGCAGCGCCGAGGTGCGAACGCAGCTCGTCCTCGAACGATTGGAACGCGCTTCGCACGAGTGCGACCTCACCGCTCGGAAGCGCGCAGCGCTGGCCGTCGGTCACCGTGTCCGTGCGACCGAGAGCGACGCCGAGGTCTTCCTCCGTTCCTTCTCCACCTTCGATGCGGGACAGCGCGGCCGTGATGTCGTCGGTCCCCTGCTTGCACGCCGGGCACTGGGCACAGGACTCGATCCAAAGGAAACGCGAGAAGTCGTGCAACGCGCGAACGATGCACGCGGTCGAGTCGTACACGACGAAGCCTCCCGATCCGAGTCCGGACCCGACCTCCTTGAACGCGTCGGGATCCATCGGAACGTCGATCTGATCGGCGGTGAGGATCCCGGCGGACGCTCCGGGCAAGATCGCCTTGATCGTTCGTCCGTCGGGTGGGCCGCCGGCGATGTCCTCGACCAGCGTGCGGAGCGGCGTCCCGAGGGGCAACTCGTAGACCCCGGGCGTCTGGACGTCGCCGCACACGGTGAAGAGCATCGTCCCCGGAGACGTCTCGGTTCCCGTGCGCCGGAACCGGTCGGCGCCTTCCCGAAGGATGTGCGGCACGTTCGAAAGCGTCTCCACGTTGTTGACGGCGGTCGGGTTCGCGGCGCCGGGAGACGCGAAGAGGCCTTCCTGGTATGGCGGCAGGATCCGCGGCATCGGGAGGTTCCCCTCCAACACTTCGAGCAGCGCCTTCTCCTCGCCGAAGAGGTATTCGTCGGGTCCGTCGTGCGCCTCGATGGGAAACGCACCCAGCAGGCCGGCCTCCGTCATCTCGTCGATCGCCCGACGGACCGCCGCCCGTTCGGGTTCGAACGAGCGCTTCAGGCCGATGTGCGCTTCCTGCGCGCCGACGGCGAACGCGCCGATCGCGAGTCCCTCGATCAACTGGTATGGGTTGCGGCGCATCAGCCAGCGATCCTTGAACGTGCCGGGTTCGCCCTCCGCCGCGTTGCACACCATGTGGTGGGCACCGGGCCCCGCGCCGCGCACCGCCTCCCACTTCGCGCCGGTGGGGAAGAAAGCTCCGCCGCGGCCGCGCAGACCGGACCGCTTCATTTCCGCGATCACGGAATCCGGGTCGGAGGAGAGTGCTTTCCTCAACCCCTCGCTTCCTTCCGCTGTTAGATAGTCGTCCAGCGAGGCGGCAGGCGAGCCCAGGACGAGGGTGCCTTTGGTCACGCGCTCTCCCTCCGTCGAGGCGGCTCCTTCAGTCTTACCCGACAGCCCCGAGGCCCAATAGCCCGGGCTCGCCGACACCGATCGCCCTGGTAGCGTGGCAGGCGTGGGGGAGACGCTGTTCGCAGACCTCGGCGAGGTGACGCTCGCCTACGAGATCACGGGCCACGGCCCTGGGCTCGTCTGGTGCCACGGTCTCGGGTCGTGTCGCGCCGGCGACCGCGACGTGATCGACGCTCTCGCGCGCGACTTCACGGTCCTCGCGTACGACGCGCGCGGTCACGCCGAGAGTCCGCCTGTGACCGACGAGTCGCGCTATACGTACGCGGCCCTGTCGCGCGACCTCCGCGCGCTCCTGGATCACGTCGGATGGGATCGCGCGATTCTGGCCGGCGCGTCGATGGGCGCCGGGACCGCGGTGCGCGTGGCGATGGAGGAGCCGGAGCGCGTGCGCGCGCTGATCATGGCCCGGCCCGGCTCGTCCGGCGGCCCGGCGAACGAGCGCCTGCAACTGCTGTTCCGCTTGGGCGGTGAGGCGGTCCGCAACGGCGGCTGGGACGCGGCGATCAACTTCCTTCTTTCGATCCCGGAGGTCAACGAACAGGTTACGGGCGACCCGTCACGGCTCGAGATGTTGCGCGCCGAATGGTCGCGTCACGACGAGGCGTCGCTCGCCGCGGCGCTGATCGGCATCCCGGCGTCGGCTCCGCTGACGCCCGAGCTCGATCCGGCGACGATAACCGCCCCGGTTCTCGTGATCCCGGGCGACGATCCGATCCATCCCCGGGCGGCGGGGGAGGAGGCCGCAAGGATCATCCCGGGCGCGACGCTGGCGCCGCCGTTCAACGGGGTGCCGCGCGACGAGGAGACGCGCATGTTCGTCCGGCAGATCCGCGACTTCGTCGCGGGCGTTGCCTCGCCGGCTTAGGCGTCCGGACCCGGCCCGAGCCCCATCTGCCGGTGGGTCGCTCCCATGCACCGATCCATGACCACCTTGAGCCCGCCTGCTTCGGCGATACCCTCGGCCTCGTCGTTCGCGATGCCCGACTGCAGCCACAGGACTTTGGCGCCGATCGCGACCGCGTCGCGCGCGATCTGCGGCGTCTCGTCGGAGGGGCGGAACACGTCGACGACGTCGACCGGCTCGTCGATGTCCGTCAGATTCGCGTAGACCTTTTCGCCGAAGCACTCGCCGCCCTTCGGGCTGACCGGGATGATGCGGTAGCCCTGGCTCTGGAGGTACTTCGGGATGCGGTGGGACGGTTTGGACTCGTCGGTCGAGGCGCCGACGACGGCGATCGTTTTGGTGTCCGCATAGATCTGCTTGATCTCGTCCTTCGTCAGCTCGGCCACTGGTCCTCCTCTGTTAGCCCGTGACGCTCTTCAACAACGACGTGAGCTGTGCCACATGTTCCGCAGATTCGAATTCGAGCATGGGGCTCGAGGGGAGCGTGTGCTCCTCGACCTTCTGACCACGGCGTATGTAGACGGCCGGGTGGATGTCCCCTTCGGCGTCGGTCTCGACCGCCATCGCGATCCCGTCCGGGCCGGCCGCATCGACGAAGTGGGCGAGCGGGAGGATCCCCTCGTCGCGGATCCCGTCCCCGTCGTCCAACGTGAGGACGCGCGCGAGGTACGACTGCTGGTTCCACAGTTCCGGCGCGCGCGTCGCTTCGGCCAGGAGCAGCCCGACGACTTCGTCAGGCTTCACCACGGGCCGGTCCGGCTCGACCCCGAAATGCATCTCCGCGATGTGCCGCGCCATGACCATCGCGTTGTAGCGGAAGCCGTGCACGGCCGCGGAGTTCGACGGGATCCCGTACTTCTTCAAGCCGATCGAGCCCTGGGTGATCGACCCGGCGAAATAGATCCCCGGCGCCGACGCGCTTTCCCAGTACGGGGTCTGCGCCGGAAGCCGTCCTTGGTAGAAGGTCTTCACGCCGACGTCGGCGAGGTCGCGCAACGGCGTTCCGAACCCGGTCGCGGCGATCACCTCGTCGGTCTCGAGCACGAAGTCGCCGGGTCGCGTCGTGCCCTTGAGCTGTGTCCGGTAGCGGCCCTCCGGCGTGCGATCGATCCTCTCGGTTGCCGCGTCGAGCACGATGTTCCCGCCGCCGAGGACGTGATCCTCATACGGCTGCAGGTACCGCGCGCGCGCGGCGGCCGTCGAGTGGACGAGGACCGAGATCCGCGCCGGCCGCGGCGACGCGAGCACGATCTGCCGCGCCCACGGCAGCAGTGCATCGGCGACCTCGAAGCCGGAGTTCCTCTTGCCGACCACGAGCACGCGCTTGCCTGCGTACTCACGGATGGGCTTCGTCTCGACGTAGTGCGGGACGTTCTCGATCCCAGGGATGGTCGCCGGTTTCCACGGCTCGGTCATGCCGACGGCGACGATCAGCACCTTGCAGCGGAACTCGCCGTCGGAGGTCGTCGCGACGAACCCGTCGCCGTCGCGCCGCGTCGACTCCCAGGTGCACCCGTATCGGATCGGGATGCCCGCACGGGTGGAGAACTCGACGAGACCCTTCTCCATCTCGTTCCGTGCGGGGAAGTAGGACGTCCCGTCCATGTATTGCGGCACGAGCGCCCGCAGCGGCGGGTCCGCGCCGATCAAGCTGTTCCAGTCGTACCACTCGTACGGTCGCGTTCCACGCTCGGCCGGCGCGTGGATCTTGGTCCACGTGATCAGCCTCTGGAAGAGCGGGAAGCGCCGGAACATCCCGCCGGGCGCCTCGTCGCTCGAGACGATGGCGGCTCGAACGCCGGCGCGCGCCAGCGAGTAGCCGGCCTGCAACGCGCCCGGCCCGCTGCCGAGGATGACGACCGGGTACTCACCCGGCGCGCAGGTGCCGCCGTTCAGCTCCGCCACTGGTTCGATCCGCGCAGCCGGCGCGCGAGAGCTTGGAGCATGCGGAACATAACCGGAGGATGCGCGAGCAAGAACTCTTCCAGGACGGGGCCGGCGAGCACGATGCAGTGCAGCGAGCCGGTCGAGACCACGTCGGCGACGGGCGATTCGCCGAGCAGGAGCGAGATGTCCCCGAAGAAGTCGCCGCGCGAGAGTTGCGCGATCTGGGTCCCGTCGCGGTTCACGGCGGCCTCACCGTCGATGATCACGTAGAAGCCGGAGCCCGTGAAGCCTTGCCGGAGGATGCGCTGTCCGGCCGGGAACCACTCTTCTTCGAAGGTGTGCGCGACCTCTTCGAGCTCCGGCCGGGAGAGGTCGGCGAAGAGCGAGAGGCCGCCGAGGACGTCGATCACTTGGTCGGTATCGGGCAACGCACGTCCCTCCTTGCTTCTGTTCGGCTTTGGGGCCGCCGTAGCCTATACCCGGCTCCCGTCGAGTCGCGCGGCCGCGCGCGCTCGTGCGAAACTGCCCGCCGTGGCGGACCAAGAGCGTCTCGAACGATTGCGTTCCGTGTCGTTGTTCGCCGAGGTCGGAGACGACGGACTCAAGCGCATCCTCGACTGCGCGAACGAGTTCGACGCGCCGGCCGGTCAGGTCCTGGCCGAGGTTCGCATGCCGGGCGCCGGCCTCTTCGTGATCGAAGAAGGAACCGTCACCGTCGATGTGCCGGGCCATCCGATCGAGCTCGGGCCCGGTGAGGCGTTCGGCGAGCTCTCGCTCCTCACCGATCATGATCGCGCCGCGCGCGTGCGCGCGAAGACGCCGATCCGCTGCCTCGCGCTGTCGCGCCACGATTTCCAGCCGATCCTCGAGTCGGAGCCTCGACTCGCGATCGCAATGCTCCGCTCCCTGGCGAAGCGTCTCGTCGAGTTCACGACGCACTAATCGTCGTGGGCCTCCTCCTAGATCAAGCGGAGCAGATCGCTCGCAAAGAGCGATCGTCGGTCGATGTCGTGGCTCACGCTCTCGCCGCCGCCGAGAAACTGCAGCCGACGCTGAACGCCTTCACCGGCATCTATAAGGACGAGGCCCTGCAGGCGGCGCGGGAGGCGGACGACGTTCCGGCCGGCGAGCGGGGACCGCTGCACGGCGTTCCCGTCGCCGTGAAGGATCTCTACGACGTCTCGGGGCACCTCACGAGTGGCTGCTCGGACGCGTACCTCGACGCGCCGCCCGCGACGGAGGACGCGCCGCATGTCGCCGCCTTGCGGCGCGACGGAGCGATCATCATCGGGAAGACCAACATGCACGAGCTCGCGTTCGGCGGCACCACGTCCGTCTCGTGCTTCGGCCCGGCGAACAACCCGTGGGACCCGGAGCGCATGACCGGCGGGTCCAGCGGAGGCTCGGGCGGCGCCGTCGGTGCGCGGATCGTCGGGGCCGCGCTCGCAAGCGACACCGGGGGTTCGATCCGGATGCCGTCGTCGTTCTGCGGCGTGACCGGCCTCAAGACCACATGGGCGCGGCTGCCACTGCACGGGATGATGCCGATGTCGCCCTCGCTCGACACGGCGGGCGTGATCGCGACCGACGCCGCCGACGCGCGCGCCGTCCTCGCGTCTCTCGAACGTCGACCCGGTCGATGGCACGGCGCGGTTGAGCCGCTCCATCGGATCGGGATCGCGCGCGACGCGTTCCTCGACGCCGTCGATCCCGAGGTCGCTGCGTCGGTCGAGGAAACCGCAGGCGTCTTGCGCCGCGATCACGAGGTCCGCGACGTCGGCGTGCCGTGGATCGAGGCGGCGCACAACGCATGGCTCTACGTCGCCCTCGCGGAGTTCGCGCGCGAGTACCGCGCTCTCGTCGATCGGCAGGAAGACCTCGACCCCTCGATCGCGATGATCCTGAACGCCGGCCTCGGCGTCACAGCAGAGGACGAGCGGGCCTCTTGGGAAGCGTTCGTCGCCGCCCGCACCGCCTTCGAGGAAACCATGTCGGACTTCGACGCGCTGTTGCTCGCCGCGACGCCACACCCGGCGCCGCGTCACGAGGACCAGATGGTCGCGGTGACGGGAACGGAGCTACCGGTTCATCTGGGCGGCGTCGCCCGTTTCGCCGAGCCGATCAACGTGGTCGCCGCGCCGGCCCTCGTGATGCCGTCGGGCTTCTCATCGACGGGCTTGCCGCTCGGGATCCAGCTGGTCGGGCGCCGCGGATCGGAGGAGCTCCTGCTCGACCTCGGCGAGGCCTACCAGCGCGTCACCGACTGGCACACAAGGGTTCCCCCGCTGCACGCCTAGCGAGCCACCAGCGACCGTCCGCCGACGGCGGCCGCCGACGCCAGAACGGCCAGCAGCAGCGGCAGCGCAGCGCCTCCGCCCGCCGGTCCCGCCGCATCGTCGCGCGCGCCGAACGCGGCCGCCGGCCTCGCGTCCCTCACAGCGCGTCCCTCGAGGGCGCAGAAGATCTGGTTCGAGTATTCGAGCGCCGTCTCGTAGCCCGACGCCGTGACGCTGAGCTTCATCGCGATCTCCGCCGGCTGGTCGGCAGGCTCCGGCTGGGGCTCGATGGTCCCGGGCGCGGGCGCGACCATCGCCGGAAGAGGTTCGGGTGTGACGGTTCCATCCGCGGGCTCGACCACGGTGGGCGGGCCCGTCCCGGTCGACCCCGACGCGCCGCCCCCGGCGGACCCGGGCTCGGACGAGGCGGGAAGATCGCTCGCCGTCGCCGGTCCGGAGGAGACGTTTCCGTCCGAGGAGACGGCGGTGTCCGGCGGTGCACCGCCGTCGTCCTTCTGACCAACGCCCGGGGCCGGCAGGACGCTCACGCCTTCGCAACCCTTCTGACGCGGCGCGTCGTCGTCGATGACGAGCGTGAGGGGAGACGCGCTCCAGACCGACTCCCGCGGATCGATGTCGGCCCACGCGAGGTCGTCGTTCTGCGTCGAAACCTTGTCGTTCCTGATCGCGACCCGCGCGCGGACGCCCGTCGCCGGATCGCGTCCGTCGTTGCGTAACACGATCGTCGCCCGGACGGTCTCGCCAGGCTCCGGAACGCCGTCGCCGTCGCCGCCCGAGAAGATCAGGTTCTCGAGCGACAAACGCGGGCCGGGACAGGCGACGGGGAATTCGACCTTCAGTGGAGCGCTCCCGCCCTCGTACGTGATCTCGCCGCCGAAGCCGACGAAGTCGGTGCAGCCGTCCTTGTCGACGACGACGACGATGCGCGCAGTGTCGCTCGCGCCGGCGGCGATATCTCCGACCGTTGCGTCGGCGTCGATGATGCGCATGCCTTTAGGCGGTTGCTCGGCGTGCAGGCGCACGTTCCGCGCCGTCGACTCGAGGTTGTTGCGGAGGGTTAGGGCGACCGCGACGGCCTCGCCGGGCGGCGCGGCGTCGACCGTCTTCCCGTCGACGGAGAGGGTAGCGCTCTCGATGTCGATGGACCCGGACGCGATGGGCTCGATGCCCGGCTCCGAGCCGGACGCGGATGTGGGCCGGTCCTCGGCGCGCGCGATCCCTCCTGCCACGATCAGCAGTGCCGCGGTTACCGCGATGCCCCACTTTCGCACGGCTCATCCCTTCGCCCGGTTTGCTGTCTCGCAGGCTTGGACGGCGGGCGGCCGGATCGGGTTCCGTTCTAGCGCGCTGCGAACCGTGCGCGGAGCACCTTCTTGTCGAACTTGCCGACGCTCGTTTTCGGGATCTCGTCGAGGAAAGCCACCTCGTCCGGCAGCCACCATTTTGCGAACGACGGTTCCAGGTGCGCGATCAGCTCCTCGGTCGTCACGTTCTCTCCGGGCTTGACCACGACGCAGGCGAGCGGCCGCTCCGACCATTTCTCGTCGGGCACGGCGATGACCGCCGCCTCGAGGATCTTGGGGTGCGCCATCAATGCGTTCTCGAGCTCGACCGTCGAGATCCATTCGCCGCCCGACTTCACGAGATCTTTCGTCCGGTCGACGAGCTGGATGTATCCCTCGGGGTCGACGACCGCGACGTCGCCGGTCCGCAGCCAGCCGTCGTCCGTCCATGAGGCTGGGGAGCGCGGGTCGTTGTAATACGTGCGCGCGATCCAGGGACCGCGGACCTGAACCTCGCCCATCGCCTTGCCGTCCCACCCGCCGGGCATCCCGTCCTCGCCGACGATGCGGAACTCGAGGCCGGGCACGACGACGCCTTGCATCGCGCGGTAGTGCGCCTGATCCTTCTCCGGCAGCTCCTCCAGGCGGGGCTTGAGGCGCGACACGGAGGCGAGGGGACCCGTCTCGGTCATGCCCCACCCTTGGATGATCGTGATACCGCGTTTCGCGTAGGCCTCGATCAGGGCCAGGGGCACGGCGGCTCCTCCCGCGACGATCCGGTCGATCGACGAGAAGTCGCGTTTCTTTGCCTCGAGTTCTTGCAGAACGCCGATCCATATCGTCGGGACGGCCGCGGCGAACGTGACGCGCTCGGACTCGATGAGACCCGCGATGTCCGCCGGCGTCATGAACGGGCCGGGAAAGACAAGGACGGCGCCGGTCAACGCGGCCGCCCACGGGATCCCCCACGCGTTCGCGTGGAACATCGGCACGACGGGAAGGCAGCGGTCGCGTTGCGAGATCGCGTTCGTGTCGACCATCCCGCTCATCAGGGCGTGCAAGAGCATGGAGCGGTGCGAATACACGACGCCCTTCGGGTCGCCCGTCGTGCCGGACGTGTAGCACATCGCGCACGCGTCGCTCTCGTCGAGATCGGGCCAGGGGAATTCGGGCGAGGCCTCCTCGAGGAGATCCTCATAGCGAACGACGGGGGAGAGCGACGTCTCCGGCAGCGGGCCGTCGCCCATGACGACGAAGCGCCTCACCGTCTTCAGATGTGGCGCGACCTTCTCGAAGAGGGGGAGCAACGAGTCGTCGATGAAGACGATGGCGTCCTCGGCGTGGTTCGCGATCCAGGCGACCTGCTCGGGGTGCAGCCGGATGTTCAGGGTGTGCAGGACGGCACCCATGCACGGGACGGAGAGATACAGCTCCAAGTGCCGGGACGAGTTCCATGCGAACGTCGCGACGCGGTCGCCGTGGCGGATCCCGAGACCCTCGAGGGCGCTCGCCAGCCGTCCAGCCCGCTCGCAGACCGCGCCCCAGGTGGTCCGGGCTGCCCCGTCGGCAGTCTTGGTCACCACCTCCACGTCCGGGAACAGCCGCCGAGCCCGCTCGTAGGTCATCCGCAGCGTCAGGGGCGTCTCCATCATGAGTCCGTCGAAGGCCATCCCGATTCCTCCGTCCTCGTCTGACAAGAGCATCGTCGCAGGTGGCGGCCCCGGCGTGAAAATGCGTTGCGTCACCTCGCCCCGCTTGTCATACTTGGATCGACACCGGGCAAAGGGCCCGGCGGGAGACACGCGATGTACGAGAAGCTCTACAAGCAGACGCAGATGCTCCATGGCGATCAGGGAATTCGCATGCCGTGGAGCGTTTCGGCTACGCGTGGCTCCGGGGCATCCCGGTTGGGAGGGAACGACAGATAGCTCTCCCGCATCCGAGATCCCCGGGCCGCCCAGAAGGGCGGTCCTTCTGTTTAGAGCAGGTTTTAGGACAGGTTCTCGAGCCGGTGGGAAACCGGAGGAGGAGGGAAGGCACAGTGGATGTCTTCGGGACGATCAAGTGGTCGGAGGCCCGTTGCGCGACGGGTGACGCCACGCTGGTCTCGCTGTTCTTCAGCGAAGATCAGGTCGAGATCGCCCAGGCGAAGGCTCTCTGCCACACGTGCGCCCTCCGTGAGCCCTGCTTGGAGGGTGCCATCCGCCGGCGTGAGCCGGTCGGCGTCTGGGGTGGCGAGCTCTTCGACCGTGGACGGGTCATCGACCGCAAGCGCCCCCGCGGCCGCCCGCGCAAGACGGAGCAGTTCCCCGCCGCGGCGGAAGCGGTGGCGTAAGGACCCAGAGCGGGGGGTGG
>JBIOTQ010000108.1:0-53325 GCA_044866075.1 Actinomycetota bacterium | reverse complement strand
CGGCGCCCCACGTCGCCGGCGCGCCTCCGAGGGCGAATCCGAGCAGCGCGACGGCGGTGCCCGCGGACGCGAGCGACGCCCCCGGCGCCTCGGCGCTGCGCGCGAGACTCACCCGCGCCGCGTTCGCGAGAAGTCCGAACGCGCAGATCGCCGCAGCGGCGTCCGCGACGCTGCGGTGCGACCCGATAGCCATGACGGCGAGGAGGAATCCCTGCGCGCGGACGCCACCGTTGAACATCAAGCCGAGGCCGGCATCGGCCTCGACCGCGTCGTCGAGCGCCGACGCGAACGGCGCGAGGCCGAGACGAACCGCCGCGGCGGCCAGCAGAAGGAACCCACCGACCTGGGACAGCTCCTGCGGGAGTTGAGTCCCCTTGGACAACGCCATCCCGATCACGACGAGCACGACGACGTCCGATGCGGCGAGCGCGCCGAGGCTGCGTCCCGCGCGCAAAAGCGCCGGACCTTCGGCGGTGGCGGCGAAGGCGGCCACCGCGAGCCCGAGCGTCCCGATCGGCAGCGCCACCGCCAGCGTGTGCGCGCCGGTGACGAGGAGCGGCGCGACGAGAGCGGCCGTGGCAGCGAAGTAAGCGGCCTGGACGAGGCCGGCCCGCTCGTGTTCGTCGGCACGCGCGACCGCGAGCGCGGAGGATAGAACGGCGCCCGCGACGAGCACGCCGCGCCACGGATCGAACGAGAATCCGCGCCACTCCACGGGTGAGCCGTCGATCGTCCGGACCAGCGCCAGCGCGGCGCCGCCCACCATCGCCGCGAGGCACGCGCCGACCACGAGCCGGCGTTGGGTGGGGTAATCGGCGAACGTGGGTGCCAGCACCGCGCCGGCGAGAGGCGCGAGAAGAACCAAGATTACGGCGACGCTCACGGCGCTCCTCCGATCAGCATCAGCGCGAGACCGGCCGCGGCGAGACCGGCGGCGATCGGGGCCGCGTGGCGGATCGTGATTCGCCGTCCTTCCCACGCCGCCACGGCCAGAGCCGCGACGCCGGCCGCCCACCAAACGACGTCGGTCGCCTCGGAGATCTGCGGGCCGAAGAAGAGCGTCGCGAGCAGCCCCGCCTGGGCCAGCGCGCCGCCGGCGTCGAGCCGCCGCAACGAGACCGGCGGCACCACACGCGCGGCGGCTCCTCCTGGCGCCGCGGTCTCGGCGCCGTTCGTCGCGCGCGACGCGATCGCCAAAGCGCCGGCCACGAGCGCGCACCATACGCCAGCGACGCTGAGAACGTCGCCGCGCGCCACGGCGAGACCGGCGACCCCGTTGACCCCCCGCAGATCCGTGAGCGCTGAAGAGCCGGCGCGGACGATCCCGGCTCCGATCACGAGCGCCCAGGCCGGTACAAACGACATCTGCTGCGCCAACCGCCGCGCGGCACCGGACGCCAGGATCGGCCCGGCATCGACGAGGCTCGCGTCGACGGCGACGCGCGCGCCCCACGCGAAGAGGAGCGCGAGCGCGGCGCTTCCGTCGAAGCGTCCAGAAAGGAGGAGCGCCGCCCCGACGAGGCCGGCCGCGCCGGAGGCGAACGCGACCCTGGAGCGCGCGGTCACGGTTGAAGCTTACGAGTCGGACAGGGTGGACGGGTGGAATCTAAGCGCTGACGCGATTCAACCGGCAACGCGGCGTCCGGTGGCGAAGCTCCGGACGAGATGGTTCCAGGAGCAATCGAGGCAAACCTCGACGATGTAGCACATGAACTCATCGACGCTCTGGCGGAGCTCGCGGAGCTCGGTGGATCTGCGGGGCCAGCCGTTCGATCGCTTCAGGCCTTTGCCGTACGTATAGAGGACGAGGCGCAGCTCCTCGCTCCCACACACGGGGCATTCCTCGCGCGCGCGCTCGCCGATGTTCTTCGCGGCACGGACCAGTTCGGGGTGCGCGTCGCACACGTCCATGCGCGAGACGAGACCCCGCTGCAACTGGCGCAGGAGCGCCCGCTTGCTCATCCGGTAGTCGATCGTCGCCGCCATGGTTGGGGCATTGTACGCCCGCCCTGCGACGCGCTAACAGTCCCCGAAACAGGCGCCGGACCCGGTACTGCTTCGCCCGTTTTCATGGAGTTGGGCGTCCTGACCGCCTCGCTTGACAGGTGTGGATAACCTCGACACAATATCGCGGTCCGATATATCGCTCCGATATATCGGACCGCTACATAGAGTGGTTGGGCCAACCCCGACCTTAGGCCGAAAACGAAGGGTATTGCACATGTTGGAGCTGGCGGTGCTGGGGCTTCTGAAGGAGAAGCCGATGCACGGCTACGAGCTGAAGAAGCGGCTCGCCGAGCAGCTCGGCGCGTTCGGCCGCTTCTCGTACGGTTCGCTCTATCCGACGCTCAAACGGCTCGCCCGGGACGGCGCCGTGGAGATGGACTACGCCAAGGGCGAGACGCCCCGGCGTCAGAACGTCTACCGGATCACCGACACCGGCGAGCAGCTCTTCGCTCAGCTCCTCGACGAGTCCGGTCCGTCGGTCACGGAGGAACGCAACGCCTTCATGGTTCGGTTGCCGTTCTTCCGCTACATGAAGCCGGACACGCGGATGCGCCTTCTCGAAGGCCGCCGCGGCTACGTCCAGGGCCGTCTCGCCAAGATGGCCAGCTCAATGAAAAAGGCGAAGGACAAGGTCGACTCGTACACCGAAGCGCTCGAGCGCTACGCCGTGGACGAGGCCGAACACGACATCCGCTGGCTCGACGACATGCTCGAGGCCGAACGCCGCAACGGGAACTCCGGTGCGCCGACGCCCGAGGGCGCTCGATAGGGGGAGCCACATGAGGAACGGAACGAAGACGGTGCGGGTCGCGATCGCCGGGGTCGGCAATTGCGCGTCCGCACTGGTCCAGGGCGTTCATTACTACGCGGGCACAAGCCAGGAAGACGACGTCCCCGGCTTGATGCACGTCGACCTCGGTGGCTACCACGTGCGCGACGTCGAGTTTTCCGTCGCGTTCGACGTGGACGCGAAGAAGGTCGGCCGCGATCTCGCCGAAGCGATCGCCGCGCAGCCGAACAACACGATCTCCTTCGCCGACGTTCCCCCCGTCGGTGTGGACGTGTTGCGCGGACCGACGCTCGACGGCCTCGGTCACTACTACCGCGAGATGGTCGAAGAGGCGCCGGGATCCCCGGTCGACGTCGCGCAAGCGCTGCGCGATTCGCACACGGACGTCCTCGTGTCGTACCTCCCCGTCGGCAGCGAAGCCGCGACCCGCTTCTACGCGGAGGCCGCGCTGCAAGCCGGCGTCGGGTTCGTCAACTGCATCCCGGTCTTCATCGCGTCGAGGCCCGAGTGGGCCGACCGCTTCCGCCGGGCGCAGCTCCCGATCATCGGCGACGACATCAAGAGTCAGGTCGGGTCGACGATCATCCACCGAACGCTCGCGAAGCTCTTCGAAGACCGCGGCGTGCACCTCGATCACACGTACCAGCTGAACTTCGGCGGCAACATGGACTTCATGAACATGCTCGAGCGCGAACGCCTGCAGTCGAAGAAGATCTCGAAGACGCAAGCGGTCACCTCGAACATGCGCCGGTCGCTGGGCAAGGAAGATATCCACATCGGACCGTCCGATCACGTGCCCTGGCTGCACGACCGCAAGTGGGCCCACATCCGCTTGGAAGGCCGCGAATTCGGGAACGTTCCCATCACGGTCGATCTCAAGCTGGAGGTGTGGGACTCGCCGAACTCGGCGGGAATCGTCATCGATGCGGTCCGGTGCGCCAAGCTGGCGCTCGACCGCAACGTGGGCGGCCCGCTGATCGGCCCCGCTGCCTACTTCATGAAGTCGCCTCCGGTCCAGTACCCCGATGATGTCGCGCAGCAGATGGTCGAGGCGTTCATCGCGCAGCGTCCGGTCCCGAGCACGAACGGGAGCTCGAACGGCGCGCGTGCGACGCAGCCCGCGATCCGCATCGCCGAGAGTTCCTAGCACCCCGGAGGCGTGGGTGGGTGGACGCTCAGCGTCCACCACGGATCAAAAATCGACGCGCGAGCGCGTCCGCGAGCTCTTCGCTCAAGCCGGCTTCCGTCAGCTCGTCGCGACCCGCGTCGCATCCCAGTTCGGCGACGGCCTCTTCCAGCTCGCCACCGCGAAGCTGCTCCTTTTCGATCACCCCGGCCCCAACCCCGCCCTCCGGCTGACGGCGCTCGTCGCGATCACGCTCATCCCGTTCAGCGTGGTGATCCCGTTCGTCGGCGTCTTCATCGACCGCTGGGACCGGCGCAAGATCCTCGTCTACACGCCGGTGGCGCGCGCGGCGATCGCCGCACTGCTCCCCGCAACGATCATCGGAGGGGACGCCACTCCGGCGTTCTACGTCGTCGGTCTCATCGTGCTGTCCGGGAACAGACTTTTCCTGGCGACGGCGTCCGCGGTTCTCCCGAACCTGGTTCCGGAAAACGACCTGCTCGTGGGGAACTCGGCCGCGGCTACCGGCGGGAGCATCGCGACGGTCAGCGGACTCGGCGCCGGCGCGGTGCTGGCGGCGATCCTGGGAGGCTCGTGGACCGCGCTGTTCGCGGCCGCCGCGTTCGCGGCCGCGGCCCTCTTGGCGATGCGCGTGCCGGTCGGCCGCGACGTGCGGCGCGCGCACGAGGGCATCCGTCACGCTCTCGGCCGCATTCTCTCCGAGCTCGCCTACGGCTTCCGCACGATGCGCCTCAACCGCCGCGTTCGCTATGCGCTCAGCGCCATCGTCATGGGTCAGTTCCTCGTTGGCGTGATGACCGCCGGCGCGACGGTCGTCTTCATCGCGCGGTTGCACCTCGGCGTGGGCTCGGTGTCGACCCTGCTCGGAGCCATCGGGATCGGCCTGGGGTTCGGCGTCGTCATCGTGCCGCTCGTCGCGCGGCGGGTGCGCGAGGATCTCATCCTGCCGCTTGCATTCGCGATCGGAGGCGCCGGCGTGCTGACGACGTCGGCGTCCCTCACGCGGACGAGCATGACGCTGGGAGGGATCGTCGTCGGCGTCTCATACGCGTTCGCGAAGATCCCCACCGACACCATCGTTCAGGAGGAGATGAATGACGACGTGCGCGGTCGCGCGTTCTCCGTTTACGACATGCTCTTCAACGTCGCCCGCGTCGCGGGGACAGCGACCGCGGCCGCGCTGGTCGCGGCGGAGATCCGGCTCGAGTCGATCGTCACCGGCACGGGCTTCTTCTACTTCTTCGCTTCCGCGGGTCTCGTCGTGTGGGCGCGTAGGATCGTGGGCATGAAGCGGCTGCGCTCAATCCGGTCGCGCATCGCCGAAACGCCGGCGCCCGCGACACAGTCCTTCGCTCTGCCGGCCGGTGAGATGGTGACCGTCCGCGCCTACGCCGGATCGCGGTCCGACGAGGAGCCGCGCGCGGTCGTCGTGGGCGGCTCGGAGGTCCCCGTCGATTTGATCGAATGGCGTGCCGTCGAGGAGCGGGACGGGGAGCGCCGCCGCGTGTTCGTTTGCCACGTCGGCGGGTCCCGCGTGCGGCTGGCGCATATCGAGTCGTCGTCTTTGTGGGAGATCGAGCGGATCTTGGATCCTCCATCCCGGGTCGATGCTTCGATTCCACCCCACCCTGTGGTCGAGGGCTGACCGGATCGGCAGGAGGGCGAGCACGATCCGTCGAAATCCCGACACAGATCCTGGGTCGATACGGCCCGTTCGGGCTCCGCAGGATGACTCGTTCGGACCGTACAGGGAACCTTCCGGACTCCGAGTTCGTTGGAGACGATAGGAGGGTCCGATGCGTTTGGGCGATTACGTGCGGACGGTCCGAGCGAGACGAAGGGCTTCGGACAGGGCACGCGCGCGCCGGAGACCGGAGGTTGCCTTCGTCCTCTCGGGCGGAGGAGTACTCGGAGCGGCGCAGGTCGGTCAGCTCCAGGCGCTGATCGGCGCCGGCATCCTCCCCGACGTCGTCATCGCGACGAGCGTGGGCGCGCTGAACGCCGCGGCCGTCGCGACCGAACCGGACGACGCAGGCATGAACCGCCTCGCCGAGGTGTGGACCGGACTGAAGACCGAAGACATCTTCCCCGGCAGCCGCTTCGCGCGCGCGTGGAACGTCGTCTCGCGCGGCGACCACATCCACCCGAACACCGGCATCCGGAAGCTCGTCGAGCAACTTCCCGTCGGAGCCTTCGAAGAGACCGAGATCCCTCTGTGGATCTCCGCGACGAACCTACGAACGGGCGAGGAAGCGTGGTTCTCGAGGGGGCCGTTGCTGCAAGCGATCCTCGCCTCGACCGCGCTGCCCGGGATCTTCCCGCCGGTTCCCATCGACGGGGAGCTGTACATCGACGGCGGCGTCGTGAACAACGTGCCGATATCGAAAGCGATCGAGCTCGGCGCGCGGCGCATCTACGTACTCACGTGCGGGACCGCGACGGGAACGCTGCGGCCGATCCGCCGCCCCCTCGACGTTCTGGTCCAAGCATTCGCGCACTCACGCCGCGCGCGCGTGCACCACGACCTGACGCGTTTCTCCGCCGAAGCGGAGATCATCATGATGCCTACGTTCGATCCCGGCTTCATCGCGTACAACGACCCCTCACAGAGCGGCCAGCTCATCGGTCGCGCGCGCGAGTTGTCGGCGCAGGTCCTCGCGCCCCCGAAGGCCGCGGAAGCCTGAACGCTCAGCTTCTCCGGAACCACTTCCACGCCCGCGGCGGCCAGTAACAGGCGCGCGCGACGGCCACGATCTGATCCCTCGTCACCGGTCCGTACTGCCGGCTGTCGGTCGAGAGTGCGAGGTTGTCCCCTGCGACCGCGTATTCGTCCGGTCCCAGCCTGAGGTCGGTTCCGTTCGCGAGCACGAATATCTCTCCGGGCCCCGCGACGATCCTCTTCACGTCTTCCCTTCCCTCCGGCCGCCGCACGACGATGACCGTCCCGACGATGAGGTCTGTGGTGGCGGCGGTGACGGCGAGCAGTGCGCCCGCAGGCAATGTGGGCTCCATGGATGATCCCTCGACGCGGACGGGTAAGAGACGGGCGCGAGCCGGTTTCTCCATGGCAGTGACGAGATGGTATACGTGGCAATAGGACCCCTATCCGCCACGACGAGGAGGTCGAGATGTTGAAGGAATGGATTCGTCCGTCGCGCGTCGTTCACGCGCACTGCGACCTGCCCTGCGGTGTGTACGACCCCGCGCAGGCGCGCATCGAAGCAGAGTCGGTTAAGGCGATCCAGGAGCGGTACGAGGACGCCGAGGGCAAGAAGTCCGCGACGGAGAGCGCCGAGGACTACAAGACGCGCTGCCTCGCCATCAAGGAGAAGCGCGCCGACATGGTGAAGGAGCATCTGTGGGTGCTGTGGACCGACTACTTCAAGCCCGACCACCTGAAGAAGTATCCTCAACTGCACGACCTCTTCTGGAACGCCACGAAGGAAGCGGGTCTCGCGAAGAAGTCGCAGGATCCCGGACAGGGTCAGAAGCTGCTCGACCTCATCGGGGAGATCGACAAGATCTTCTGGGAGACGAAGAAGGCGTAACGACATCGATCGACAAGAGAGGGGCCCCGCGGGGCCCCTCTCCGTTGTTGCCGGTGCTCATCGGCTGAGACGCACTGACCGAATGACTAGCTCAATGTCTCGGGTGGGAGTGGGGTCTTCGAAATAGAAGGCGATGGCTTCAAAGCTGGGGTGGTAACCGGTCGGGAGATTGAGGACGGCGGCAACGGCTCCCGGTATCCGCTGAGGATCGAACCATACGTTCGCGTCATAGATGATTCCACGGATGCCGTCGCTCCGGGAGACGACGCGGGTGGGAGAAACCTCGAACGGGTCAGTGCCGTGGCAGCTATTCACGTAGTAGCGGCCTCCACGTTCGTACCATTCGTGAGCGTACGTCGGCCATCCCTCTGTCGGAGGACAATCGTCGTTGAGGGCCGCGAACTCGTAGCTCCTGCAGACGTTGTCTCGGCAGTCATCCGATCTGGTCACGGCCCAGGCAAAACGATCGCGTTTAGATCCGTACACACCCGATTCGGTCTCGACGGCCCCGGGCATCCTCGGATACCGGAATGAGAGCCCGAGTCCGCTGTTCTCGTAGGTGGCCCAGTCGGACGGAATCGCAGAGCTCTCGGCCACCGATGGCGAGCGCGATGCTTCGCCAGCTTTCGCGGTCGAGGTCGCACCGCCGCGCGTCGTTTGCTCGCTCGACGCGCACGCGCATGAGAGGAACGCGACCGTGAGGAGGGTCGCACCGATGCGGAGCCTCGTGAAGACCATCCTTCTAGATTGCTTCACCGAGGATCGCAGCGACATGCACTTCCGTCCATTTACTTGTCCGCGGTGGCCACCTCGCCGATCGAGACGCGCTTCAACGGCCCAGGCGCCGAGCCCCCCACTCGTCGAGAAGGCGGAACGCTTCATCGCGCGAGATCTCACCGCGTTCCAGGCGCACCTCAAGGAGAAAGGCAAGGGCCTCGCCAACGATCGGGCCCGGCTTCAGCCCGAGATGCTGCATCACGTCGTTGCCGTCCAACGGCGGGCGGATCCGCTTGAGGTCTTCCTCGGCGGCGAGGTGCGCTATGCGTTCCTCGAGTTCGTCGATCGCGGCTTCTAGTTGGCGGGCTTTGAAGCGGTTGCGGGTGGTGCAGTCGGCGCGGACGAGGCGGTTGAGGTCGTCGAGCAGGGGGCCGGCGTCGCGGACGTAGCGGCGGACGGCGGAATCGCTCCAGCCCATGCGGAAGGTGTGGAAGCGTAGGTGCATCTCGATGAGCTGGACGACGCGGTCGATGGTGTCTTTGGGGAAGCGCAGCTCGCGCAGGCGGCGTTCGGCCATCTGGGCGCCGGCGACTTCGTGGTGGTGGAACGAGACCTTGCCGTCTTCGTACCGGCGGGTCGCGGGTTTGCCGATGTCGTGGAGAAGGCCGGCGAGGCGCAGCTCGATGTTCGGCTGCGGGCCCGGGTCGGAGGCGATGATCTTGTCGAGCACCGCGAGCGTGTGACGGTAGACGTCCTTGTGGCGGTGGATCGGATCCTGCTCGAGGCGCAGCGCAGGCAGCTCGGGGAGGAACAGATCGGCGAGCCCCGACTCGACGGTGAGGTTCAGACCCCTCGACGCGCCGGGGAACGCCAGCAATTTGGTGAGCTCGTCGCGGATGCGTTCCGCGGAGACGATGCGGAGACGGTCGCGCTGCTCTTTCATCGCTTCAACGAGGTCGGCCGTCGGGACGACGTCGAGCTGCGCGACGAAGCGCGCCGCGCGAAGCATGCGCAGCGGGTCGTCCGAGAACGACTCCTCGGGAGTCAGCGGCGTGCGGAGGCGCCTGTCGGCGAGGTCGGCCAGGCCGCCGAACGGGTCGACGAACTCCAGCGCGGGAAGACGCAGCGCCATCGCGTTGATCGTGAAGTCGCGGCGTGAGAGATCGGCTTCGATCGTCGCGACCGGGACGACCTCCGGGTGACGCGAATCTTCGGGATAGCGTTCGCTACGGAAGGTCGTGATCTCGAGCCAGTGGCCGTCCTTCAAGACGCCGACGGTGCCGAACTCGATGCCGACGAGCTTCTGCGCTTCGGCCCAGCCGCGCACCATCTCGAGGACCTCGTCGGGCTTCGCGTCGGTCGCGAAGTCCATGTCACCGGCCTGCTTTTGGAGGATGGCGTCGCGCACCGACCCGCCGACCAGGTAGAGCGCCTTGCCTGCGCGGTCGAACCGTTTGGCGAGGTCGACCGCGACGGACTCGACCTTGACCAGGTCGCGGAGCTTCTTGGCGATATCGGAGGTGTTCGGCACTCCGACAGGATAGCCCCGTTGGCTCAGTACTCCCGGCCTTATCGGCTTCCCGCCCGCCCCGGTTGGCCCGATCGCGTGGTGATTAGACGATCCCCTGCTGCTGCAGCGCGATCGTGAAGTCGTGGGGCGAGGTCGCAGCGGTCGAGGCGTCCTCCACGGTTACGACGCCGGCCTTCACCAGCTCGACGAGATGCTGGTCGAAGGTCTGCATCCCGTAGAAGTCGCCCTCCCGGATCACGTCTTCGATCAGATGCGTCTGTTCGGGGTTCACGATCATGTCGAAGACGCGGCCGTTCGTGACGAGGACCTCGACGGCCGGCACGCGGCCCGCGCCGTCGCCCCGCATGATCAGACGCTGCGAGACGACTCCGCGCAGCGTTCCCGCGAGCGTCATGCGTGCTTGCATCTGCTGGTGTGGCGGGAAGAAGTCGATGATGCGGTTCACGGTCTCGGTCGCGTCGAGCGTGTGCAGCGTCGAGATAACGAGGTGCCCGGTCTCCGCTGCTTGCAGCGCGGCGCGGACGGTCTCGGGGTCGCGCATCTCGCCGATGAAGATCACGTCGGGATCCTGACGCGCGGCGTGTTTCAGCGCGGTCGCGAAGTCGACGGTGTCGATGCCGACCTCGCGCTGGTCCACGATCGCGAGGCGGTCGGGATGCAGCACCTCGATCGGGTCTTCGATCGTCACGATGTGGCAACGCCGCGACGAGTTGATGTAGTTGATCATGGCCGCCGTCGTCGTCGTCTTCCCCGACCCGGTCATCCCGGTGACGAGGATCAAGCCGCGGTGTTCCTCGCACAGCGTGCGCACGACCTGGGGAAGCCCGAGGGCCTCGAATGAGGACGAACCGGGCAGCACCCGGCGGATCGCGATCCCCACCGACCCGCGCTGGCGGAACGTGTTGACGCGGAAACGAGCCACCCCGGGCAGGGTGTACGCGAAGTCCGCCTCATTGCTTGTCTTGAATGCGCGCGCTTGATCCTCGGTCATAAGGTCAAACGCCATGCGTTCGACGTCGGGAGAGGAGAGCGCGGCGCTCTCGAGGGGGACGAGCTCGCCGTCGATGCGCAGGTAGGGTGGGCCGCCGGCGCGGACGTGCAAGTCCGAAGCCATCCGCTCGGCCGCGATCTGGAGGAGCTCGTCGATGTCCACGGCATGCCTCAAGAGGAGCCCGCCGGGCTCCGAGACTGACACTGGGAATGTCGGCCTTCGCGACGACGGACTTAACGGTCGTTTCGAAGCCAGGGGCTCCGGGAACAATGGAGCGACCCCGACCGGCTGGGAGATGCCGAGTGCGCGGAACCGTTGAAGTCCACAAGTATCTCGTCGAACGCGCGATACCCCACGAGTTCTATCGGCTCGAGCGGCCGTTGCGCCGCATCGAAGAGGCCGCGGCCGTGCTCGGTTTGGATCCCGCGATCGTCGTGGCGGCCAAACTCTTCGACTCGACCGGCTCCCTCGTGCTTGCTCTGACGCCGGTGTCGACGTGCGCGTCGGCGGCGGACGTGGCGCGGGCCGTGGACCTCGCGCGGGTGCGACCCCTTTCCAAGAGCCGGACCGCGGCCGTCACCGGGTACCTGCCCGACTGGTTGCCGCCGGTCGGGCACGAACGGCCGAGCCGGGCCATCCTCGACGAGGATCTGCTCGGCACCGACGTCGTCTATGCGGCCGGCGGCGACCCGGGCGTGATGCTCATCCTTCGAACGACGGATCTCGTGCGCGCCACCTCGGCACTCGTCGCGCCGCTCGCCACGATGGCCGAACCGGTCGGCTGACCTGATCGCCGGGCCCCCGGCCGCCGCTGCGCCGGGTTGCTAGCATCGCCGGGATGTCACGTCTCACCGTGCTGTTCGCGGCTGCGGTGCTCGTCCTGACCCTTCCGGCGAACGCGCAGCCGGGGGAGGACGTGACGGCCAGGCTCGTCTCGTTCTCGGCGTGGGCGGCGCCCGACCTCCCCCTGTCCCTGGCCGTCGAGGTGGTCAACGGAGGCGCGACTCCGCTGCAGGATCTCGAGATCGGGCTCACGATCCGCGACCGTGTCCGGAGCCGATCGTCCCTCCGCGCCTCCTTGGACGGGAACGACTCGACCAACATCCTCGCGGGCACGACGGAAGCGTTCGATCCTCCGGTCCAGCCGGGGGGCCGCGTGACCATCCCGATCCAGCGCGACCTCGGTTCTCTCGCGTCCGCGTTCCGGGCCGGACGCGCGACCTCAGGCGTCTACCCTCTCGAGATCCGCGTGAGCGCCGCCGGCACCGAGGTCTCGCGGCGGCACGGCGCGTTCGTATTCCTCGCAAGCCTGCCGGAGAAACGTCTCAACCTCACCTGGATCGCTCCGATCCATCGGCCGCTCGTGGCGGACGCGCGCGGTCTCTACGATCGCACCACGGCCGGGCGAGAGCTCGCGCCGACCGGCAAGCTCGGTGCCATGGCGGGCATTCTCGCCGGGCACCCGACCGTCCCGTTGACGCTGGCGCCGTCCGGACTTATCGGCGACGAGCTGCTCGACTTTGCCGATGGTTTCCGCGTGCGCGACGGAAACGGATCGACGGAGGTGCCGAGCACCCACGCTCTCTCTCGGAGTGCGGCCGATCTGCTCGCGCGCTTCCGGTCGGCGATCGCGTCGCCGTCGTTCGAAGTCGCCACGACTACCTACGGGCGCGCGTCGCTCGCGCGGCTCGTCGCGTCCGGGCTCTCGCCGGACGCCGGACGGCAGATCCGCCTCGGCCGGGAGGTCGTCCAAACGGCATTCGGGCGCGCGCCGAACCCGGCCGTCGTCGTCGACGGGATCTTGCGCGCGGACGCGGAAAGCGCCCGGCCGCTGGCCGCCGCGGGTGCGACGACGCTGATCCTCGATCCCAATGCATTGCGCGACCGTCCCGAAGGGCGATTCGGTCCCGATCTGGTCGAAGATGTTCGCGCGTCGCGCCTCACCTTCAACGGGCTGCTCGTCGACACGCCGATCCGCGAACGCCTCGAGACTCCCTCCGACGATCGCGTTTTGACGGCGATGGGCGCGGTCGCCGAGACGGCTGCGGCGTATTTCGAACGGCCGGCCGGCGCCGATGGACGGCTGCTGGTGATCGGAACGTCGAGCATGCTCGAGCCGACGGTCGCGCGGCCTTTGATGGACGCGTTGGCGCAAGCGCCGTGGGTCCAGATGCGGACGGCCGGCAACGTGGCGGCCGATCCCACGCTGCATTCCGTCGACGAGCCCCGGCGGCTCGGCACTGTCCAGGCCGAGGTGAGTACGCGCATGCAGACCGCCCGGGCCGCACGGCGCACGATCCAAACCTTCGACAGCATCCTGGTGAAGCCGAGCGGCGCGGTGGCGGTGACGCAGCTCGAACGCACGCTCCTCGCGTCGGAATCGGCCGATTACGACCGGCGGCAGAGCGCGGCGGTGGCGCTCGCACGGAGTGCGCGCGACCTCGCGCAGAAGTCCCTCGATCGGATCACCGTGCACAAGAGACAGGTCACCTTGACCCGCCGCGGCGGTCAGGTCCCGGTGACGATCCAGAACCGGACCGGATTCACGATTCGGCTCCGCGTCGAGCTGGACTCGCAGAAACTCGCCTTCCCCGCGGGGCAAGCTCGCTCGATCGAGATCGAAGGCCGGCCGCACGGCCGGTCCCTCGGCACGCTCACGTTCCGCGTGGAGGCCCGCGGCGCCGGCTCGTTCCCGATCGTCGTCAGCCTTGAGACGCCGGATGGCGGCGCGATCGTCGGGACCGGCGAGGTGCAGGTGCGGTCTTCGGCCGTCAGCGCGGTCACGTTGATGGCGACCGCCGGCGGCGCTCTGTTCCTCGTGGGCGCATGGGCTCGTCGCGCGATCTCGCGGCGAACGAAAACCACATCGAGCGCCTGATACCATCCGCCGAGATGGCCGCCCCGGCCTCTGGTCCCCCGTCCGAGCCGCCGTCCGATCCCCTCACCGGCGAGCTCGACCTGCGTTCCTCGGCCGAATCGGCCACGTCCCTGACGCGCGCCACCGCGGTGATGAGTGTGGGGACGGCGCTGTCCCGCATCACCGGTTTCCTGCGCCTGGCGGTGATCGCCTGGGCGATCGGCGGCGCGGAGTCGAAGCTTCCCGACACCTACAACCTCGCCAACACGATGCCGAACATCGTCTACCAGCTCGTGCTCGGCGAGATCCTCGCGACCCTCTTCGTGCCCATCTTCGTCGAGCACCTCACGACGCGTGCCAAGGAGGAGGCGTGGCGCATCGCATCCACGATCCTCAACCTCGCGATCCTGCTCGCGGCGGCGATCAGCGCCGTCGCCGTGTTGCTGGCGCCGTGGATCATCAAGATCTACACGTTCCGGCTCCACGGACAAGAGCGGATCCAGCAGGAGGCCGTCGGAGGTTTCCTCCTCCGGCTGCTGCTTCCGCAGATGATCTTCTACGCGGCCGGCGCGGTTTTGACGGGATTGTTGAACGCGCACCGCAAGTTCGCGGCACCCATGTTCGCGCCGCTCCTCAACAATCTGATCGTGATGATCACGTTCGTCACGTTCCATTTCCTGCACTCGGGGCCGCTCGATCTCGCCCATCTGACGCTCGGCGACAAGTTCCTGCTCGGCGGTGGAACGACGCTCGGCGTGGTCGTGATGACCATGGTGCTGTGGCCGTTCGTGCTGCGGCTGAAGGACCAGCGCTACAGTCCGCGCGCGCTCGAGTGGCGCAATCCCGCGATACGCCACGTCGGCGCGCTCGCGAAGTTCTCCCTCGGATACGTCATCGTGAATCAGATCGGGCTGTGGATCGTGTACGCGCTCGCCAACGGGCGCGCCGGTGGCGTCACGGCGTTCCAGAGCTCGTTCATCCTCTATCAGCTGCCGTACGGGATCTTCGCCGTCAGCGTGTTCACCGCGCTGGTGCCGACGCTCAGCGAGCACCACGTCCGTGGTGACGTCCCGTCGTTCCGCCGCGACTTATCGCTCGGCGTGCGGACGACGATGTTCATCATCGTCCCCGCCGCAGCGGGATTCATCGCGCTGTCGCGGCCCATCGTGAAGCTGCTGCTCGAGCACGGAGTGTTCTCGGGGAAGTCGACGCAGCTGTTCGCCGACACCTTCCTGTATATGGCGATCGGCCTCGCCGCGTACGCCGTTTTCCAGCAGCTGATGCGCGCCAGTTACGCGCGGCAGGACACGAAGACGCCTTGGATCGTCAACAGCGTGGCCGTGGTTTTCAACACGGTGCTCAACTTCCCGCTGTTAGCGGCGCTCGGCGTCCCGGGGCTGGCGCTGGCGCACGCGATCTCCTACATCTTCGCGGCGGTGCTGGGCGGACTGGTTCTTCGTCGTCAGATCGGCGGTCTCGACGGGACGCGCCTCGCGAGTTCGACGACCCGCATCACCCTGGCCGCGGCCGCCTCGGGAGTGGGCGCCTGGGTCGTCGCGCGGGCGCTCGACGCCGGCGCGGGTACGGCGACGCTCGGTGAACAGCTCGTCCAGGTGGGGGCCGCGGTGGCGACCGGCCTCGCGATCTACGCTGGTCTGGCGGCGGTCATGCGGCTCGATGAGTTCCGTCCGCTGCTGCGGATGGTGGGCGGGAGATTCGGCCGGCGTGGAGCGGAGGCGTGAGGGTGACCGAACGCGGCGACATCGTCATCGGCTGGTTGCTCAAGCTCGTCATCTCGCTTGCGATCGTCGGTCTCGTCGCTTTCGAGGGCGGCGCGATCGTGGTCGCGAAGGTGCAGGCGGACGGGACGGCCAGCGACGTGGCCAACGAGGCGGCGATCGTCTACGCGCGTGGTGCGAACGCCGAGGCCGCGGAGAAGGCCGCCCAAGCGGAGGCGACCCATGCCGGCGTGCGGCTGGTCGCGTTCGCGGTTGAATCGGACGGCCGCAGCATCTCGGTCACCGTGCTGAAGAAGGCGAAGACACTCATCTTGCAACGGATCGACGCGACCCGGTCGTGGACGGAAGCCCGGTCGACGCGCCGGCGAGATGTCATCACGAACTGACGCCGATGGACCTCGCCCCGGGAGCCACCGTCGCCGGACGCTACCGCGTCCAGGAGCGCGCCTGGACCACCGGCAAAGGCGCCGTGTGGCTGGCCCACGACGCGGTGCTCGAGCGACCGGTGCTCATCCAGACGTTCCCCGGCGCATCAGCCCACGCGATCGGTACGGCGGTGACGCGTACCGCGCAGCTGTCGCACCCCGGCCTGTGCCAGATCTACGACGTGAGCACGGACCCGCCGGGCATCGTCTTCGAGCACGCACCGGGCGGACGGCTGGCCGACCGCAAGGAGGGCGCGCTTGCGCCGGCCGACGCCGCGCGGATGGTCTGTCAGCTGTCGGCTGCGATCAACGCGCTGCACGAACACGGCGTGGCGCACGGCGCGATCTCGCCGTCGACCGTGCTGTTCGACGAGGAGGGGCGTCCGAAACTGGCCGGCGCATTGCTCACCGACGGTCTCGGCGAAGAGGGCGCCGACGCGTACCGGCCGTCCGGAGAGGCGGATCCGGACGAACGGGATCGCTACGCGCTGGCTGCGGTGGCCTACCGGCTTTTCACCGGCCGCGAGCCGGGACCGGACGCGCCGCCGGCGCGCAGCGCGAAACGAGGGGTTCCGTCGACCGTCGACGCGCTCCTGTCCCGCGCCCTCGCGCGCGACGCGGCGCACCGGCCGTCTCTCGCGGAGTTCCGTCGCGTCCTCGATCCGATCGCGTCGGCCGAACAGCGCGAGCGCGGTCCGGGCTTCTTCCGCCAAGAGATGAAGTGGCTGGTGCCCGTCCTCCTCGTGATCGCGTTCGGCATCGCGGCGATCGTGATCGGCGTGACCAAGGTGACGAGTAACAACGAGGCAGCTCCTAACAGCAGCCCGACCGCCTCGCCGGTCGCCTTCAAGGTCTTGTCGGTCCACGACTTTGATCCGCCACCCGGGAACGGCCAAGAGCATCCCGATGAAGCAGCGGATGTCATCGACGGCGAGGACACGGCCTGGTCGACCGTCGGGTACAGCCGCGTCGCTCTCGACGGACGGAAGAAGGGCGTCGGACTCTTGTTCGATCTCGAGCCCGGACGGTCGGTCGGGCGGATCGAAGTTCGAACACCGAAGCGCGGCTGGAAGGCGGAGTGGCGGGTTTCGGACGTCCTCGGCACGAAGGCTGATGATTTCGAGGTTGTGGCCACGTTCGATGCGAACGGACAATCCGTCACCATCAACCCGGCGAGGTCCGCTCGCTATTGGCTCCTGTGGATCACGAGCCTCGTCGACAGCGGCTCTGGAGGCCCGAATCCGTATCAAGCGCAGGTGTCCGAGGTCCAGTTCTTCGCCCGTTAGGCCGTCGGAGACCCGAGAATCCCGGGTATAGACTCGCCCAGGTGCGCGCCCGCATCGCCGCCGACACGGACCGCGAACGCTACAACGCGTTCGTCGCGTCGTCTCCGCTCGCCGACATCCTGCAAGCGTGGGAGTGGGGCGAAGTGAAGCGGCGCTCGGGGTGGGCGCCGCGACGGTTCCTAGTCGAGGACGAAGCCGGTCGCGTGATCGGCGCGACCCAAGTGCTCGGGCGCCGGCCCGTCCGCGGGACGCCGATCTTGCTGTACGCGCCGCGCGGCCCCGTCGTCGAGGGGTACGAGGAGCGCCCCCTCACCGCCCTGGTCGACGAGATCAAGACCCGCGCCGGCGACGCCTTCGTCCTGAAGTGCGACCCCGCCATCGAGGACGGCTCGCCCGAGGTCCGCGCGCTCGTAGCCGTGGGATTGAAGGTCGCCCCTGAGGCGGGTTTCGGGGGCGTCCAGCCGAAGGCCGTCATGGTGCTCGACTTGGCCCCGGACGAGGAGAAGCTCCTCGCCGGGTTCCGCTCGAAGTGGCGTTACAACGTGCGCCTCGCCGAACGGAAAGGCGTGGCCGTGTCGCAGGTCACGCGTGACGAACTGCCGGTCTTTTACGAACTCCTGGTCGAGACGGCGCACCGCGACCGCTTCCTGATCCGCGGCCGCGCCTATTTCGAGACGCTCTTCGACTGCCTCGAACCGTCGGGGACGATCGCCATGTTCCTCGCGCGGTTCGAGGGGAAGCCCATCGCCGGCGCCCTCTGCATGGGCTTCGGCCCGCGACTCACCTACGTGTACGGCGCGTCGTCGAACGAACACCGCAACGTTATGCCGAACCATCTGATGCAGTGGCACATGATCCGCTGGGCGAAGGAACAGGGATACGCGATCTACGACTTCCGGGGCGTTTCGCCGGTACGCAACGGTGAGCCGGTCGAAGCACACCTCGCCGGACTCAACCGGTTCAAGGAGGGATTCGGCGCGCGCTATATCGAGTACGCCGGCACGTTCGACCTCCCTCTGCGTCCCGTCGTCTACCGCGCCTGGCGCTGGGGCGCGCCGCTCGCGATCAACACGCTGAAGCGCCTCCGGCGCGGACGCGCGGACACAGAGGCCGCCGACTGAGCATGGCGCGAACCACCTGGGTCGAGGTCTCGCGCGGCGCCTTGCAGCGCAACATCGAGGCCGTGCGCGCGCACGCCGCGACCGCCGTCTGCGCGGTGGTCAAATCGAACGCGTACGGCTGCGGCTTGGTCGAGTGCGCGTCGCTCTTCCACCGGGCCGGCGCTCGCATGATCGCCGTGACGCGCGTGGAAGAAGCGCGGGAGCTCCGCGACGCCGGGGTCGCGGCCGAGATCCTCATCCTCGCGCCGCCGCCGCGCGAGCTCCTCGCCGAGGCGATCACCATGAACTGCGCGGTGACGCTCGGCGACGGAAGCGAGGTCGAGGCGTACGCGGAGGCGGCGCGTCGCGCGGGGCGAACCGGACGCGTCCATCTGAAGGTCGACACGGGCATGGGGCGGCTGGGCGTGCGCCCCGAGCACGCACCCGGCGTCGCGCAAAGGATCGCGTCCTCGGGCGACCTGTCGCTCGACGCGGTGTGGACGCACTTCGCCGACGCGACCGGAGACTCGGGGCGGCGGCAACTCGATCGGTTCCTCGCGTTTCGCGGCTCCGTCGCCCGCTACGCGCCGCGCGCGATACTCCACGCGGCCAACTCGGCGGCCACGCTCGCGCTTCCGGCCGCGCGACTCGACATGGTGCGTGTCGGAACCCTGCTGTACGGACAGCATCCGGCCGGGGTACGCGCGCCGTTCCCCCTCGCCGACGCGTTCGCGTGGCACGCTACGGTCGTGGCCATCAGCGATCTTCCTGCTGGCGCGACCGTCGGGTACGGGAGCGAGTGGCACGCGAAGGAACCGGCGCGCGTGGCCACACTCGCGGTCGGCTACGCCGACGGCTTCGGGGTCGAGCCGGTCGCCCGCTCCGAATCGATCGTCGAGGCCGCGCGGCTCGGCGGGCGCGTCGCGGCGGTCGCGCTCGGCCGGCGGCAGAGCCCGCGCTTCGTCTGGTTCGGCGAGCGCAAGGCGCCCGTCGTCGGCCGCATCGCCATGCAGGAGGTCACCGTGCAGGTCGATGGTTTGCGCGACGTCGCCGTGGGCTCGGTCGCGCGCATCCCGGCCCGGCGCATCCTCGTCGGCGCGCACATCGAGCGCGTCTACGTCCCGTGACGCAGCCCGACGACGAGCTCCTCGATCGGTTCCGCGCCGGCGACGGCGCAGCGTTCGACGAGATCGTGTCGCGGTACGAGCGCCGCGTCTTCGCGATCGCGATCCGCATCTGCCGCCACCACGAGGATGCGCGCGACGTGACGCAGGACGTCTTCGTGACGGCCCTCCGCACGCTCGCCGGATTCCGCGGCGACGCGCAGCTCTCGACGTGGCTGCATCGTGTCACCGTCAACGCGTCGCTCGATCTCGTCCGCAAGCGGTCCCGCCGCGAAGGTCCGAGCGTCGACGAGATGGACGACGCGCCCGCCGAGGACCCCGGCCCGGAGGCCGCTGCGATCGGGTCGCTCCGCGCCCGCGAGGTGCACCGCGCCCTCGGCCGGATCTCGCCGGACCAGCGCGCGGTGATCGTCCTGCACGACCTCCAAGGCCTCGACTACGCGGAGGTCGCCGCGGCCCTGGAGGTTCCCGTCGGAACGGTCAAAAGCCGCCTCCATCGGGCCCGGCTCGCGCTGGGCAAGGAGCTCGGGCATCTCAAAGAGCAGGAACCGACGGGCGGCATGGGCCCTCTAAGGTAAGAGATGACGATGAGTCCGCATCCCGAACTCGAGCAGCTTTCGGCGTACGTCGACGCGGAGCTGGAGCCGTCCGAGCGCGCGGCGCTCGAGGCGCACCTGCCGTCCTGCGCGGAGTGCCGCTCGACGCTCGACGCCCTCCGGGCAACCGTCGCGGACCTCAGAGAGCTTCCCGAGATCGAACCGACCGAGCAGGACTCGTGGGCGCTTCGGGCGGCGATCGCGCGCGCACGCACCCCTGCGAAGCGTTGGCAGCGCGCCGCCTGGGCGGCGGGCGCCGTCGCGGCGGCGGCGATCGCCGTCGTGGCGATCGTCCAGCCGGGGGGAACCGGGAGTAGCAAGGATCTCGCCGCTCGCGGCCCTGGCGAGGACACCGCTCAATCGGGCGGCGCGGGAGCTGCCGCGCTCATCAACTACGACGCCGGATCCTTCGACGCCGGCTCTGCGCAAGCGAAGTTGCTCGTCCTCTCCGGCAAGGTACCGCCCGGTCAGTTGAAGGACGGCGGGACACCCGTACCCTTGGCCGCGCCCGCCGTGAAGGGCGCAACCACGCCGACCAGCGGCGCCGCGGTCACCGGCAACAATGAGTACAGCGGTGGGTTCGCCGGAGAAACGACCGCCGCCGCCGAGGAGATCGACCGCTGCGTCGCGGAGATCACGAAGTCGACGCAGGCGTACATGCGTCCGGTCGAGTACGACGTCGGCACGTTCGAGTCCAAGCCGGCCTTCCTGCTCTTCTTCCAGACCGAGAGCCGCTACGAGGTGTGGGTCGTCCAGCGGCCCTCCTGCGACGTCCTCTACTTCGCGCAAGCGGCCTGAGCGCGGCGTCGGTCGGGAAGGTCCGCCGGGTTCCCTGCGTTAGAATCCCAAGCCTCTCCCCACAGACGGAAGGACCCGGTTTTGGCCGAGAAAGTCATCATCGTCGGGTCGGGCCCGGCAGGGCTCACGGCCGCGCTGTACACCGGCCGCGCGAACCTCGATCCACTGGTGATCGAGGGCGCCGCGCCTATGGGGCAGCTCATGCTGACGACCGATGTCGAGAACTATCCCGGCTTCCCCGACGGCATCCTCGGCCCGGAGCTGATGGAGAAGTTCCGCGCCCAAGCGGAGAGGTTCGGGGCGAAATTCATAACCGCCGATGCCACGCGCGTTGATCTCTCGCAGCGGCCGTTCACCGTCGAGGTCGGCGAGGCCACGTATGAGGCGCAAGCCCTCATCGTCTCGACGGGCGCGACCGCGCGCATGCTCGAGGTCCCCGGAGAGCGCGAGTACCTCGGCCGCGGCGTGTCGACGTGCGCGACGTGCGATGGCTTCTTCTTCCGCGGCGTCCCGCTCGCGGTCGTGGGCGGCGGCGACAGCGCACTCGAGGAAGCGATCTTCCTCACGCGCTTCGCGTCGGGTGTAACGATCCTGCACCGGCGCGATGCGCTCCGCGCGTCGAAGATCATGCAGGACCGCGCCTTCGCGAACGACAAGATCGATTTCAAGTGGAACACCGTCGTTGACGATGTCCGCGGCTCAGACGGAAAGGTGACGACACTCGGCCTCCGCGACACACAGACGAATGAGACGTCCGACTTCGACGTCGGCGGTCTGTTCGTGGCGATCGGTCACGACCCGAACACGGAACTCTTCAAGGGCCAGCTCGATCTCGACGAGGCCGGCTACATCAACGTCCAGCACCCGCGCACGGCAACGAGCGTCGAGGGCGTCTTCGCCTGCGGCGACGTCGTCGACCATATCTACCGCCAGGCCGTCACCGCCGCCGGTACCGGCTGCGCGGCCGCGATCGACGCCGAACGCTTCCTCGAATCCCGAGGGCACTAAGCCCGGCGCTCAGACGTCGGCGACCACGTCATACCCGGCAACGGCGGGTGGGGTGGAGAAGAAGGCCGCGAACTTCTCTATCTGTTCCTCGTTCCATCCGATCGTTGCCTCGTAGTCGGCCCGCGACTCCCAGAGGCCCATCGACGCGATGCGTCCCGTTTCGCGATCGGCGAGGAGCCTCACCCCCTTGAAGCCGGCCCGCTCCTGCACCGAGGGCAGGACGACCTCACGCCAGAGTTGGATCGCGGCGTCGAGTTTTTCCGGTGGGATCGAGCCCGTGACGAGGCGCGCGTACATGAGAGACTCTAGCGCGAGGATTCACTGTGCTCGGTTTCGCGACCCGGTGACGCGGGCCCCGAAGACTCAACCGGATACTTCTTCGCCAGCCAGTCGTTGATCGCCAGCGCCGCGATCACGTTGAGGACCGTGGCGCCGAACGTGATCAGGGCACCGACGCCGCCGCTGATCGTCACTTCTTTGTCCTCGTTCGAGCCGACCACGATCGCTAGAAGCAGAACCTGGAACGCGAACTGGATCACGATCCCGGTCGTAACGGCGGCGATCCACCGGAGGTAGCGGGGCATGGTCTCAAGGAGTCTATGCGGGATACCATCTGTCTCGCCCGCGAGGAACGGGAGACCGGATGAAGATCGACCGCATCGATGCGTGGATCTGTCATTTCCCGTTGCCGGCGCCGTTCTCGCCGTCGTGGGTGCCCGGCCTCGCGAGTCAGAGCAACTCCGCCGTCGTGTACCGCGTGCGCACCGACGAAGGGGTCGATGGTTACGCCGGGTGGATCGCCTTCGCCGACGAGGCCCGCGGCCCGGTCAACCTGATGCGCGCCTTCCTCACCGGGCGCGACCCGACGCGGCCGTCCGAGATCCGGCCGCTGCTCGAGACGGCCGTCCGCGTGCTCGGCCAGCGTGTGTGGTTCGTCGAGACGGCGATCTACGACCTCGCGGCGAAGGCCGCCGGCATCCCGCTCTACCGCTACCTCGGCGGCGCGCGCGATCGCGTGCCCGCGTACGCGTCGTTCGGTGAGCTCCGCAAACCGCGCCAGCGCGCCGACGACGCGATCGACGCGATCGAACGCGGATTCAAAGCCATCAAGCTGCGCCCACGGCATCCCACCCTGCGCGAGGACGTCGAAGAGGTACGCACCGTGCGCGAGGCAGCAGGCGAGGATCTCGTCATCGCCGCCGATGCGAACCAAGGCTGGCGCGTCGACACGTTCGCGCCCGAGCATCCGGTGACGTGGAACTTCAAGCGCGCGCTCGCCACCGCCCGCGCATACGAGGAGTTCGACGTCGCCTGGCTCGAAGAGCCTCTCGACCAGTTCGACTTCGAAGGCTGCCGCCGCCTCCGCGACCAGACGACGACACCGATCGCCGGCGGCGAGCTCGTCGGGGATGTGTGGCCTCTGCGCGAGATGATCGAACGGCGCGCACTCGACATCGTTCAGCCCGACGCGACCTTCACCGGTGGCATCGCCGGCGCCCTCGAGATCGCCACGATGGCCCAGAGCGCCGGCCTCGGCTTCGCGCCGCACACCTGGTCCAACGGCATCGGCCTCTTGGCGAACCTTCACGTTCTGGCCGCGACGCATGGAACCTGGCTCGAGTATCCATACGACCCGCCGGGCTGGGTGCCCGACGCGCGGGACGCGATGCTCGCCAGCCCGATCGTCGTTGAAGCCGATGGGATGGTCAACCTTCCGCAGGCGCCGGGCCTCGGGATAGACCTCGATATCGAGCGTATCGAGGCCCACGGGACCCCGATCTAGCCGGGAATAGGGGCCGGTGCGCGGACGTTTGAGGCCATGAAACCCATTGATAGACTCGCCACGCGGCAACCGCCGCGTGACCCCGTTCCGGAGGTGTTTGATGGCAGGCCCGACGATCGAAGTCAACGACGCGGACTTCGAAGAAAAGGTGATCAACAGCGCCACCCCCGTCCTCGTCGACTTCTGGGCCGAATGGTGCGGACCGTGCCACATGGTCGCTCCTGTCCTCGAAGAGATCGCCTCCGAGAAGCAGGGAAAGCTGACGATCGCGAAGCTCGACATCGACGCGAATCCCGAAACCGCCCGCCGGTTCGGCATACTGTCGATCCCGTCCATGGTGCTCTTCATCGACGGCGTCGAGAAGCGGCGTCTCGTGGGCGCGCGCGGGAAAGCGGCGATCCTCGGCGAGCTCTCCGAGTACGTCGCCTAGATCACGCGAGGGGGCGCCCGCCACCCGGGCGGCGGCCTCGGTTCCACCCACCCACCCGATGTTGATCCGACCGGGCCAGCGTTCGTCCGCCGTTCGTGACGTCCAGCGCCGCCTGATCGCGCTCGACTACCAGATCGAAACCGGCGAGCTCGACGGCCGCCGCTTCGGCGACTCCACCCTCAGCGCGATCCGTTCGTTCCAAGAACGTCGCGGACTCGTCGTCGATGGATTGATCGGCGACGAAACGTGGCGGGAGCTCGTCGAGGCATCCTGGGATCTCGGCGATCGAACCCTCTACCTGCGCGCGCCCCCGCTGCGCGGCGACGACGTACGCACCTTGCAAGAAAGGCTCGGCGCGCTCGGTTTCGACGTCGGACGCGTCGACGGTATCTTCGGTCCGCGTACCGCGCGTGCCGTACGCGAGTTCCAGGCCAACTACGGCATCCCATCCGACGCGATCGTCGGGCGTTCCACACTGCGCGCCCTCGCCGGCCTCCCGGCCCTGGGCGGCGCGACGTCGGCCGCATCGGTACGCGAGCGCGAGGAACTTCGGCGCTTCGGACCGACGATCGCCGGACTGCACGTCGTCCTCGACCCCGGCCACGGCGGGGACGACGACGGTTTCTCGGGCTCCGGTGGAGCGTCCGAGCAAGAGGTGTGCATGGCGATCGCGCGCCGGCTCGAAGCAGTGCTCTCCGCGTCGGGCGTCGTCGTGTATCTCACGCGCGAGCCGGGCGCGTTACCGACCGACTCGCAGAGGGCCGCGCTCGCCAACGCGCTCGGCGCCGACCTCTACCTCGCCGTCCACGCCGCGGGGGCCGACGATCGCGGCCGGCGCGGCGCGGCGACGTATTTCTTCGGACACGACCGCTTCCGATCCGAAGCCGGCGCGCGGCTCGCCGACTGCATCCACACCGAGCTGCTGTCGATCGGCGCCCCCGACGCCGGCGTCCACGCGAAGCAGTACGCGATCTTGCGCGAGACACGGATGCCGGCCGTTCAGATCGAACCGATGCACATCACCAACGCCGACGACGAGCGAACACTCACCGATCCCGGTTTCCAGAGGCTCGTCGCCGAAGCGATCGCCGCCGGCCTGCGCGAGTTCGCGCGCCACCCCGTCGCGGCTGGTTCCTAGCTAGCGGGACACCGTTCGCGCCGCGCCCGGCGCGGGCGTGGGCATGCGGACGCTCCGCAGGAGATCCTCGACCGCCTCGGCCGCCGTCTCGGTGAGCTTCGCGAGCGACCGGACGTCGATCCGCATCAGCGGGAACCGCACGTGGTCGCGCCGCACCTTGAAACCGACCCGCTCGCAGAACTCCGCCGGCAACATGCAGTCGGGCCGGCGCCACTCGCGGTCGGCGAAGCACTCGAGCGCTCGTTTTCCATGTTCCTTCGCGTCACGCAGGACGGCTTGGATCAAGGCCTTCCCGATCCCGCGTCTTTCCGCCTCTGGGAGGACGTACGCGGTCGCGAGGAACCAGGCGTCTTTCGACACGCGCGCCGGGAACGAGTCCGAGCGAGGGAACTCCTCCGGCGGCCCGGCGAGCGCGTAGGCGACCTGGCGATCGTCGAGGTACGCGACCTTGCCCAGCGTGCCCTGCTGGAGGCAGAGGGACGACGCCCACACCTCCTTCTCGAATTCGGGATCCGCTTCGATCGCCAGCGCGCGGTCGAGCGGCGACAGCTCCCAGAAAACGCACTCGCGGCAGCGCAGGGGGATGTCGCGCAACGTCTCGAGGCTGAGTTCGCCGATCCGTTTGGCCACGGCGTCCCCCTAGGCGAGGGGTCGCGTCGGCGTTTCGCGGCGCGACAGCAACCCGATAAGCGCGCCGAGGGCGGCGCCGAGCAGCAGCCCGATCAGTGCGCGACGCAGCTCCGACCCTTCCGCGACACTCATGACGAGGGCGGTCCGAGCGCCAGCGCCTTCTTGATCCCGCGCGTCGCCTGGCGCATGCGATGCTCGTTCTCGATCAGCGCGAAGCGGACGTGGTCGTCGCCTGCCCGGCCGAACCCCACACCAGGAGACACGGCCACGTTTGCCTCTTTGAGAAGGAACTTCGCGAACTCGAGCGAGCCCATCGAGCGGAAGGCCTCGGGGATCGCCGCCCAGACGAACATCGTCGCCTTCGGAGGCGTCACCTCCCACCCGGCGCGCGCGAGGCCGTCGATCAAAGCGTCCCGCCGCGCGCGGTAGGTGTCGCAGTACACCTTCGTCTCGGCCTCGCACTCGTTCAGCGCGATGATCGAGGCGATCTGGATCGGCTGGAATACGCCGTAATCAAGGTACGACTTGAGGCGCGTCAGCGCCGCGACCATCTGTGGGTTGCCGAGAACGAACGCGATCCGCCAGCCCGGCATCGAGAACGACTTCGACAACGAGAAGATCTCCACACCGACGTGCTTCGCTCCCGGCGTGGCGAGGAAGCTCGGAGGCCGGTACCCGTCGAACGACAGATCCGCGTACGCGAAGTCGTGCACCACCATCAGGTCGCGCTCCTTCGCGAATGCGACGAGGCGCTCGAAGAAGGCGGCGTCGACGCACGCGGTCGTCGGATTGTGCGGGAAGCTCGTCAGGACCATGCGCGGTCGCGGCCACGTGCTCTCGTAGGCCTCGAGCAGCTTCGCGAAGAAGTCGTCGTCCTGCGTCAGCTGAACCGAGTGCACGTCCGCGCCGGCGAGCGCGACGGAGAAACTGTGGATCGGGTACGTCGGTTCCGGTACCAGGCACGTGTCGCCCGGCTGCACCAGCACCCACGCGAGATGGCTGATGCCCTCTTTCGCGCCGATGGTCGCGATGGCTTCGCTCTCGGGATCGAGCGTCACGCCGTAGCGGCGTTCGTACCAGTCGCAGATCGCGCGCCGCAGCTTCGGCACGCCCTTGCTCGACGAATAGCGGTGATTCCGCGGGTTCTGGGCCGCCTCGACGAGCTTCTCGACGACCGCTTGCGGCGACGACAGGTCGGGGTTACCCATGCCGAGGTCGATGACATCCTCGCCGGCTCGACGGGCCGCGGCCTTCAGGTCGTTCACGACGTTGAAGACGTAGGGCGGCAATCGGTCGGTCCGGCGGAACTCCACGGCGGCCTCCTCCGGGGTCGAGGTTTGCGCCTAGGCGTTGTCGCGCGCCACGGCGCGCCAGATACGATCCAGATCCTCGAGGCCGGCGAAGTCGATCGTGATGCGACCGCGGCGTCGTCCGACCTCGACGGTCACGCGCGTATCAAGCATATCGGAAAGGCGTTTCTCGATTTCCAATATCGCCGCGGGACGATCGACGCGCGACCGTGCGCCGCGCGTCGACAGGCCGGCGCCGCTCGAGACGTACTTCCGAACGAGGTCCTCGGCCTGCCGGACCGAGAGGTTCTGAGCCACGACGCGTTGCGCGACGCGCTCCTGCATCTCGGCGTCCGTAAGCCCGGCGATCGCGCGGCCGTGCCCCGCGGTCAGCGTCCCGCCCGCGATCCGACGCTGCACCGTCGGCGCCAGCCCGAGCAGCCGGAGCGCGTTAGTGATAACGGCGCGGCTCCGTCCGACGCGCTCGGCGAGGTCCTCGTGCGTCATCCCGAGGTCGTCGAGCAGCTGCCGGTAGGCCGCCGCCTCCTCGAGGGGGTTGAGGTCTTCCCGATGCAGGTTCTCGATCAAGGCGTCGCGCAGCAGCTCCTGGTCGTCGGCCTCGCGGACGACGGCGGGGATCTTTTCCAACCCTGCGCGGCGCGCGGCGCGCCAGCGGCGCTCTCCGACGATCAGCTCGAATCCGCCGTCGGCACGCTGCCGGACGACGACCGGTTGCAGGACGCCGACGGCCTTGATCGAGGCGGCCAGACCCTCGAGAGCCTCATCGTCGAACTCGGTCCGGGGCTGCCTATGGTTGGGTGCAATCTCGTCGAGCGGGATCTCGCGTAGCCCGGAGGCGGGGGTCTGCAGCAAGGCGCCGAGACCGCGGCCGAGGCCGCCTTTCGCGCGCCCGCCGTCGGTGATGTCGATCTGGGTCATGTGTTCTCCTTCCCGTGATCCACCGCGGCCGGTGCGTCGAGGTCGATCGTGCGATCCTCGCCCCCGGCCCCCGGCCTCGCGGGGGCCCGCTCCGTCCAGCGGCCGACGAATTCCCGCGTGAGATCGCGGTACGCCTGCGCGCCGCGTGTCGCGGGGTCGTAGCGCGTGATGGGCCGCCCGAACCCCGGCGCCTCCGACAGCCGCACGCTCCGCGGGATGACCGAGCGGAACACTTTGTCGTCGAAATGCCGGCGCACTTCCGCGACAACCTGTTCGGCGAGGCGGGTGCGCGCGTCGAACATGGTCAACACGACGCCGGCGACATCGAGCTTGGGATTGAGCCCGTCGCGCACGAGCTCGATCGTGCGGAGGAGCTGTCCGAGTCCTTCCAGCGCGTAGTACTCGCACTGGATGGGCACGACGACGGCGTCCGCGGCGACCAAGGCGTTCACGGTGAGCAGCCCGAGGGACGGCGGTGAATCGATCAGGATCGCGGCATAGCGATCGCGGATGGGTGTGATCACCGAGCGGAGTTTGCTCTCCCGCGCGAACGCGGCGACGAGTTCGATCTCGGCACCGGCCAGATCGATCGTCGATGGCAGCACCGAGAGGTGCTCGATCTCGGTCGCGCGGATCCCACCCGCCGGATCCGCGCCCCCGAGAACCTCATAGGTTCCGATTGTGACCGTCCGGCGGTCGATGCCGAGTCCGGTGCTCGCGTTCCCCTGCGGATCGAAGTCGACGAGGAGAGTCTCGACGCCCTCGTCGGCGAGGCAGGCGGCGATGCTGACCGCGGTGGTGGTCTTCCCGACGCCGCCCTTCTGGTTCGCGAAGGCGAAGATACCTCGGAATTTGGAAGTATCTGGAGTTTGGGGGACGGAGAACTCCTGGAAATGGTAGATGCTGCCAGCGAGCGGGGTCATGCTCCGCGGCTCATCATAAAGAAGCGACCCGGCGAGTCAACGTTCCCAAGATCGTCGAGACGGACCTCGCGGATGGCCTGGTCGGCCGGAATCGCGTCCGCGGAACCCACGGCCACGATCCCAAGCCCGTTGGGAGCGACAACCCTCACCATCGACCTAAGCGCGCGACCGGGCTCCTCCAGGGCGCGGGCGGTGGCCACCTCGTACGTGGCCTCCTCAACCTCCGCCAGACGTCGAGCCTCAACCCGTACGTTCGCAAGCCCCAGATCCGCGTTCTGAAGCTCGAGAAAGCCCGCGCGGCGCTTCAGGGGCTCGAGGAGCGTGAAATCCGTTTCGGGGAAGCAGGCCGCCAGAACCAGTCCTGGGAAGCCGGCGCCGCTACCGACGTCGATCCAGCGCTCGTTCGGGTGCGGGGCGCGAACCAATGCGAAAAGCAGCGAGTCGGCGGTGTGCCGCCGGATGACGTCCTCGTGGGAACCGACCAGACCGATACGGGCGCCGTCTCGCGCCACCGCCGCGGCGTGGGCCAGAAGGAGCGAGAGGACCGTAGAGGGGAGGCCCAGCCGGTCCAGCAGGCGCCCGAGGACCGCGGAGTCCGAGGCGATGTTTCTCGTGAAACCTCCCAAGGCACAGGTTTCCCGTGAGACATGGTAGCCGCGGCCCGACGCGCGGCCGGGATCCTGGTCAGGCCGGAGAGATCACGACCCGACGGTTGGGCTCTTCGCCCTCGCTGGTGGTCTCCACCCCGCCGAACCTGGTCAGCGCGTCGTGAACCACCTTGCGTTCGAAGGCCGGCATGGGTTCCAGGGCCTGGGCCTTGCCCGATCGGCGAACCTTTGCCGCCGCTGACCGGGCCCGGCGTTCCAGGATCTCGCGACGGCGCGCGCGGTAGCCCTCGACGTCGAGGTTCACGAAGGCCCGGCCCCCGACCTGCCGCTGCACCGCCGCGCGGGTCACCTCTTGCAGCGCCTCGAGGGTCGCGCCGTGCCGGCCGATCAGGAGCGCCAGCTCGGGCCCGAAGAGCTCCACCATCGCCGCGTCCCGAGACGTCGAGGAGCTCAGCTCGGCCTCGAGACCCATCGTCTGAACGAGCCCCTGGAGGAAAGCGGTCGCTGCGCCGGCCTGTTCCTCGAGCGCGGGATCCGGCTCGAAATCCTCTTCCTCTTCCTCGTCGCCAAACGCGAGGTCTTCGTGGGTGCGCTCGTCCCGGAGCTTCACCCGGACGCGGGCTTCGTCGCGGCGTACCATGTCGCCGCCTTCCGAGAGGATCTGGATCTCGACCTCATCGTCCGTCGCCCCGAGCATCTCCAGCGCTCGGTCGATGGCCTCCTCGACCGTGTTTCCGGAGGCCTCAACGGCGTCGGTCATCTCTTGCGCTTCGGCTTAGGCTGAGGCTTCTTGACCGGAGGACGGCCCTTGCCGTTCGGCTCACCGGCCTTGCCCGGCGGCCCAGCGGGAGCACCCCCCGGCGTCGCGGGTTGGCGTTGGAGGAAGAAGTACTGCTGGCCGATCGTCCACACGTTGGAGACGATCCAATAGATGATCACGCCGGTCGGGATGTTCAGCGAAATGAACCCCAGGAACAAAGGCATGATCCGGCCCATCGTTTGCATCTGTTTCGCTTGAGGCCCCGTGGCTTGAGAGGACATCTGTTTCTGCTGGTAATAGGTCGTGCCCATCATCAGCAGAACCAGGATGAAGTAACCGACCACGGCGCCCCCGGCCGTCTTGTTGGTCCCCGAGCACTGCTGGAACGTGACTCGGTTCGTCGACTGTTGCGGCGAGCACCCGAGTCGCAAGCCCAGGAACGTCGATTTTCCTCGGACGATGTCCTTGAACAAGCTGCCGTCCTGGGGGACGTGACCGCTGCCGAACGAAGAGGAGCATTGGAACGCGTTGACCCGCTGCGGCTTGGAGCCGGTCTTCGGCAACACACTCGCACGGCAGGTCGACAGGTACGAAGGCAGTGCGGGGAGATCCTTCGCGTCCTTCAGTTTGAGCTGCCGCGCCCCACCGACTTGGAACGACTGCTGCTCGCTTCCGCGGCGGCAGTCGATCGTGGTCACCGCCGGCCCGGATGCGACGGGGGCGGCCCCGGGTCGACAGACCGTCAGCTTGTCGAAGCTGAATTGAACCGGGACCTCCGCCGGCAACGCGACATCGAAAATCACCGCGGCTCGAAGGACAGAGTAGAGCGCAACGAACGCGGGGGCCTGCATCAGCAGAGGCGCGCAGCCGCCGAGCGGATTCACGCCGTGCTCGCGATAGAGCTTCATCAGCTCTTCGTTCATCTTCTGGCGATCGCCCTTGTACTTCTGCTGGATCTTCTTGAGCTCGGGCTGGATCCGCTGCATCGCGGTCATCGAGCGGATCTGTTTGATGGTGATCGGGATCAAGACGAAGCGCACCAGCAGCGTCAAGATGATGATGGCGACGCCCCACGAAGGAATGACCTCGTAGATGCCGTTCATCACGACTCCGAGGAAGCGCTCGATCGCGCCCCAGACTTCAGCCACGGACGGCCTCCACCGGTCGCCGGACGGGATCGATCCCGCCGGCACTCCAGGGCCCGCACCGCATCACTCGCCACGTTGCGCGCGCGCCGCCGGCGACGAGCCCGTACGTCTCGATCGCCTCGACGGCGTAGTGGGAGCAGCTCGGATGGAACCGGCAGCGCCCCCCGACGACTCGGCCCAACGTCGTCTGGTAGAGGCGGATCAAGAAAACGGCGATATGAGCGGGGATGCGGACCACTCTATGCAACGAGGCCTCCCGCACGATCCACAGTCGCCGCGACGCTATCTACCAGTTCCTGGAACTCAACCGTCGTGGCCTTCCTGCCGGCGACGAGCATCACATCGGCGCCGTCGACCACGGGACGCGCCAGACTCCGAAGGGCTTCGCGGATCCGCCGCTTCGCACGGTTGCGCTCGACCGCACTCCCGATCCCGCGTGCGGCCGAAACGCCGACGCGCGCAGGACGAGCCTCGCCGCTCAAAAGCACGTGCGCGACGACCGCGGGGGAGGACGCTTTCCGGCCTTCGGAGTACGTTCGGCGGATGTCGGCCGCGGAGGTGAGATGGCTCGCTCGTGGCATCAGGCGAGGCGGCGAGCTACACGGTGAGTCTCGCGCGCTGCTTGCGGCGGCGTCGCGCGAGAATCGCTCGCCCGCCCGGCGTGCGCATACGAGCGCGGAACCCATGGGTGCGCTTGCGGCGTCGCCGATGCGGCTGATAGGTGCGTTTCATTGCGCGGAATCCTAGTGGGTGGAAAGCCGCCCGAGTATACGCGGCGGGTCGGAACACCGCCAACAAAGTGCGAATTCACGTTCTTGAAGGGGTATAAGGGCGATGGTACTCTCCGGCCCCTCCGGAACCTGACCTGAAGGGCGCACTTCCTTCCCACCCTTCGGTTCGTCGTGCTCGCGCGCGGCCCGGAGCTTCCCCAACCGTTTTCCACACTTGTGGATTGTTTCTGTGGAATCGGGAGGGCCCGTGTCGGAGACAGCGGAAACGCTGTGGCGTAGCGCGCTCCAACGGATCCGCTCCGGCGCATTGTCGCCGGGCGCGCGCCCGTGGATCGAAGGAACGCGCCCCGTTCGCTTCGCGGGCGACACCATGGTCCTCGCAGTTCCGTCCGCGTTCGCGAAAGAGTGGCTTGAAAGCCGCTACGCCCGCCTGTTGTCCGAGACGCTCGGCGAGATCGCGGGGCATCCTGTCGGGGTACAAGTCACAGTGGAAGCGCACCGATCCGACCCGGACGTCGTCCGACCGGAGACCGGAGGATCGCTTCCGCCGCCCGCCCGCCGCGCGCCGCTCGCCTCATCTCCCCTCAATCCGAAGTACACGTTCGACTCGTTCGTGATCGGCCCGTCGAATCGCTTCCCCCACGCGGCGGCGCTCGCCGTGGCGGAACAGCCGGCTCGGAGCTACAACCCGCTGTTCATCTACGGCGGCGCCGGACTGGGGAAGACGCATCTGCTGCACGCGATCGGCCAGCACGTGCAACGGCTGTATGCATCTGCGGTCACGCGCTACGTCTCGAGCGAACAGTTCATGAACGAGTTCATCATGGGCGTTCGCGAGGAGAAGATGCCGGCCTTCCGCCAACGCTACCGTGAAGCCGACGTGTTGCTCGTCGACGACATCCAGTTCCTCGCGCGCGGCGAGCAGACGCAGGAAGAGTTCTTCCATACGTTCAACGCCCTCTACAACGACGGGCGTCAGATCGTGATCTCGTCCGATCGCGCGCCGAACCAGATCCCGAGCCTCGAAGACCGGCTCCGCAGCCGATTCGAGTGGGGCCTCATCACTGACGTGCAACCGCCCGACCTGGAGACGCGTGTCGCGATCCTTCAGAAGAAGGCGCAGGCGGAGGGATTCGCCGTCGCCAACGACGTCCTTGAGTTCATAGCCCAGCGCGTACAAAACAACATCCGGGAACTGGAGGGCCGGCTCACACGCGTCGTCGCGTGCGCCTCGCTATCGAACGTTCCGGTGACGCTGGAGCTGGCGCAGGACGTGCTGCGGCCGCTCCTCCCCTCCGAGTCGGCCGGCGACATCCCGTCCGACCTGATCATCGGCGAGACTGCGGCGTACTACTCGCTGACGCGCGACGAGCTGTTCGGTCCCTCGCGGTCGCGCCCGCTCGTCATCGCGCGCCAGGTCGCGATGTACCTCTGCCGGGAGCTCACCCCTCTGTCGCTCCCGAAGATCGGCGAGACCTTCGGCGGACGCGACCACACGACGGTCATGCACGCCGACTCAAAGATCCGGAAACTCATGGGGGAAAGGGCCGCTGTTTATTCACAGGTCCAGGAACTCACCGCTCGGATCCGCCGGAAGGTCTCCGGGGTGGCCTCCTGATGCACACACGATCCCCAAGCCGTTCGGCCCATTCGCGCTGTTCGGGGGGCTCCGTCCCCACGGTCCCCAGCCCCTACTGCTATTGCTGTGCTTTGGATAGAAAAACAGATGTCATAGGCAGGTCGTACGATCTGTGGAGGAGGCCCTCGTGAAGATCAGGATCGAGCGAGACGCGTTCGCCGAAGCGAGCTCCTGGGTGCTTCGTTCGGTCGGCACCCGCGCAACGCTTCCCGTCCTCGGCGGCGTCCTCGTCGTGGCCGAAGACGGGAAGATCCGGCTGGCCGGAACGGACCTCGAGGTCGGTGCCGAGGCCGTCGTCGAGGGCGCCATCGACGAGGCCGGCCGCGGCGTGCTGCCCGGCCGGGTCCTCGGTGAGATCGCCCGCACGCTCCCGCCGGGAAGCGTCCGGATCGAGCTGGACGGCGGGCAGGCGCGCCTCACGTGCGGATCCGCGGAGTTCACGTTGCGGACGTTGCCGACGGAGGACTTCCCCTCGCTCGCCGGTCCGGCGGATGCGGCGGGCGGCACTGTGTCGGCCGCGGAGCTCGCGACGGCCGTTGTGCAGGTTACGAAGGCGGCGTCGCGTGACGAAGCGCGGCCGATCCTGACGGGCGTCCTGCTCGAGGCGAGCGCCGACAAGCTCACGTTCGCCGCGACGGACAGTTACCGGCTCGCGATCCGCGAGCTCGCGTGGAAAGGGCCGCCGGACGCCCTGAAGCGTGTCGTTCCCGCGCGCGCTCTCCTCGAGGCCGCGCGCGCGGCCGAGGGCGAGGACGAAGTAGCGATCGCCCTCGGCGAGAGCCAGGTCGCCGTCCAAGGCAAGGAACGGCGCCTCACGACCCGGCTTATCGAGGGCGAGTTCCCGAACTGGCGGCAGCTCGTTCCCGAGGATCAGCCGAACCACCTCACCGTCGATCGGGAGGCCTTCCTCGAAGCGGTGCGGCGCGTCGGGATCCTCGCGCAGCAGGGCACACCGGTGCGTCTCGAACTCGGGCCGGCCGGTGTTCGGCTCACGGCGGGGACGCAAGACGTCGGGGAAGCCGCCGACCTCGTCGAGGGGAAGTATGAAGGAGAACCGCTCACGATCGCGTTCAACGCGGGGTACCTCTCCGACGGCGTGCAAGCAATCGACGGAAGCGAGGTCGTACTGTCGTGTCGGGACGGGCTCAAGCCGGCGGTACTGCGGTCGCCGGACGGCGGGTCGTTCCTGTACCTGCTGATGCCGGTACGGATCACCTAGCCACTCCCGCCGCCATGCGGGTGGCGGCGATCGAGCTCCTGAACTTCCGGTCGTGGCAGGAGCTGAAGCTCTCGCCGCCCGCGGAACCGCTCGCGCTCGTCGGTCCGAACGGCTCCGGGAAGACGTCCGTGCTGGAAGCCGTGTGGTATGCGGCATCGCTCGGCTCACATCGCACATCGAGTGACGCGGTGATGGTCCGTGGCGGCGAAAAGGCCGCGATCGTACGGGTGCAGGTCGAGCGCGGCGGACGCGACGAGCTGATCGAGCTCGAGATCGTCACGCAGGGCCGGGCGCGAACGAAGCTCTCCGGCGCGCCGGTGACACGGCGGCGCGACATCTTGGGAACGGTGCGCGCGGCGATCTTCTCACCCGAGCGCGTTGCGGTCGTGCGGGGGGATCCCGGCGAGCGCCGGCGCTTCGCCGACGACCTGCTTGTGCAACTTCGCCCCCGGTACCACGTAGTCATCAAAGAGTTCGAGCGCGCCCTCCGGCAACGCAACGCGCTGCTTCGCGACGCCGCCGGTCGCGTTCCGAAGGGAATCGAGGCGTGGGACGAGGCGGTGGCGGAATCGGGCGGAGAGCTGGCGGCCGGGCGGCAGGAGGCGATCGCCGCGCTCGCTCCTGGAGCGTCGCGCTCCTACGGGGCCGTCGGAGGCGACACGGCCCTGGGCGTGCGGTACGCGCCGCGCGTCTCGCCTCCCGATGACGATATGTCGGCGGCCGGCTGGAAGGAAGCGATCAAACGAGGGTTGGAGGAGCGCCGGTCCGATGAGGTGATGCGTGGCAGCACACTCGTCGGACCCCATCGCGATGAGGTGGAGATCACGATCGGCACCCTCCTCGCGCGGGCCCACGCGTCTCAGGGAGAGGCGTGGCTCGCGGCAATCGCGCTGGTCCTCGGCGCGCACGAAACGATCGCGAACCTCGCCGGTGAAGAGCCCGTACTCCTGCTCGACGACGCGTTCAGTCTGCTCGATCCGGAACGGCGGGAACGGCTCGGTCGTGCCTTGCCCGCGGGGGCGCAGATCATCGTGACGGCAACGGATGAGCGGGAGTGTCCAAACTCGGTGCGCTGGCGCAGGGGGCGGGTTACCGTGGGCCGGGGGATAGAGATCGATGGCTAGACGGATGCGCCGGGGAGCGCTCGAACAAGATCCGACCCCGATCTCGGCTGCGCTGAAAGTGGTGGCCGACGCGCAGGGGTGGGAGGAACACCTCGCTCTCGGCAAGCTCCGGGAGCACTGGGAAGCTGTGGTCGGGACCGCGATCGCGGCGCGGAGCTTTCCTCTGAGGCTCGAATCCGGACGGCTGACCGTCAAGGTCGAACCCGGCGCCTGGGCCGCCGAACTGGCCTTGATGGGACAGGGTCTGGCGACCGCTGTGGGCGGTTACCTCGAGCGCGATCTGGTCAAGGAAGTCGCCATCGTGACGGGAGCGCCGCGCAAGCCCTGAACCCCCTTTCGGGGCCCCTTTCCAGACGCTCCAGAAAAGCCTGCTGAGAGCGGGTTTCCGGACCGCAAAAATGGCCTCTGACGTGCTATAATCGTCCTCCGAGCGCCCTCTAGGACGGAGGCCTCCGGCGGCCCCTCGCCGAACGGCCCGTCCACCTGGGGAAGTGGGGGCTCAGACCTACGGAAACGAGGCAAAGAAGTGGACGGTGGGTGGGCGCTGAGCGGCCACCCGGCGGCCCGGAAGAGCACGGGAGTGAGGGTGGCGAAGGCGGCGGCAGAAGAGCAATACGGCAGTCAACACATCAAGGTTCTCGAGGGGCTGCAAGCGGTACGCAAGCGGCCCGGCATGTACATCGGCACCACCGGGCCACGCGGTCTTCATCATCTCGTGTACGAGGTCGTCGACAACTCGATCGACGAAGCGCTGGCCGGTCGCTGCTCGAAGATCTTCGTCACCATCAACAAAGACGGGTCCGTTTCCGTCTCCGACGACGGCGCAGGCATCCCCGTCGCTCCGATCCCGGGGAACAAGGATCGGCGTCCCGCCGTCGAGGTCGTGCTGACGACGCTGCACGCCGGCGGCAAGTTCGAGGGCAAGGGGTACACGGTTTCCGGCGGCCTCCACGGCGTCGGCGTCTCGGTCGTCAACGCGCTGTCGGAGAAGCTCGAGGTCGAGGTCCACCGCGACGGACACGAGTGGCGCCAGACCTACGAACGCGGCAAGGCGACGTCGAAGCTCCAGAAGCGGAAGGTGTCCAAGAAGACCGGCACCACGGTCACGTTCTGGCCGGACCCGCAGATCTTCGAAGACCTCGACTTCAAGCCGGACATCCTCGCGCAGCGCTTGAAGGAGCTCGCGTACCTGACGAAGGGCGTCGCGATCACGCTCACAGACGAGCGTGTCAAGAAGGACGCAACGCCAGCCCCCGAGACGGTCGCGACTACGACAGAGGTAGCAAGCGGCAAGTACGAGGAGACGTTTCGTTTCACCGGCGGCATCGCCGACTTCGTGAAAGCACTGAACACAGGACGGGAGACGCTGAACCGCGTCGTGTACTTCGAGGCGAGCGAAGAAGGGCGCGAGGTCGACATCGCGATGCAATGGAACGGCGGTTACAACGACTCGATCTACACATTCGCGAATACGATCAACACGCACGAGGGTGGGGTCCACGAGGAAGGCTTCAAGAAGGCGCTCACCAACGTTGTGAATCGTTACGCCCGCGCGAAAAGTCTCCTGAAGGAAAAGGAAGAGAACCTCGCCGGGGAGGACATCCGCGAGGGCCTCACGGCGATCGTGTCCGTCAAGCTCCGCGACCCCCAGTTCGAAGGTCAGACGAAGACGAAACTCGGCAACACTGAGATCCGGGCTTTCGTCGAAAAGGCGGTCAATGCGCGGCTCGCCGAGTGGTTCGAGGAGCACCCGACCGAAGGCCGCCGGATCGTCAACAAAGGCATCCAGGCCGCACGCGCGCGGCTCGCGGCCAAGAAGGCCCGGGACATCGCGCGCAAGAGCGCGTTCGACGCGGGCGGGCTGCCGGGCAAGCTTGCCGACTGCTCGTCGACAGACCCGAACTCCACCGAGATGTTCATCGTCGAGGGGGACTCGGCCGGCGGCTCCGCCAAGCAAGCGCGCAACCGGGACTTCCAGGCGATCCTTCCGATCCGCGGCAAGATCCTCAACGTCGAGAAGGCGCGGCTCCACAAGATCCTCGAGAACCAAGAGATCCAGGCGCTCATCTCCGCGTGCGGCACCGGGATCGGGGAAGAGGCCGATGTCGACAAAAGGCGCTACGGCAAGATCATCATGCTCACCGACGCCGACGTCGACGGCGCGCACATCCGCACGCTCCTCCTTACCTTCTTCTTCCGGCACATGCGCACGCTGATCGAACAGGGCTACGTCTACATCGCGCAGCCGCCGCTGTATTCGCTCCGCTTCGGAGCCAACGAGGTGCGCTACGTATTCAGCGACAAGGAACGCGACAAGGTCTTGAAAGAGAACAACGGCAAGAAGGCGCAGATCGGCAGGTTCAAGGGTCTCGGTGAGATGCCGGCCGAAGAGCTGTGGACGACGACCATGAACCCCGAGACGCGCAACCTTCTCCAGGTGACGCTCGAGGACGCCGCGGTCGCCGACACGATCTTCGTGACGCTCATGGGCGAGGACGTGGATGGGCGCCGCGAGTTCATCCAGAAGAACGCCAAGGACGCGTTCGTCGACATCTGATATGGCCGACACTCCACTCGAACCGCGCATCGAACCCATCGATATTGAGGAAGAGGTCAAGCGTTCCTACCTCGATTACTCGATGTCGGTCATCGTCGGCCGCGCGCTGCCCGACGCGCGCGACGGCTTGAAGCCGGTCCACCGCCGCATCCTCTGGGGGATGCAGGACCTGGGCGCGCGGCCCGGCACGCAACACAAGAAGTCCGCCCGCGTCGTCGGTGACGTGATGGGGAAGTACCACCCGCACGGCGACAGCGCGATATACGACGCGCTCGCGCGCATGGCCCAGACCTTCGCGATGCGCCATCCGCTCGTCGACGGTAAGGGGAACTTCGGATCCGTCGACGGCGACGCGCCGGCCGCATCGCGCTACACCGAGGCGCGGATGGCGCCGCTCGCGATGGAACTCCTGAGCGGGATCGACGAGGAGACCGTCGACTTCATCCCGACGTACGACAGCGAGAACGAAGAACCCCTCGTTCTCCCCGCGCGCTTCCCGAACCTGCTCGTCAACGGGTCCACCGGGATCGCGGTCGGCATGGCGACGAACATCCCGCCGCACAACCTCGGCGAGGTGATCGATGCCGTCGTGGCTGCGATCGACAACCCGGACGTCACCGTCGGGGAGCTCATGAAGTACGTCAAGGGACCGGACTTCCCGGGCGGCGGCTACATCATGGGTCGCCAGGGGATCAAGGATGCGTACACGACCGGCCGCGGCTCGATCAAGGTTCGCGCGAAGGCGACCATCGAAGAGTCGAAGTCGGGCAAGACCCAGATCGTCGTCACCGAGCTGCCGTACATGGTCTCCGGCGATCGTGTGCTCGCCAAGGTCGCCGAGCTCGTCGACAAGAAGATCATCACCGGGATCACGCCCTCGGCGAAGGCGGTCCGCAACGAGTCGAACCGCCAGGGCCTGCGCCTGGTCATCGAGCTGAAACGCGATGCGATCCCGCAGGTCGTCCTCAACAACCTCTTCAAGCACACGCAGCTGCAGGATTCCTTCGGTGTGATCATGCTCGCGCTCGTCGACGGGGTTCAGCCGCGGGTGCTCAACCTCGCCCAGGCGATCAAGGTCTACATCGATCATCAGGTCGAGGTCGTCACGCGCCGGACGCGCTTCCGTCTGCGGAAGGCGGAGGAGCGCGCTCACGTCCTCGAGGGCTTGCTCGTCGCGCTGAAGAACCTCGACGCGGTGATCAAACTGATCCGTCAGTCGAAGACGGCCGACGACGCACGCCAGGAATTGATGAAGAAGTACAAGCTCACCGAGATCCAAGCGAACGCGATCCTCGACATGATGCTTCGCCGGCTGGCTGCGCTGGAGCGCCAGAAGATCGAGGACGAGCACAAGGAGCTCGTGGCGAAGATCAAGGAGTACAAGGTGATCCTCGCGGATCCCAAGAAGGTCCTGAAGATTGTCAAGGAAGAGCTCGCGGAGATCAAGAAGAGGTACGCCGATCCCCGGCGCACCGAGATCCGCGCCGACGAGGCCGAGATCAACGTCGAGGACCTCATCGCCGACGACGAGGTCGTCGTCACGATCAGCCGGTCGGGATACGTGAAGCGCGTCCCGGTCACGACGTACCGGACGCAGGGCCGCGGGGGGAAGGGCATCCGCGGCGCGAAGCCCAAAGAGGGCGACATCATCGAGCATCTGCTGACGACGACGAACCACGCGTACGTCCTCTTCTTCTCGAACCGCGGGAAGGTGTACAGGATCAAGGCGCACGAGATCCCGGAGAAAGATCGGACCGCGCGGGGGATCTCGATCCGGAACCTCCTGCCGCTGTCGGGGGACGACTCGCTCGCGGCCGTGATCGACACGCGCGACTACGAGACGCACAAGTTCCTCGTCATCGCCACGAAGAAGGGCGTCATCAAGAAGACCGCGTTCCAGGCCTACGACTCGTCGCGGCGCGACGGCATCATCGCGGTGAAGTTGCGCACGGGCGACGAGGTCGTCCAGGTCCGCGCGACGTCCGGTGAAGACGAGCTGATCCTGGTCTCGCGCAAGGCGCAGGCGGTCGTGTTCAACGAGGCCGAGGTGCGTCCGATGGGGCGCGACGCGTCCGGCGTCATCGGGATACGGCTGGGCGCTGAGGACGAGGTCGTCGCGTTCGACGTCGTCGATCCCAACGGCGAGCTGCTGATCGTGACCGACGCCGGTTTCGGCAAGCGCACGCTCCTCACGCAGTACCCGCGGCACCATCGGGGCGGGAAGGGCGTGAAGACCGCGAAACTCACCGGCCGGCGCGGCACGATCGAGGGCGCGGCCGTCGTACGGCCGGGTCACGAGGTCTTCCTCATCTCCTCGGCCGGCGACGTGATCCGGGTCGCGGCCAAGGACATCTCGCGTATGGGCCGCGACACGCAGGGCGTGCGAGTCATGCGCCTGGGCTCCGGCGTCACGGTTTCGGCCATGGCCCGCGTCGTGGCCGACGAGGAGGGCAACGGCAACGGCGAGGTATAAGACGCGGTGTCCTACCGCATCCTCGAACACACAGCCGACATCGGGATCGAAGCCACCGCCCCCGACATCCCGGCTCTGTTCTCCGAAGCCGTCCGCGCAACGGCGGCCGTGATCCTCGACGCCGATCCGCCGGCGGGCACCGGGGACGACGCCGTCGCGGTTGAGGCGGACGACGTCGAAACGTTGCTCGCCGAGGTCCTTTCGGAAGCCTTGTGGCGGTTCGAGTCGACGGGTGCCTTGCCGGTCGCCGCGGAGCTCGAGGTGTCGGAAACCACGGCAGCGGGGAAGTTCGAAACCATCCGCGATGTGGCCGTGGGAGGTCCCGCGATCAAAGCCGTCACGTATCACCAGTTGTCGGTCGAACGCGCCGGGGACGAGTGGCGCGCTCGCGTCTACTTCGACGTGTGATGAAGACGCGCGCCGTCGGGCCGTTCGAATGGGAAGTGCCCGTCGGCGAGGTCGTCGGCATGCGCGTCCCCGGTCGCGTGTTCGCGGACGAGGAGATGCTCGCGAAGGCGCGCGATGATCGAGCGCTCGAGCAAGTGGCGAACGTCGCGACGCTCCCCGGTGTCGTCCGCGCGTCGTACGCGATGCCCGACATCCACTGGGGTTACGGTTTCCCGGTCGGCGGAGTCGCTGCGACGGACGCCGACGCAGACGGCGTCGTCTCGCCGGGCGGCGTCGGGTTCGACATCTGCTGCGGCGTCCGTCTATTGCGGAGCGACCTCACGCTGGCCGACGTCCGCGATTCACTCGCAGAGCTGACGAAACGGCTCGGTGAGCGGATCCCGCGCGGCGTCGGCAAAAAAGGGATGTTGCGTCTTGATCGCACCGAGCTCGCCGGCGTCCTGCGCGACGGTGCGGCGTGGACCCTGCAGCGCGGATTGGGCTGGCCGTCGGACCTCGAACGATGTGAGGATCACGGCCGCCTCGCCGGCGCGGATCCGTCCGCCGTGTCCGACCGCGCGTACGAGCGCGGGGCGCCCCAGTGCGGTTCGCTCGGCGCCGGCAATCACTTCCTGGAGGTTCAGGTCGTCGACCAGATCTTCGACGCGGCCGCCGCGGATGCGTTCGAGCTCGTCGACGGCGGCGTCTGCGTGATGCTGCACACCGGCTCGCGCGGGGTCGGACATCAGGTCTGTACCGATGAACTGAAGGTGTTCGACAAACTGATGCGACGGTCTAGGATCGAGGTTCCCGACCGGCAGCTCGCGTGCGGGCCCGTCGGATCTCCCGAGGCGCAGCGGTACTTCGGTGCGATGGCGGCCGCCGCGAACTTCGCGCGGGCGAATCGCCACGCCCTCGGGCACGGCATCCGCGTGACGTTCGAGGAGGTCCTCGGTCGCGACGCCGAAAGTATGGGTATGCGCTTGGTATACGACGTCGCGCATAACCTCGCCAAGATCGAACGCTACGAGGTCGACGGTCGCGAACGGTCGCTCTGCGTGCATCGGAAAGGCGCGACGCGCGCGTTCGGTCCGGGGCATCCCGAGCTCGTCGATCGCTACCGGCCCATCGGTCAGCCCGTGATCGTTCCCGGCTCCATGGGAACCGCGTCGTACGTCCTCGTGGGGACGGACGCGGGGCGTGACAAGGCGTTCTGGTCGACCTGTCACGGCGCCGGGCGCGCGATGAGCCGGACGCAAGCCAAGAAGAGGATGCCCGGACAACGGGTACGCACGGAGCTCGAGAGCGCTGGGGTGCTGGTCAACGCCACGCACCCCGGCCTGCTGGCGGAGGAAGCTCCATACGCGTATAAGGACGTAGCTCGGGTCGTCGACACGTGTGAAGGAGCGGGATTATCGAAGAAGGTGGCGCGCCTGCGCCCACTGGCAGTCATCAAGGGTTGATGACGACGCCGCCGACCCCCGCGAGGGGATACTCGCACGGCTGGCGCCGCGCGCGTCTCGTCTTGCGCAAGATCGACCCGTGGTCGGTGCTGAAGTTCTCTCTCCTGTTCTACTTCTGTCTGTTGCTGATCATGCTGCTCGGGTCGGCGATCATCTTCGCGATCCTGAAGTCGTTCGGCGTCATCGCCAACATAGAGAAGCTTGTCCGCGAGCTGTCCGACGCCACCTATCACATCTCGGGCGGCGCGATCTTCCGCTGGCTCTTCCTGTTCGGCTTGCTCGGGGCCGTGGTCGCGAGCGCCGTGACGGTCTTCCTCGCGTTCCTCTACAACCTGATCGCGGACGTCGTCGGAGGCATCGAGGTCACGGTCGCGGAACGCGAATAGCGTCCCCGCAACGCGTGGTAGCCTTCTCCGGGTTCATGGCCGGAACCCCCGAGCGTCGAACGATTCGGGGCCCGTAGCTCAGGTGGCCAGAGCGCAGCTCTGATAAAGCTGAGGTCGTTGGTTCAAGTCCAACCGGGCCCACCAAATCAGTCCTTTCCATCGATCGGTCGCATTGCAAGGTTGTGCCGCCGCATCGAGCGGGCATATGCTCGCCACGTCTTCATCGGGCGACGACCAGGGAGGCCGGGATGGCCGAGGAAGAAGGCAAGAAGCGCGGTAAGAAGGGATTGTTCGCCGCGTTGCTCGCCGCGGTAGCGGGCATCTTCGTGATGATGAAGCGCCGTCGCCGCGGCGACGAAGAGTCGGGCTGGGAAGAGGCCCGACCGACGCCATAGCGTTTCGACCTGATCAAAGGGAACGCGCGGGCCGGGCCCGCGCGTTCTTGACGGTCGCCTTCTCTCGGCAGCCACGCCAGAGTGTGGTTTCCTGGACGCGCACGGGGACGTAGCTCAGTCGGTAGAGCACCTGGTTTGCAACCAGGGGGTCGTCGGTTCGAATCCGATCGTCTCCACCCCGCAGCAGGAGCCGCTGCTATAGGGCAAATCGCTCGCACGCAGGGAACGAGACTTGGCGCCGCGAATCAATGGGGACTATGAGAACTCGAGCGATTTCCGCCTGCCTCACAGCAGCTCTTGCCTTGTTCACGAATGTTGCCATCCCCGCAAGTGCCCCGGCTGCGCCCGGGACGACCTTTGCAAAACCTTCGTCCGGTAAACCGTCGATATACCGGTGGCGGGGGAAGGTCCTGCGATCTCCCGGGACGCCCGCAGACATCGCCGGGCCGACAACCCCACAGCGGCCGTTCCCCGAGGCTCCTGAGACCATCCCATGTGCCGACCTGGATCAGGGACTTTGTGAGGACATTACGCTCACCGTCCCCTCGGGTGTGAAGCCTTCGACGCTTTATGTGCGCATCGCGTGGCGCCACCCGGTCTGGAAGGCGTACCTGTACGTGATCAGCCCGAGCGGGACGGTGTATCCAAAGTCCGCCGCCGACGCCGAAGAGAACTTTGAGGATGCCGTCGATTGCGATCGCGGTGTCTTCGACAAAGGATGCGGCAGCGAATCCACGATCCCCGTTAACTCCGTGACGATCCGGAACCCAGCGCCGGGCGCGTGGCGTGTCCGCGTTGCCGCCGTCAACATCGTCGACGAGGCCTACACGGGGCTCGCCGCGCTGACCAACTCTTCTCCTCTTCAGCACGCGAAGGAGAAGCTCGCGCAGCTCACCAAGCACCTCACCAAGTCGCAGCGCGTGAACGTTGTTTTCGCGGGGTGGAAGCCGACGGCCGACGAGCTCGCCGACCTCAAGGCGAATCTCCCCGACGAGTACGTTCCCGCGGTCGCGCAGAAGCGTTTCGGCGACTACAGCGACATCCGGGACTCGCAGGTCTCCGGCCTCGTTCAGCATCAACCGAATCACTTCACGGGCACCGATCCGACGAACGGCAACAGACTTCCGGAGGACGTGAAGCCCGTCACGAATGAGGTGGCGACGTATCCGACGGCCGTCCCGTACTTCGAGCCGCTGAAGTTCAACTTCGACTACCACTTCCTCGCAGCCGACGACACATACACGAAGGACCTCTTCGCGGCCGCGAAGAAAGCGACCGAGTTCGACCATGATCCGGGACCGATGGGCGTGTACGCGACGTCCGTGTCACTCCCGGTGAACTACAAGGAGCTCTACCTCACGGCCTACAACGCGAAGTTCGGTCAGTTCCGCGGTCCCGACCACCAAGTGACGGACACGTCGACGTGGGACCTGATCGATGCGTTCACGATCGAGGAGTGGCTTCACAACTCCCGCTTCAACACGAAGTACGCGCAGTCGTTCACCGACCTGAAGACGGGCAAGAAGACCAGTGCGGCCTTCATCAACCCGGATCCTGGGGCGTCGCGTGATCCCCACTGGAACAACAAGGGGAAGAGCTCGGTCGACATAGACGAGAACCCGATGGGTGTCGAGCGCGGCGTTACATTCGTGTTGATGGACACGTTCAGCCCGGAGTACGCAGACGACTACTTCCGGCCCGATCACTATCACTACTGGGGGACCTTCAACCACATCACCGACGCCGACCTGGGCGGGAGCGGCCAAGTGGACGACGCGCGTGGCTGGGGCGGCACATACCGCATCTACTTCCAAGACCTCGGCTCGGCGCCGAGCTTCTACGAGCGCGAGAACTGGCTGCGAGAAGAGATCGCCGCCCAGGACGGCTCGGCCGGATTCGATCCGCCGATCTGGCAGTGGCGGAACGATCCGACCTGGAATGGCACTCTGCCGGTGCCTACGGATCCGACGGGTACGACGCGGGCCGCCGGCGACTCGCTCGGCGAGGTCCTCGGCTGGGACATCAACCAGGGGATCGCTTTCAAGTACATCGGAAGCTTCCTCTACCGGCCGATCCCTGCCGACGTCTACATCCTCGCCACCAACAACTGGATCGATCACTATTCGCAGCCGGAAGCGGGCGGCTTCTATCACATCGACTTCAACAAGCTGTACAACCCGGCGAAGGCGATCAGCGCTCTTCGGTCGGCGATCCCGTACGCTACCTTCCTCGATTCCGTGCCGTCGCTCCCGGACCTGGCGGAACCGCAGCTGCTCGGGTGCGCCGATAATCACCACCAGGTCATCTGGGAGGGCACGCCGCTGAACAGTGCCGGTTTGAAGTCACCCAGCGCCGACTCCGGCTGCACCAAAGTGGACGATCGCCAGCGAGCGATCGAAGAGGGGAAGAACAACGGAGCCCTCGCCACCGGCGTCATGGACCTGGGTGTCGACACGGCCGCGATCCGCAATTTTGTCGACCGCAACCGAAAGCGGTTCGCGCCGCTCATCGACGGCGCGTTGACCGTTCCGGTCATCAACATCTACTTCGAGAAGCTCTACAACGTCGCGCTTCCGTTGATCGTCGGCGGCATCGCCGAAGGGACCAACGACGGTAACGGTTGGGGGCAGATCGACAACCTGAACGAGCGGTCGGTATGGAAGGGCGCCATCGACTGCGAGAAGTCCGCGCCCGTGGCGCCCGCGTGCACGCCGGCCAACCCGTTCACCAACGGTCGCGCGCTGACGTACATCGTCCAGCACGAGTCGGCGCACGGCCTGGGACTCCACCACCCGCACGACGGGACGGTCTCGGTCGAGCTTGCGCAGGGTCCGCCGCCGCCGGGCTCGCCGTTCACAGGCAAGTGGCACTACTACTACGAGATGAACAAGTGGCAATACGACTACACGTCCTCGCCCACGACGTATGGTCACACGTACGGGATCTACGAGTCCGTCGACCAGGAACGGCTCATGTACGGTCACGTAGCCGAGTACATGAAGCAGGCGCAAGACTGGCTCGCGGACGCGTACTTCCTCGAAGGAGCCGCCGGGCGCACGACGCCGAGCCAGGACCTCATGACGACGCGCAACGCGACCATGTCCGATCGCGATCTGGCCTCGCAGCTGTTCAAGGTCGGCGACTACCTGCACGCGCAGTACGCGATGCGCAACGCCGTCTACCACGCCAAGGGTGAGCTGTTCGATCCGGTCGAACCACACCTGATGCAGTTCTCCCAGGCGCGCGCGGCGGCAGCGCAGCCGACGGATCCTCGCCACGTCGACGGGAAGCAGATCTTCAAGATCAACCCGCAGACGTTCTTCAACGACAAGGGCAAGGCCATGGCGGCCGTCAAGGTGCCGGCGCAGGTCAAGGGGGCGAAGACGACGCGGACGCTTCCGCGGTCGAACCAAGGTTCCCACCTGCCGGCGACGGGCGTCGGTGACGTGGCCGGCTTCGGGATCGCGGGGATCGTGGTTGCGCTCGCGACGCGGCGCTGGATGAAGCGCACCGCGTAGAGCGCTTCCGGTTCGCCACGGCGGCGTATCATGCGTCGCCGTGGCGCACTGGCTTCTGAAGACCGAGCCCGACGCGTTCTCGATCGACGACCTAGAGCGTCTGGGCGTCGCGCCGTGGGACGGCGTGCGCAGCTACATGGCGCGCAACAACCTGCAGGCGATGAAGATCGGTGAGCGCGCGTTCTTCTACCACTCGAGCTGCGACCCGCCCGGTGTCGTCGGGATCTGCGAGGTCGTGCGCGAAGCGTATCCGGACCACACCGCATTCGATCCTGCGAGCAAGTACTACGACCCGCGATCGAACCCTGAGAAGCCCCGCTGGTTCATGCCGGACGTGCGGTTCGTCCTCAAGTTCCCCCGGATGATCACGCTTGAAGAGATACGCGCGACGCCGGGCCTCGAAGGGATGACCTTGGTGCAGCGCGGCATGCGTCTCTCGGTCCAGCCCGTCCGGGATGAGGAGTGGCGCATCATCTGCGGGCTCGCGGGCGTCGAGCCCGAGCCGGCGGACGTGCCCGAACCTCTGCCCGTGGAGGGACCGGGCGAGGCTACGCCTTCACCGTGATCGTGCCCACCATCCCGTAGGTGTAGTGCCCGGGGCGGTGGCACGCGAACTCGAGCGTGCCGGGCTTGTGGAACGTGTAACGCAAGCGCGTCGTCTTGGAAGCTGCGAGCGCGGCTTCGCCGGGCCGGTTGTGCGGGTCATGCGGGTCGCCTTTCTCGTGCTCGAGCTGCTGCGCGTGCGTCCCGATGATGAATTCGTGCGCGATCGGGTCCGCGTTCACGAGCACGAACTCGATCGTGTCCCCCGCTCGCACGGTCAAGGAACGGGGCGCGTACTTCGAGTAGCGCATCCGTACCGCGATCGTTCGTTCGGACGTCCCGCCGCCGCAGGCCACGACCGCCAGCAAGAGCAACGCGGCCGCGGCGGCGCGTTTCATGCCTGCATCTCGGCGCGGCGCGACCCGAGGATGAGCGCCGCGCCGAGTGCGAGAACGACTCCGATCACGACGGCCCACGGCGTCGACGAGGCGGCCTCGCCGAGATCGCGGAGCGCGCTCTTCAGGCCGGCTGCGACGTAGGACGGCTGGCCGGCACCGGTCGCGTCCAGCGCGAGGTCGTACTTCAAAGCGTTCACAGGCGCGGTCAGCGTCATGTACGAGAGCCACATGTTCTTCGGCATCCACTCCATGCCCTTGTCCACCCGCAGGTCGTTCATGAGGAGTTCGCTCGCCTGCTCCGAGCGCTCGAGCACGAGGCCCGTGGCGCCGGGGCGTCCGTCGGCGGCCTTGAAGCCGGCCGGCGCCGGGAGCATCGACGGCACATCGTCGGTGAGCAGGAAGACGTCGGCCTGGACGACCTCGGTCCCCTCCTTGCCGAGACCGAGGATGCGCAGAGGGACCCACGGCTGCGGCGTCGGGATCGAGATGTGGATGGGCGTTCCGTCACCCTCGCTCAGGCCTTGCGCCTTTGCGGCCTTCGAGTCGAACCTGGCCGCGAGGAAGATCGGACTGCGGTCGGCGTAGAAGTCGAGCACCTCGGGCGCGTCGGGCGAGAGGATGAATCCGTTCTTCTCTGCCCAGCGCGCGACCGCGCCGCCGCCGCCTTCGAGGACGGTGATGTCGAGTGCGTCGATGCGGGTTTCGAGGAGGACCCTGGCGTCCGTCAGCGCCGTGGGAGCGGCGGCCTTGGAGAAGAGGAAGGCCTCCCTCACCGGCGGCCTCACCTCACGCACGAGCCGCTGCAGCGTCCAGTCGCCGCCGCGCTCGACCTTGGTGGGAACGCCGGGCAGCGGGACAATCGAGCCGAACTTCGCGCCGCCGCCGCCGACGAAGCGGAACGACGTGATGTAGTGCTCGACCCCCTGGTGATAGGCGGCGAGGGTCGTCGTCTTCAGCAGGTTGACCGAGCCGTTCGGGCTCAGGAGGCCGCCGCACGCGAACGCGGGCGCGCCGAGCGCGAGCATTCCGGCGGTCAGAACGGTCGTGATCAGAACGCGGCGGCGCATGGCGACCTCCGTTCCCGGCGCGATCGGCCGGATGTCATTTTTGACGTCCGACCGCGGCTGAGGGTTCCCTGTGCCCGGCGTGGAGCTCAGAAGCGTGCTGCGACGGTCGCCGGCGATCGGGCCGGCGCCCTTGCTCGGCGTCGCCGTCGTCGGCGCAGCTTTCGGGACGGCGTGGGACTCGCTCCATGTGTGGACCGGTACGACCGCGTACGCGTTCGGCCCAGACCGGATGCCGTTCTGGGTTCCGCTCGAGTTCGCGCTCGTCTACGTCGCCGGCACGCTGGGGATCGCACTGCTCGGCTCGCCGCGGCCGGACGCGCGATCGCGATCCCGTCTGCCCGCCGAGGCGGCGTGGGTGACCGTCGTGTACGCCACGTCCGCTGTGTTGCATCGCTCCGAGTGGCTCGTGGTCGTGCTGGCCGCCGGCGCCATCGTCGCGCGCCGTCGCTCGTTCGCCGAGACCGTCCGCGCGAACGCGGCGCCGGCGATCGCGCTCGTCACCGGGGGATCCATCGTCGAGGCCGTGCTTATCGTGTTCGGCGTCTTCGACTATTCCGTCGCGTCGCTCGGGAACATCCCCGTCTGGCTGCCGTTGCTGTACGCGAACGCGATCCCGTTCGCCGTGCGGCTCACCGAGACGGCTCTCTGGTACTCGCGGGCCCCGGAGCGCAGCCCGGCGTGAAGATCGTTTGCGCGACGCTCCCGGGGCCGGGCCACGGTCATCCCATGCTCGCCGTGGCCGCCGCGCTCGTCCGTCGCGGTCACCACGTCACCTTCATCTCCGGGGAGGCGCACCGCGCCGACCCTCCCGCGATCGGCGCGCGGTTCGAGTTGCTGCCGAGCGCCGGAGGCAGCCCCCTGCACGCGCTGCGCCCGTACGACGACGCGGCGGCACAAGCTCTCGCGTTGCGTCCGCTCCTCGAGGAGATCCGTCCCGACGCAGCGCTGGTCGACGTCATCACGGTGGGCGCGGCGGTGGGCATGGAGTTGCTGGGGATCCCGTTCGCGACCCTGGTCGTGCACCCGCTCCACACGCCCTCGCGCGCGCTCCCGCCGTTCGGGTACGGTCGCCGGGCCGGGCGCGATCCGCTGATGCGTTTTCGCGACGCGTGGATGCGGACGAACAACAGGAAGGACCTCGAGCGCGCGCGCGCCGATCTCAACCGCAACCGCGCCGCGTTGAGCATCGCCGCCAACGCGAGCCTCGACGTCGGGCTAAGCGACCGGCTCGTCCTCGTGGCGACGCTGCCGTCGCTCGAGATCCCGCGCCCAGACTGGCCGCCGCACGGGCACGTCGTAGGCCCCTGTCTCTGGGACGTGGCGGGCGAGTCGTTCGAACCACCGATGGGTGACGGCCCGCTCGTGATGATCGCCCCGAGCACGGCCTACGGCGGCGACCGGATGCTGGCGCCCGCGCTGGGCGCCGTCGCGACTCTCGGCCTGCGCGCCGTCGTGACCGCCGGCGCGGCGGCGATGCCGGGCGCGCTTCCACCGAACGTCGCCACGACGCGCGCGCGGCACGCCGCCGTCCTCCCGCACGTCGCGGCCGTCGTCTGCAACGGCGGACACGGAACCGTCGTGCGGGCGCTCGCGGCCGGCGTCCCCCTCGTGGTGGTGCCGGGCCACGGCGATCAACAGGAGAACGCGTTCCGCGTCGAACGCGCCGGCGCCGGGATCCAGGTACGCCGCCGCAAACCCACCCCGCCGCCGATCGCGAAGGCACTCGCGCACGTTCTCGCGCGATCGTCGTACGCGGACGGCGCGCGCCGGATCGCCGACGAAGCCCGAAGCATCGACGGTCCCGACACCGCTGCGGCCGTCTTCGAAGAGACGTTCCAGAAGAACCTAGAAAAAACGGAGGGCGGGCTGGTGCCCGCCCCCCTCCCGAACGGAGGTCTGGTTAGTACTCCACCTCGAAGCCCGCGAGAGCCTGGGGCATCGCGGTAAACGTTCCTTGGAGTTGCATGATCTTCATGAGGTTCCCCGAGACCTTGAGCTTTCCCTGCATGAAAGCCTGCTGCCCCGTGATCTCTTGCTTGCTCATCGCGACGGCCGTGGCGTAGTCCTGGGAGATCGTCGCCTCGGGGTTCTCGATCTCGCCCTTGGTCAGCGTGACCTTCCCCCCGTCAAGGACGAACCCGTATCCCACATCTCCCGCGGGAGCGCCGGCGACCTGCTGCTGCAGCCGAGCGGCCTGGCCTTTCGCCGCGGTCTGGAAGGCTTCGCTCGCGTTGAGGCGGCTCTCAACCTCGCTCAACCATTCGTCGGAGAGGAACTTGACGGCCATCGAGGCTCCCTTCGAGACGACCCGTCGAGACCATGCGAACTCTGGGCGGGCTCCGGTGGGCGAGAAGGCTATCGGCGGCCCGTCGGGTTCGCAAACGGCCGTCGCGATAGGGGCCAAAGGTACGCCTCGGGCGCTCAGAATCAAGCTTTTTCCAGTGTTTGCCGATACCTCGCCGCAGAGGGGATGTTCAGTTTCCATCCCATGGTGGAGGGAGGAATCTGTGGGGAGGTTGCTCGAGATCATCCGGGCCAACCCGATTCAGTTCATTGCTCTCGGGGGCTTCATCTTGGTGGTCGTTCTGGCTTGGGCGGTAGAGAGCTCGGCGTGGAGGACGCGTCACCGGTAGCTCGTCCGTAGGGGTGGGAGGGGTCGCGCGAAAGCGCGGCCCTTCTTCTTTCCCAGCCCGTTTTCCCGCTGATTGACTCGCGTTCGTTCGGGGTGGCACCATGGACGTTACCCGCGGGTAGCTTTGCCCCCGGCGCGAACAGGGGCGGCACTCGACGGGTGGGAATGTCGCGCGAGCGGCGCGACGTTTCCCCGAAGTGGCGATACTCGGTCAAATGGTGGGCCGGGCCGCCCGACAGGAGGTAAGGCCATGCGAGAAGCCGTCATCGTCGGCGCCGTTCGGACGCCGCTCGGCAAGCGTAACGGCAAGCTCAAGGATCACCACCCCGTCGATCTGCTCGGCGACACGCTGAACGAACTGTTCGCGCGCACGGGCGTCGACCCCGCGCTCGTCGACGACAACATCACCGGCTGCGTGATGCAGGTCGGCGAGCAGGCCGTCAACGTGGGCCGCAACGCCTGGCTCGGCGCGGGACTGCCCGAACATGTTCCCTCGACGTCCGTCGACCGTCAGTGCGGATCGTCGCAGCAAGCAGCGCATTTCGCCGCGCAAGGCGTCATGTCGGGCGCGTACGACCTCGTCGTCGCGTCCGGTGTGGAGTCGATGACGCGCGTTCCGATGGGTTCGTCGTTCGCGAACGGTCCCGGCTTCCCGTTCACGTCGCGTATGTTCGAGCGCTACGAGGGGAACCTCGTCCCGCAGGGCATCTCGGCCGAGATCATCGCCGGCCGCTGGGGCTTCACGCGCGAGGACGTCGACCGCATCGGCCTGCGTTCCCAGCAGCTCGCACGCAAGGCGACGAACGAAGGCCGTTTCCAGCGCGAGATCTTTCCGATAAAGATCGCCGGCGAGAACGGCCACACCGAATTGTTCGAGACGGACGAGGGTCTGCGCGAGACCTCGATGGAGAAGCTGGCGTCGCTGAAGCCGGCGTTCTTCGACGAGAACATCGGCAAGAAGTTCCCCGAGATCCCCTGGGTCGTGACCGCGGCGAACTCGTCGCAGATCACCGACGGGGCGGCGGCCCTTCTCATCACCACACCCGAGAAGGCCAAGGAGCTCGGTCTGACCCCGCGGGCGCGCTTCCACACGTTCTCGCTCGCCGCGGCCGACCCGATCTTGATGCTGACCGCGGTGATCCCGGCCACGCAGAAGGCCCTCGAGCGCAGCGGCCTGAAGATCGAAGACATCGACCGCGTCGAGATCAACGAAGCGTTCGCCACGGTCGTGCTCGCGTGGAAGAAGGACCTCGGGATCTCCGACGACTGGTTCGAGGAGCGCGTCAACGTCAACGGTGGCGCGATCGCTCTCGGGCACCCGCTCGGCGCGAGCGGCGCGCGTCTCATGACGACGTTGCTGCACGAGCTCGAGCGTTCCGGCGAGCGGTTCGGCCTGCAGACGATGTGCGAAGGCGGCGGCATGTCGAACGCGACGATCATCGAGAGGTTGGGTTAGCGCGTAACGCTGGACGCCGGGAGGG
>JBIOTQ010000107.1:0-2954 GCA_044866075.1 Actinomycetota bacterium | reverse complement strand
GGCTGGAGCTGAACGCGCTCGTGCAGGAGGTCGTCATCGCCCCGAATCGAGAGCATGCCGTCACCCAGCTGATGCCCAAGCTTCCTGGCCTCACGGCCGAGCAGATCGCGGCGACGCCGTTTCTACTAATCGGGACGAGCGACGACATCGTCGATCAGCTGCTCGCGCGGCGGAAGCGAGTGGGAATCTCGTACTACGTGGTCTTCGAGAGGTCGATGCATGACCTCGCGCCCGTTGTGGCCCGGCTCTCCGGAACCTAATTCCGGGATTCCTGGTGGGTGTCACCAACCATATGGGGCAATTAAAAGCATGCGTAAGCGTTCGCCTGGCACGTGGGGCGGGTCGGATAGCGTCCAGTTGGGGTCACTGAACAACGGCAATTCGCACTGCCTGAGGAACTCCTCTACTCCAATTCGATCCGGATCGTCACGAGGTCCGAGGTCGCGATCCGGATGAACGACCCGTTGATCGGACCCAAACTGCGCGTCCTTCGCCGAGCGTCATCCTCACGAATGACGTGTGCCGTACCGAGGCGCCATCTTCCTTTGATCCGCACACGAACGCGTGGTTGGGTTTCGATGTTTCGAACGTAATGCGAACGGTGTGCATGACCCGCGACAACCCACAAGACGTCGCCTGCGAGGCGGCCCGCGACCGGGACGTGATGGATACGGCCTGTGCGATGTCCCGTCGTCTCGAGCAGCACTAAACCGAGCCCCGGGATCTTTCCGGCGGCCCACCGGAACGGCGGGTTGAAGACTTTCCAGTACCACGTCAGCGCGCGTCGCGGCGCCATGCGCTCGAATAGGGCGGGCCCGAACAAGAAGGCGAGGACGCCGACCACGATGTAGATCGCGACGCGCACGCAGCCGCTCCTTTGTCGGAGTCAGAACGCCCTGGGGCCCGGCTCCAGAGTAAAACTACGACCGGATCGACATCCCTGGAGCTACGGTAAGTGCGAACACCTGACGCGGTTCCTCACGATGCGCCGAGCCAAAAGGGGAGGGAGGACAGCCTCCACGCTGCCCTCCCTGGGGGTTGCGCGGGAGTTGGGGACAACCGCGCAACGCCCATTGTCATTCTTAAGGCTTGCTTAATTCAAGGCGTCCAAATGTGGCACAAAGAGAAGAACGGCGGGAAGCGGCGCGTGCAGATCAGTGTTCTGTCGCGTCGCCCTTGCGATAGCGGCGCATCCGCTCCGGGTATCCGACCTTGCTCGCATCGAACACCTGCAGTCCGTGGGACGCCGTCAGACTTCGGATGAATGAGTCGTCCGCGAGCTGAAAGCGCTTCCATTCACCGTCTTGGGCCACGAGCACCACCGACAGCGGATAGGTGAGCGTCCGCGGTTCCATGTACGCCTCGACACCGGCCCGCGTCGTGATGAAGTCGAGGATCGCTTCACGATCCTCGCCCGGGACCGACACCGCCTTCACGCGACGGTAGAGCTGATCCTTCTTCCGCTCCCACGCGTACCCCGTGGGGTTCGGCGGTTTCCGGGCCGCGCGGCGCTGCGAGATCCCGCGGGCGACCTCGCTGATCGACTTCCAGAAGACGGCCGCCACCGCCACGACCACCGCCAGCACGATGAGGCGAGACACTCCGTGTCACCCCCGAACCGAAACCCCGGAAGGATTCGTTCCGACCGGCCGATATCCTCTCATGCCTGGGTCGTCAGCATCGCTCTCGCGCGGTTCCCGTGGGTCGAGCCGACACAGCCGCTACGTGACGATAACTCGCGCCGCCATGTCGCCCTCGTCCGAGCCCTTCGTCTTTGGGACCCTAGGTTTCCCGGCATTGCTTGTATGGCGGCCGGCACCAGGAAGAAGGGCGCGTCGCCCGCATCGAGTCCGAAGATCAGCGCGGCCACGAACATCAACAGGGGCCCGGCCGACGCCATCACGAGGAAGGCGGCGAGCCGCGTCCAGCGCGGTACTCCGGTAGCGGCTGCAGAGCTTTCTACGGTCATGATCCCTCCCCGTCTCGTCGCGTATCGGGTTCGATGAAGATGTAGCGGGCGGCCGGAAGCGCCGCGCGGATGCGGGCCTCCGCCTCGTCGATCGCCCGCGCGAGGGAGCCGCTCGGCGTTCCTGCCGGGACGGCCACCTTCGCGGCGACCAGGATCTCGTCGGGCCCGCGGTGCTCTGTGCGTAGGTGGACCACGCCTTCGAAGACGTCACCCGACGTCAACGCCCGGCGGATCTCCGCGATCTCGTCGGGCGACGCGGCTTCGCCGATCAGCAAGCTCTTCGTCTCGACCGCCAGCACGGCGGCAACGGCCGCCAGCAGGACGGCGATGGCGATCGTCCCGAGGCCGTCCCACGCGCCGTCGCCCGTGACGGCCGCGAGGAGGACGCCGAGGAATGCGATGATCAGTCCCACGAGCGCCGCCGTGTCTTCGAGCAGCACGACGTTGAGGTCCGCCGCCTTGCTCTCGCGGATGAACCGCCACCATCCACGTCCGTCGCGGATCGCGTTGGCCGCGCGCACCGCGGTCCGCAACGAGAACGCCTCGAGTCCCATCGCCACCAAAAGGATCAGGATCGCCACGATGGGGGACTCGACGTCGTGGGGATGCGCCAGCTTGTCGTAGCCTTCGCGCGCGGCGAACCCGGCGCCGGCGGTGAACAGGATCACCGCCACGACGAACGCAGAGAAGAAACGTTCGCGGGCGTGGCCGAAAGGGTGCGCGGCATCGGGCTCTCTCTGCGACCGGCTCTGACCGAACAGGAGCACACCTTGATTGCCGCTGTCGGCGACCGAGTGGCCGGCTTCGGCCAGCAGAGATGCCGAGCCGGTCACGACGAAACCGATCGCCTTCGCGACGGCGATCCCGACGTTCGCGGCAAGCGCGGCGACGACCGCCGCCCGGCTCTCGCTCTGGCTCATCGGGCGCAGAGCCTACCCGTACGACGGAGGGAGGGCCGAAGCCCTCCCTCCGAAACCGCTCCGCT
>JBIOTQ010000106.1:0-8258 GCA_044866075.1 Actinomycetota bacterium | reverse complement strand
CGACGCTCTGCGCCCGGTTCGGCCTGGAATGCATCGTCTATATGGGCGCCGTCGACGTGGAGCGCCAGAAGCCGAACGTGTTCCGGATGAACATGCTCGGCGCGAAGGTCATCCCGGTCGACTCCGGCTCGCGCACCCTCAAGGACGCCGTCAACGAGGCGCTCCGTGACTGGGTGACCAACGTGCGAATACTTAACCGGCTACTCCGCGTGGTCGAGAACCCGGCACGAGAGCACCTGCGAACGGGCTAACCCGCAGGGATGCGGGGACGCAAAGCTTCGGGCCCAGACCGGGCGGCCGAGCTGCCGAACAGGTGCACCGGGTGTGACGCCGCACCTGTCCCGTTCGCGACTCGTTGTCTGTTTGATTCGCGAAAGGGGCCAAGATGCGGAGCAGTCTCACGTGGTCGGCGCGCGCCCGCGCAACGAGTCTCGCGATCCTGTTCGTCCTCGCGGCGACCGTCCTAACCGTTTGGAAAGTCGCGCCCGCGTCGGGCTCTCAACTCACCGACGAGATCATCACGAACCCCGCGATATCCGGTCAGCCGATCCTCATCGGCAAGAGGCGCATCGCGTCGAGCGGTGACCGCGCCGCCATCCTGTACGTCGACAAGCTCGGGCGGCCGTGGACCTATGTCTGGGATCGATCGACGGGTGCGAGCACGAACGTGCTCCTGCCGCAGGTCTCGGGCGCCAGCTGGTCGGCGGTCTCCTACGTTCTGCGCACCCCCTCGGAGCTGTGGGTGCTGGCCGGCACGGGTCCGGTCCAGTTGCGTCGCTATCGGCTTGAAGGCGACCCACTTCCGGCGAGCGCCGCCCTCGAGTCGACGACCACGATCGGAGACGGCGATACGCGCCCGGACGACCTCATCGGCCTCGCCAGCCGCGCGCTCATCGCAGTCTGGCATCAGCAGGGATCGACCGGACCGCAAGGTCTCGGGGTGTCATACTGGACTCCTTCCGCCGACGCATGGTCCACGCTGGATCCGCTCACGTTCATGCCGACGTTCGCGAGCAAGTTCGTGGTCGCACAGCACCCGGCCGACGCGAGCATCTGGGTCTTCGGCAACCCCGACTCGTGGGGTGCCATCGGAGCCGCGCATCTGACCGAAGCAACGGGGTCCTTGCACCTCGACTGGACCAACGCGCGGTTCATCTCCAGCGCGGACGGCAACCGCAACGCCGACCCCGAGAACCCCGATCTAGAGATCGCGGCGGACCCCGCCAACGGCGTCGTCGCCCTCTCGTACGAGAGCGCGGCGCGAAAGATGTTCTCGACGTCGCCGGTGGTCACCGGATCATACGTTGCGATCGCCCGCGTCGCTGCGGACGGGACGAAGGCGTTCACGTCGATGGACACCTACGTGGAACGCGTCTCCAGTCTCGGCTTCGTGGTCCGCCCGGGTGAGGATTGGCTCGCGTACCGGCCGATCCAACCCGACAGCACCTTCAGCGATCTCTACGTACGCCGCGGCGTGAGCGGAACCTGGGACGCGCCGATCCTCCTCGGCCAGCTGTACTCGCCCTATCAGCAGATCCTCGCCGGGGTCGGCAACGTCGAGATCGTCACGCGGATGTCCGACGGAAAGGTGCACTTGTTCCGATTTGGCTCGTCGGGTGGAACGAGCAGTCCCTCGCCGACGACGAGCGCGTCCCCGACCCCCACGACGACCGCGACGTCGACGGCGTCACCGGCGCCGGTATGCAGAGGGAAGAAGTGCCGATGAGGATCGGAGCAACAGCGAGGGGGCCCGTTTGGGCCCCCCCTTTGTTCCCCGAGCTTCTTAGTCGGCGTTCGCGTTGAGCGTAACGCTGCCGCCGGCGTCCTCGTCCTGGTCGCATTGCGTGCCCGTCGGCGGGCTGCCGACATCAGCGCAGAACGTGATCGTCTTCGGCGTCGACGCCGTATCGACGCCACTGCCGATGCCGTCGACGTTCGACGTTCCCGACGACGTCCGCGTCACCGTGCACGTCCAGACCCACGTCTCTCCGGGACCGAACACGTCATCCTCACCGGTGTCACCGACGTTGATCGTCGTGCTGCTGCTCTTGAACTTCTCACCCAAGGTCCCAGTGTCGCAGCCGGTCGCCGTGACGCTCGGATTCGACAACGCGGCGTCACCATCGTTCTCTTCGTAGAAAGTGAACGTGGCGACGACGTCCGCCGTGAGATCCGTGCTGGGGTTAATCACGGTGATTGCCACGGATCCGACCTCGTCGGAGTCGCAGACCAGATCGCCGCTATCCGAGATCTCTCCGTCATCGACTCCGTCGCAGTCGGTCTCGTCCCAACTGACGTCGAGCCCGCGCGGATCTAACCCGTGCCCCGTGAATGTGTACGTCGTCGTGGAGGTCGGCGTGAGGGCGCAGGTGAACGTCCACTCCTCATCGACGTCGAGGATCCCGTTCGTGTCGGTGTCGCCGCTGGCGTAGGTGGGGGTGCAGTCGGCCGGATCGACGGTGACCGAAGGAGAGCTGAGCGGGTTGATCCCGTCGTTCTTCTCCTTGATCGTGACCGTCACCGACTCACCGCTGTGGACCGTCGACTTGTTCGCCGACACCGTGAGGTCCGTGCTCGGCGCGCACGTCTGCAGGGTGCCCGTCGCGAAATCGAAGATCGTCGCGGTGAGCGACTGCGAGGAGCGCGTGTTCGCGAGGAAGCGCGCGAAGCAGGCGTCGAGGATGCCGGCGTCCGTCAGGTTGACGCCGCCCTCGAAGAACTCCAGCGGGTTGAGATCCGGGTTGGTCTTCGAGTCCTTGTCCGGGTGCGCCCACGGCGGATCGATCGGCGAATCGTTGGTGATCGCGCAGGCGTCCTGCTCGGCCGGGTCCGGGTCGTCCGGGTCTCCGCAGAGGGCTCCCGTCGCGACCGGCGTCGGGTTCAGCGAGCCGTTCGCGCCGCCTTCCCACTTGTACGCGGCTACGTTCGCCTGCGTTCCGCCGTTCGTGAACGCGGAGACGAGCAGGAGGTCGCCGTCTTCGTGGTCGCCGGAGAAACTGACGTTCCCGCCGCCGGTCGAGTCGCACCCGACCGCGCTGTCCTGAAGGAACCAAACCGCGACGTTCGAGTCGCCGTTCGGGGACGACTTCTCGATTCCGAAGTAAAGGATCGTGTCGCCGTTCGCGTCCGTGTAGACGGCGCTGTACGCGTTGACGATGTCGACCTTGTCGCCCACGTTGTTCGCTTTCTTGCACTGCCAGCCGGTCGAGATATTCAGCGTGTCCTTGCTGCCGGTCGCGAATACAGTCTGATCCGGCAGATAGAAGTCACCTGGAGCCGCCGGATCCCCAGACGACGCGAAGCCGGCGGCCGTGAAACCGCCGGGCAGCGTGCCGGTCGAACCGATCGTCCCGTTAGATCCGGAGTCGTCGAAGAAGGTTTCCCAGTCGTAAGGCTGGGCGGGCCCTGAGTCGACGGCGGTATTGCCTTCGAGCTGGAAGTCGAGATCGTGGATGGCGATCGCATGCGGCGCGAAAGCCACCATCAGTGCGACGACGAGGCCCAAGGACAACCCGACGCCGCCGAATCGCCGACGACCCTTCTTGAATGACGACATTGCCGTCTCCCTTCTTCCGCAGCGTCGGCCGCGGACACGAGGAATAGTGGAGAGCGGCGCACGCACAAGCCGGTCGGGCCGGCTCCGTCCCCCGAACGCCTTCAGTCTCTCCCCCACGGACGCAGAACCGCGCCCGTGCGACCTTCGTCGCCACAGTAGGTGGCAGAGGTCGCAGCGAACATCGGCGCTTATACGGAATCGGCCCTCGCCAGTTCTGCTGATGCTGCGAGCCTCAACGCCGGGCGCGCGCCATCTGCCCGAGTTGTCCTCCGCAAGACGCTTGGTCGCTACACTTCCGCGCCGTGGACGGGTGCCTCTTCTGCGCGATCGCCGATGGATCGGCGCCGGCGCGCCGCATCTACGAGGACGAGCACGCGATCGCGTTCATGGACATCAACCCGGCGACCGACGGGCACGCCCTCGTCATCCCGCGCGCGCACGTGCGCGACCTGTGGGACATCGACGAACCGGCCGCGTCGAACGTGATGGCCGCGTCGGTCCGCGTCGCGGCTCAGATGCGGAAAGCGCTCGAGCCCGACGGGATCAACATCCTCCACGCGACCGGCGCGGCCGCGTTCCAGACGGTCTTCCACTTCCACCTGCACCTGATCCCGCGCTACCTCGGGGACCCGATAAAGCTCCCCTGGGTGCCGCGGCCCGGCGACCGCACGAAGATCGACGCGCTGGCCGAGAAGATCGCGGGCGCCACCGGCTAGGACGCTTCGGCCAGCTCCTTCAGCTTCCGCGCGCTCTTGCGCAGCACACGTTCGATCGCCGGGCGAAGGATCGCGCCGCCGAGCTCCCCGAGCGGGCCCAGCGGCGGGTCGAGCTCCTCGGCCCACTCGAACCAGCTCCCACCGGAAGGGTCGGGACGGATCTCGAACCACGCGAGGCCGCGGATGGGCCATCCCTTGTGTTGCACGGCGATGACGCGCGGTTCCTCCCACGCGACGACGTCCATCACGTCCGTGATCGGAACGCCGGCGATCCGGGTAACGGCCTCGATGCTCGTGCCGACGCCGGTGCGCCGATCCGAAAGCACACGCACCGTCGTCGCGTCGACCATCCATTGGGCCGACCCCTCCCAATCCTCGAGGAACGCCCAGATGCGCTCGGGCGGCGCTCCGATACGAACGAGGACGCGGAAGAACGCCATGCGGACTACGCCCGAGCCGGCTCGGGCATCGCGCGGTTTGGCGCGGTCTCGCGCGCCGAGATCGTCAGCGCGGCCGCGACGATCGCGAAGGCGCCGACGGCGACGAACGCCGCGCGGTAGTCGAAGACCTGGGCGATCACGCCGACGACGATCGGACCGACGAGCGCCCCGATATCGGCGGCCGTGCGGTACCCCGCCACGGCCACACCCCGCGCGTCGGACGGCGCGACGTCCGCCACGATCGACGTCGGCCCCGGACGCGCGTAGCCGGTCGTCACGCCGAGCACCGCGATGAGACCGAGCAGCGCCACCATCGCGTGCGAGATGCCCATGAGCGCCGCGATCACACCGGTGCCGAGCAGCGCCGGAACGAGAACGACCTTCCTCCCCCGCCGGTCGGAGACGCTCCCCGCGTGCCAGATGACGGCGAGGCTCGTGAGCGACAGGACCGTGAAGGGGATGCCGACGGACCCGCGAGACTGCTTGAGGACGTCGGTCCAGAAGCCCGGGATAAGGGTCTGGATCCCGCCGCTGACGTAGAAGCCCGTCGCGCTTCCCGCCAACGCGGCGCGGTACGCGGAGTCGGCGAACAGCGGCCGGAGCCGTGACCAGACCGGTCCCGTCGGTCCCGTCACGGGATCCTCGATCGGGACGGCATCATCGAGGTCGCGCGCGGTGCCGTGCGCCCGCTGCATGGCGCGGAGGCAGAGCGGCGCCGAGGCGAGGCAGATCGCGCCGTACGCAAACAACGGCGCGCGAAGGCCGGCGACGGCCGACATCAGGCCGCCGACCAGAGGACCGAGCAGCAGGCCGATCCCGATCACGGCCTGGAACCAGCTCATCGCTCGCCCGCGCTGCCTCGCGGGAACCGTCGCGACGAGGTGCGCCGTGAGCGCGCCGAGGAAGAACGCCGAGCCGATCCCACCCGCGCCGCGCAGGGCCACGAGCCACGCGAAGCTCTGAGCGCCACCGGCGGCGATCGACGAAAGGCCGACGATCGCCGCGCCGGCGGCGACCGTCTTGCGCTCGCCCATCCGGTCGATCATCGAGCCGACGACGAGATCCCCCGCCAGACGCGTCGCGGCGAAGACCGTCAGCAGCAATCCGATGCCGGCCTCGCCGACGTGAAAACGCTTCGCGAACAGCGGCAGCGTCGGCACGATCAAGCCGAAGCCGAACATGATGAACAAAGAGACGGCGATGATCGCCCGGAACTCCGCGGAGGCGAGCGGTGAGTTCGCGTCGGCGCCGGCGCGCAGGCGTTGGAAGATCATCGGCGCGTCATTCTAGTGGCGTGGGTGCGGGTGGGTGGGTGGACGCTCAGCGCCGGTAACTCACGCCCAAGCCGCGATACCAAGAACGCCCGGACCGGTGTGGGCTCCCATCAAAGGAGTGAACTCGGTGATGAGAGACTCGGCGCAGTCGATCTCGGCGCGCAAACCGGCGAGCAATGCCTCGGCCTCGTCGGGGACGGCCGCGTGCGCGACGGCGCAATGCAGAGGACCGCGCGCGGCGAGCGGACGCGTTTCTTCGATCGCGCGCTCGATCGCCCGCGCGCGGGACCGCGGCCGGCCGAGCTGTTCGATCTTCCCGCCGCGCAGCGCGAAGACGGGCTTGATGTTGAGTGCCGCGCCCGCATACGCGAGCAGCGCGTGTACGCGTCCCGACCGTCGCAGGTATTCGAACGTGTTGATCGTCGCGACGAGCTGCGTGCGACCGACGATCTCCTCCGCGCGCGCCGTCACGGCGTCGAGCGACGCACCCGTCGTCGCGAGGCGCGCCGCTTCGACGGCGGCCCACCCTTCGCCCATCGAGGCGCTCTTCGAATCGACGACGCGCACCAAGGGCCCGAGCTGGTTCGCCGCCACGAGCGCGGCCTCGTACGAGACGCTGACGAACGACGCCACGGTCACGCACACGACGCCGTCGACATCGGCCAGGGCGCGCTCGAATGCCTCGCGGTAGTCGCCGGCCGAAGGCGCCGCCGTCGATACGGGAACCTCTTCGCGCTCGAGCTTCGGATAGAACTCGCCGCGCGGAAGATCGATGCCGTCCTGGTACACGGTGTCGCCGAACTTCAGGTACATCGGCACCGTGTGGATCCCGAGCTCCGCGGCGAGCTCGGCCGGGATGTTCGCGGCGCTGTCGGTGACGACGGTCGTTGTCATTCGGTCCTCGTTGCGCGACCCGGGCGAAAGTCCGACGGGGTATACCACACGCGCTCGGTACCGGGCATGTAACGCAGACGTCAGGATCGCCGGACCGCGTCCGTGTCATGGCCGCTAGGATGAGTCCATGTCCGCTCTCAATCCGTACAGCGAGCCGGCGCGCGCCTGCGCGGCGATGCCCGGCGGCTCGCCGTGCCGCCGTCCCGCGCTCGACCACAAGCCCTACTGCGCCGAACATCTCGGGCCGCTCCGCGGACGCAAACCGCGCAACGCCGGCGAGTTCCTCGAAGAATGGCGGGAAGCGATCGAAGAGGCGATCGGCAAGCGGGCGCGAGGAGACGCGCCGTCCAAGGACGACCACGACCCCGATCTCGTGAAAGCGGTGATGCCGCTCGCGCTGCCGCTTTACTCGCTGTACTGGCGGTGCGAGGTCTTCGGCATCGAGAACATCCCGACGGAAGGCCCCGCGATCCTCGCCGCGAACCACTCGGGGACGATCCCGGTCGACGGCGCGATGCTGAAGATCGCCGTCCTCAAGGAGCACGGGCGCAACCCGTGGCTGCTGGCGGCCGATCTCGCGTTCCGGATCCCGGTCTTCCGCGACATCATCCGTATCGCCGGCAACGCGCGCGCCGACCGCGCCGAGACCGTCGCCCTCCTTCGCAAGGGCGAGCTGATCGGCGTCTTCCCCGAAGGCTTCAAGGGCATCGGGAAAGGGTTCAAGAAGCGCTACCAGCTGCAGCGGTTCGGGCGCGGGGGCTTCGTGGAGGTCGCGATGGAGGCGTCCGCCCCGATCATCCCGGTCGCGATCATCGGCGGCGAGGAGACCTATCCCATGATCGCCGACCTGAAGCCGCTCGCCCGGCGGCTCGGACTCCCGTACTTCCCGATCACCCCGACCTTCCCCCTCCTCGGGCCGCTCGGCATCATCCCGCTGCCTTCGAAGTGGATCATCGCCGTCGGCGAGCCGATCCCGACGGCACAGCACGGCCCGGAGGCGGTCGAGGATCAGCAGCTCGTCCTCGAGACGGCCGAGGAGACCCGCCAGGCGGTGCAGTCCCTCCTGACCGAGTACCTGCCGCGGCGTCGCAACTCCTTCATCTGACGCGACCAGTAGCGTTCCGTCGCGTTCCGTCGCACCGGCCGTGCCGTGCTTACGCAGCCCGATTGGACTTCTCTGCGATCCGGTTAAGGTTGAAACGGCGGGCGATCGGGGCTTCTACTCCGCGCCTGCCCTGTCGCCCGACGGGACGGACCTGTACCTCGTATACAACGCATTCGCGACCCCGTTCCGGGACGACACAACGTCGACGCGCGGACTCATCGGTGTGGTCCTCCACGCCAACGTGTCCGGTACCAGCCTGAGCGGGTGGACCGA
>JBIOTQ010000105.1:0-21318 GCA_044866075.1 Actinomycetota bacterium | reverse complement strand
CGACGCTCTTCCGATCTGGCGGCCGCCGCTCTTTCGCGCGTAGGAGCAGCGCCCGTTAGCATCCGTGCGGTGAGGGTTCTCCGGACGCCCGACGAGCGCTTCGCCGGTCTCCCCGGCTATCCGTTCGAGCCGCACTACGTGGACGTCGGCGAGATCGACGGTCACCCGCTGCGGATGCACTTCGTCGACGAGGGACCACCGTCGGCGGACCCGGTCCTCATGCTCCACGGCGAACCGTCGTGGTCGTACCTCTACCGGACGATGATCCCGGTGATCACCGCAGCCGGGTTGCGCGCGGTGGCGCCGGATCTCATCGGATTCGGCCGCTCCGACAAGCCGTCCGAGCGGTCCGATTACACGTATGAGCGGCACGTCGGATGGGTGCACGCGTTCATCGAGGCGCTCGATCTGGCGAACGTCACGTTCTTCGGTCAGGACTGGGGAGGCCTGATCGGCTTGCGGGTCGTCACCGAATCGCCCGATCGCGTCGCGCGCGTGGTTGCGGCGAACACGTTCCTTCCGACCGGTGACCGTGATCTCGGCGAGGCTTTCCATGCGTGGCGGAAATATTCGCAAGAGACGCCCGACTTCCGCGTCGGACGCATCGTCGCCGGAGGGTGCGCGGTGCAACCTGTTGCCGACGAAGTCGTCGCGGCGTACGACGCGCCGTTCCCGGACGACTCCTACAAAGCCGGGGCGCGGCAGTTCCCGATGCTCGTTCCTGCGTCGCCCGATGATCCCGCTGCGCCTGCGAACCGCGCCGCGTGGGAGGTCCTCGACAAGTGGGAGAAGCCGTTCCTCACCGCGTTCAGCGACTCCGACCCGATCACGCACGGGGCGGACGCCGTTCTCCGCAAGCGGATCCCCGGCGCGCGCAACGTCGAGCACGTGACGATCGTGGGCGGAGGCCATTTCCTTCAGGAGGACAAAGGCGTCGAGCTCGCGGAGGCCGTCGTGCGCTTCGCGCTCGCCACCGGAGCCAAAACCGCTTGAGAACATGACGGCGGCTGCCGAGTGGGCCGAAGACCTCGCGTCCTGGGCGATCCCGCAAGACATCCTCGACGCCGCGCCGGCCGATCCCTGGGAGTATCCCGTCGCGCACTTCGCGCGGGCGGCCGACCTGCCGCCCGATCAAACGAGCCCGTCGTATCTCCGCGCGATTGAGGCGTTGCCGGAAGGCGGAACCGTCCTAGACATCGGCTGCGGCGCCGGCGCCGCGAGCCTGCCGCTCGCGCATCGCGCCGGACGTCTGGTGGGCCTAGACGAGAGCGACGGGATGCTGGCCGCGTTCGCGGAGCGCGCGGCCGCGGCTGGCGTGGCTCACGACGAGGTGCGGGGCCGCTGGCCCGACGCGCGAGACGAGGCCGCGGGGGCCGACGTCGTCGTGTGCCACCACGTGGTCTACAACGTCCAAGACATCGAGCCGTTCGTCGTCGCGCTCGCCGACCACGCGCGGGCCCGGTTCGTGATCGAGATGACCGCCGAGCATCCGCGCGCGACGGAGAACCCGCTCTGGCGGGCATTGCACGGCATCGACCGCCCGTCGCGACCCACCGCCGACGACGTTGTCACGGTGATGCGCGAGCTCGGCCTCGAGGTCGGGGCCGACCGGTGGCGGAAGCCCTTGCTCATGACGGCGCTCCCGCGGGAGGACCTGATCGCGATGGTGCGGGTCGAGCTGTGCTTGCCCCCGGAGCGCGACCCGGACATCGCCCGGGCGCTTGAGGAGCACCCCCCGCCGCAGGATCGCGAGGTCGTGACCCTGTGGTGGGACCCGGAGTGACCGCGGCCCGGGCCCGCCGGTAGGCTTTCCGATGTCCCTTATGAGCGATTCCTACCCACGTATCCTGCGCGTCCCGGTCCTGCTGACCGCGCTGCTCCTGGCCGCGTGCGGAGGGCGATTCGAAGCCGTCGACGGAACGGCCGGACCGGCCACCGTCCTGCAGGTCGCCGTCCCGGCCGGGGTCACCTCCAAGACGCTCCACGATGTGCGTGGCGTGAGCGGCGTTTCGGTGGTGGCGACCGTCGGGCTCTCGAACGTCACGGCCGTCGGCGCGGGGGGCAAGACGCTCGGCATCAAGCTCGCGTCCGTCGTTCCCGATCAGTTCGCGCCGCTGGCGCCGGTCCTCATCGGCGGCGGCACGGGGCCGCTCTCGGACGGCTCGGTTCTCCTCGCGTCGTCTCAGCGCGCGGGGCTCGGCGTGGCGCCCGGCGATTCCATCCGCCTGGTTTCGGGCCGCACGCAGAGAACCGTCCGCGTCGCGGCGCTCGACGTCTCGACGTTCGCCGACGGCATCCTGGCGTCTACCGTCGCGACGGCGAAGCCGACGATGCTTCTGGTCGGCATCAATGGGTCGGAGAGCTCCGACCGCGTCGCCGTGGCACTGGCGCACCAGCTGGGGCAGACCGTGTCCCTGTCCGGCCCGACGCCGAAGTTCTTGATGGGCCGCGGCGTCTCGCGGCTGTTCGGCTCCTTCTCGTACGTCGTCCACCCCGACGGCCGCATCTCCGCCAGCCCAAACTGGGCCCGCGGGTACATCCGATCACAGAGGGTGCCCATCCTGGGGACCGTCACGTGCCACCGTTTGATGCTGCCGCAGCTCGCGCGCGCGATGCGCGAGATCGAGCTGAACCACCTCGCCGCTCTGATCGACAGGTCCCAGTACGGCGGCTGTTACGTCGCGCGCACGATCCTGTGGGATCCGACGAACCCGCCCTCGATGCACGCCTGGGGGCTGGCGATCGACCTCAACGTGTCGACGAACCGGTACGGCGCTCGTCCCACGATGGACCCCCGTATCGTCGCGATCTTCGAGAAGTGGGGCTTCAGCTGGGGCGGCCGCTGGAAGACCCCGGACGGCATGCACTTCGAGCTCGCCGCGCTCTTGAAACGGTGAGCTGTCGATCGGACCTTTGGCCGTTCGTCGTATAGTCGGCGGCGGAGGTCGCCGCCCAACGGAAAGGGAGGACGTCATGGCGATCCGAGCCAAGATCCAGGTGGCCGCGCCGCCGGAGCGGGTGTTCGATGTGTTGTCGGACTTCGCGAACCACGGGTCGTGGGCCAACCAGAAAGCGGGCCTCGAGGTGAAGCCGGTGTCGGGCGGTCCGCTCGCGGTCGGGAGCACGTTCCACTCGGAGCAGAAGTTCGCCGGCAAGCACGCCGCCGCCGACATCAAGGTGACGACGGTCAACGCGCCGACGACACTCGCGTTCGAGGCGCATCAAGGCGGGAAGAAGCCCGTCGTCTACACGAGCACGTTCACGCTGACGCCGTCGGGCGGCGGGACCCTCGTCGAGCGGACGCTCGAGCCGAACCCGTCGGGCATCGTCGCGACCATCGCGTCGCCTGCGATCAAGGCCGACATGATGAAGGCGCTGAAGAACCTCAAGGCGAAGGTCGAGAGCGGCCCCTAAGCGGTGGGGGCCGCGGCGATTCGGCCGCGGACGGTCGTGCCGGCGCCGGGCGCCGATTCGACGTCGATCGTGCCGCCGAGCGCTTCGAGGCGGTCGGTCATGTTCGTGAGCCCGGCGCCCCGCGCGACGCGCGCGGCGTCGAATCCTGCACCGTCGTCGGTGATCTCGAAGGTGAGGTGTCCGTCCTCTTCAGCGAGACGGACGGTTGCGTGCGTCGCGTGCGCGTACTTGCCGACGTTCTGCAAGGCCTCGAGCGCGCAGAAATAGACCGCCGCTTCAACCTCCATCGGATAGCGCGCGATGCCGTCGGACTCGACGGTCGTGGGCACGGGCGCCTTCGCCGCATGCGACGACAGCGCCGCAGCAAGCCCCCGGTCGGCCAGCAGCGGCGGGTAGATGCCGTGCGCGAGGTCGCGCAAGGTCTGCAGCGCGTCCGCAGCGTCGGCCTGGAGCTGTTCGAGGAGCTGCGCAGCCTGCGCCGTATCCCCGTCGAGGAGGTTGCGAGCGAGGCGGAGGTTGACCGAGAGCGCGACGAGATGCTGCTGCGCGCCGTCGTGGAGGTTGCGTTCGATTTTTCGTCTCTCTTGGTCTTGGGCCGAGACAAGTCGCTGGCGTGACGCGCGCAGCTCCTCGATCAAGCGGACGTTCCGAAGAACGAGGCCTGCGTGTGAGCCGACATCCGCGAGCAGCCGCTCGTCGGCCGACGTGAGCTGCTCGTTGGCTGGCGTGCGTACTGCGACGGCCCCGAGGAGCTCCCCTTGGTGCCTCACGGGAAAGGTTCGTTCCGCGCCGGGGATGTGCAGCGCCGCGCCGTCCCCGGGCGCCGAGACCGGCAACGTGGCGGAGTTCTCGGCGGGCCAGGCAGCGGCCGGCCGCATCTCGCCGCCGACGCGCAGCCAGATCTCCACGTGAGATGCGGCGGTCGCCTCGGTGACGAGCTGCGCAAGCCGCGGCAGGACATCGTTCAGCGAATAGGTCTCGGAGATGCGCTCGCCGAGAGCGGTGAGGACGTCGTGCGGTGTTGCGCGCTTGCCATAGACGACGCGGTTCGCGAGGCGCCGCGCGGCGTCGCGCAAGGGCTGGAACGCGACGGCGACGAGAGCGGTCGCCGCCACGGACAGGCCGACGTTCGGCTTGCCGCGCGACCCGACGGCGGCGCCGACACCCACGATCACCGCGACATAAACCAAAGTGATGCCGGCGGCCAGCGCCGTGAAGACGACGGCCTTGTTGATGACGACGTCGATGTCGTACAAGCGGTGGCGAAGGATCGCGATGCCCATCGAAACCGGGATCGCGACGATCGATACCAAGATGGCGGTCGCGCCGATCAAGATGGCGCGGTTCGTCGACTCGCCGATGGTGAGGTAGATGGGCATCGCCGCGGCGAACGCGACGATGAGGGCGATCAGCGACGGCACGAGCCACTTCATCTGCTCTCGCGCGACTCCTGTCGATCGCCGGAACCGCTGGACGACGGTGATGACGGTCGCGATGAGAAACGTCAAGAACCAGAACCCACCGACCGACTCGAAGATGCCGTTGACGTCCTTCGAGAGAGCGAACGGGTTCTTGTAATCCGCAGGCAAACCCTGGAGCGTCTCAGGTGGCGTCGAGATCCCCACGGTGAAGACGATCAAGGCCAGAGGTGCGACGTAGGTGAAGTAGCGCTTCCACCGTCGCGACAAGAAATGGCCATCCGGAAACAGGACGACGGCGAGACTGATCATCCCCATCATCGGCACCCACAGCCAGTTCTGTATCCACGCGAGGATGTCGGTGCCCGGCAGTGAGCCGGCATGGTCGCGCAGCGACAAGATCACGTAATTGGCCGCCGGATAGACGAACGCTCCGATGACGCTCGTCGCGAGGAGGAGCCACCCGATCGGGTTCCTGCTCCGGCGCGAGGCGATCAGGACGCCGACTGCGCCGATCGTCGTCGCCATGGCGATGTCGGATCCGCGGAAGGCGAACGGGAGGCGGACCTTGACGTCGCGAGTGATGACATGCAGGACGGCTCCGACCGTGAGGAGGGCGAGCGCGAAGACCCAGATGCTTATTGCCAGACGGCGTGCTGCTCGTTCGGTCATCGACCCATTATGGGCCCGATCCGGTGGCCCGCTAGGGTGGAGACATGCCGAAGAGAGTGTTGATCCTCGGGGGCGGCTTTGGCGGCGTGGCCGCCGCGAACAGGCTGCGCACGTTGCTCGACCCGAGCGACGAGATCGTGCTCGTCGACCGGCGCACCCACTTCATGATGGGGTTCCGGAAGAGCCAGGCGGTCGTTGGTGACGCCTCCCTCGACGACCATCGTCGGCCGCTCGATGCGTTGACGGCGAAGGGCATACGCGTCGTCAACTCAGACATCACGGCGATCGATCCGGCTGCGCGTGCCGCAGAGGTCGGCGGGGAGCGCATCGAGACCGACGCGATGCTCGTTGCGCTCGGCGCCGAGACCGTGCCCGACGCGGTGCCCGGATTACGCGAGCACGCGCACAACGTCTACTCCGCCGACGAGGTGCCGGCGGCGGCCGCGGCGCTGGCGGCGCTCGGGGACGGCCGCCTGGTCGTCGGCGTCTTCGGAGTTCCCTACAAGTGTCCGCCGGCGCCCTACGAGCTCGCGCTCCTCGCCAACGAGCAGCTCCGCGCGCGCGCCGCTCGCGCCACAGTCACCGTGTTCACGCCACAGCCCATGTCGCTCCCCGTGCTCGGGAAGGCCGGGTGTGAGTCCCTCGAGAGCCGCCTGGCCGGTGCCGGCGTCGAGTTCCGTCCCGACTCGAAAGCGGAGCGCGTCGAGGAGGGTCGCGTGGTCCTGTCGGCCGGTGGCGAGGTGCCGTTCGACCTGTTGTTCGGCATCCCGCCGCACCGCGTGCCGCGCGTCGTCGTCGATTCAGGGCTTGCCGAGCAAGGCGGCTGGGTGAAGGTGAACCCGCGGACGCTCGAGACGTCGTTCGACGGCGTTTACGCCGTCGGCGACGTGACCGCGATCCCGATGGCCAACAAGCAACCGATGCCGAAGGCCGGCGTCTTCGCCGAAGGCGAGGGCCAGGTCGTCGCCGAGCGCATCGCCGCGCGCGTCGCCGGGCGCGAGCCGTCGGCGACGTTCGCAGGCGAGGGGTTCTGCTTCCTCGAGGTCGGCAACGGCGAAGCGCAGTTCGTGCGCGGCAACTTCCTCGCCGAGCCCGCGCCGGAGGTCGAGCTGACCCCGCCGTCCGCCGAGGCGCTTGCAGAGAAGGATCGCTTCGAGCAGGAACGGCTCGACGCGTGGTTCGGCCCGGCGGCGTGAGCAGCGTCGCCGCGGCCGCGTAGCATCGACACATGCTCCTCGCAGAGCTCGTCGAGACCGCGCGCGCCGTCGCGGAGACGTCCTCGCGCAACGCGAAGGTCTCGTTGATCGCGGGCTTGTTGCAGCGCGCCGATCCGGACGAGATCGAGGCCGCCATCGGCTTCCTCGCCGGGGAAGCGCGCCAGGGCCGGATCGGCGTCGGGTGGGCAACGGCGTACCGGCAGGAGGTGGCGCCGGCCGCCGTCCCGACCCTCACGATCGCCGAGCTCGACGGCGCGATGACTCGGATCCTCGCGACGACCGGCCCGGGCTCCGTCGGCTCGCGCGGCGGGATCCTCGCGTCGATCTTCTCGCGCGCCACAGCCGAGGAGGCGGATTACATCCGCCGGCTGTTCATCGGGGAGATGCGGCAGGGCGCGCTCGACGGCATCGTGACCGAGGCGGTCGCGCGCGCCGCCGACGTCCCAGCCGCGGCCGTACGCCGCGCGGCGATGCTGTCGGGGGACCTCGGGCGCAGCGCGGTCGTCGCGCTCACCACGGGTGCCGAGGGCCTTGCCGCAATCGGTCTGGAGCTGCTGCGCCCCCTCCAGCCGATGCTGGCGTCGACCGCGAAGGACGTGACCGAGGCGCTCGCCGCGACCGGCCCGGCGTCGGTCGAGTGGAAGCTCGACGGCATCCGCATCCAGGCGCATCGCGCCGGCGACGAGGTGCGGATCTTCACGCGCAACCTGAACGACATCACGGAACGCCTTCCGGACCTCGCAGCGACGCTGGGGGAGTTCCCCGCCGAGAGGTTCGTCCTCGACGGCGAAGCGATCGCGTTCGACGACGCGGAACGACCGCGTCTCTTCGGCGAGACGCTGTCGAGCGTCGGCCGGCGCGTGACCGAGCCGCTCGTCTCGACCACCGCGCTGTTCTTCGACGTTCTGCACGCCGACGGCGAAGACCTGATCGACCGGCCGCTGGAGGAACGTCTCGCCGTCCTCGACCGCATCGCAGCCGGCGCGCGGGTCCCCGGCATCACGACCGACGATGCCGTCGCCGCGGGCGGCGTTCTCGGCGAGGCGCTCGCCGCCGGCCATGAGGGCGTGATGGTGAAAGGCCTTTCGTCCGTCTACCAGGCCGGCCGCCGGGGCCAGTCGTGGCGCAAGGTGAAGCCGGTGCGAACGCTCGACCTCGTCGTCATCGGCGTCGAGTGGGGACACGGCCGCCGGAAGGGATATCTGTCGAACATCCACCTGGGCGCGCGTGACCCGGCCGGCGGCTTCGTGATGGTCGGAAAGACGTTCAAGGGGATGACGGACGAGATGCTGAAGTGGCAGACGGAACGCTTCCTCGCGTTGGAGACGAGCCGGCACGGCATCACCGTCGAGGTTCGCCCGGAGCAGGTCGTCGAGATCGGGCTCGACGGCGTGCACGGCTCGACACGCTACGGAGGCGGTGTGGCGCTGCGGTTCGCGCGCGTGCTGCGGTACCGGCACGACAAAACGCCGGCCGAGGCCGACACGATCGACACGGTCCGCGCGCTGATGCAGACGAGCGACTAGCCGCTGGTCCAGGGCCCGATTCCGCCGAGCCGGTCGACCGCGACGCGCGTCACGTAGCCGGGCGGGGGGTTCGGGAACGGCGGGAACTTCACGCCCGGCCCGATGTACGTGTAGGCGAGCTCCTGCAGCAGCTCCGGCGCACCGCCCTCGAGGACGGTGGCGTTGCCGTAGATCACGAGATACTGATCCAGCCCGATCTCATTCTTCTTCGTCGTATCGATCGAGATCGCGACCCGCGGGTCGCGCCGCATGTTCTTGATCTTGCGCTGATCGGGCATGGTGCCCATCACCACGTCATCACCGTCGAGGCCAACCCACGCGAGCGTGACGTGCGGCGAACCGTCGACATCCAGCGTCACGAGGTGCGCCAACCGGCCGGACCGGATCAGCTCCTTCGCCGACTCGGGAAGCATCGGGATCCTCCTTGTTCTTGGTAGACAAGATGCAGTCTATGAAGGAGGCTCCTCGCAACGCGTTTCGCGCCCGTGCCGGCACGGGAGCCATGGATCGACCAAGGGGGTGAGCAGTGAAGAAGGGACTGACGGCCAAACAGAAGAGCTATCTCGGCCGCGCACGCGTTTGCCGGATCGGCTCGGTCGAGGCCGACGGCAGGCCGCACATCGCACCGTTGTGTCACGCGCTCGTCGATTCCACGCTCTACGTCGCGACGGACCGGAACGGTCACACTGCGCGGAACCTCCGACGCAACCCCCGCGCCGAGATCCTCTGCGACGACTACTACGAGAACTGGGGTCGCCTGCGGGGCGTCCGCGCCGATGGGAAGGCGCATAGCGTCGACCGCGGGCGCGAGCTGAAGCGCGCGCAAGACGCGCTGACCAAAAAATTCAAGCAGTACGCGGGCGAAGAATTCGATTACGTGATCGCTCTCCGGCTCGAGGCCGCGACCTCGTGGGGACTCTGATCGAGAAACTGACCCGCGAGCCCTCAGGATGGGGTCACGCCGCTCCCACGGGCTCGGGGGTTTCAACAAACGCGTGACCAACCGCGTCGCGCGAACATTCGCCGGGCGCTCTCCGGCCAGCGCAGGTGGCTACCGGCCGCCGAAGAAGCGATTGAGGGCGTCGCCGGGTTCGGCCTCGGCGAACAGCGCGAACGAACCGCTCTCAGCCAGTTCGCGCGCGGTGCGCAAAGCGCCGCCCCATCCCGCACGCGCGAGGCCGCCGCCGACCGATATACGCCGGACGCCGAGCGCGGCCAGGTCCGATACCGATCCGTGTTTGGGGCCGCCGAGCACGTTCACTGGTGCCGGCGCGACGGCCGCGACGATCGCGACTATATCGTCGCGGTTGACGACTCCGGGGGCGAAGAGCACCTCGCCGCCGGCGGCGGCGAACGCCGTCAGCCGCTCGCGCACCTCGCTGAGGGGGTCCTCGTGCTTGGTAAGGAACGCCTCGCACCGCGCGGTGAGGAGAACTTTCCGTCCGCTCGCCTCGATCGCGGCCCGTGCCGCGCGCACACGCTCGACCGCGAGACCGAACTCGTAGAGCGTCCCGTCGTGGCGCATGTCCTCGATCGATAGGCCGGCGACGCCCGTGTCGACGCACAAGGCGATGTTCGCCGCGACGTGGTCTGGATCATCGGCGTAGCAATTCATATAGTCCGCGTTCACCGGCAGGTCGGTGGCGGAAACCACCGAGGCGATATGCGCGAGCATCTCGTCCCGCTCGAGGCCGCCGTCGGCCCGGCCGTGCGACCACGCGGCACCGCTCGACGTCGTCGCCAGCGCAGGGAAACCGAGGCTCGCGAGCAGCATCGCGCTGCCGATGTCCCACGCGTTCGGCATGACGAAGCAGCCGGAATCGTGCAGGAGCCGGAAGGAGTCGATCGCGTCGGGAGAGCTCACGTCCCGACCCTACGACGACCCGAGCCGGACCGCTTCGGAGTTTTTCACCGTGCCGACGCCATGCAGCACGTGCGCGAGGACCTCGATTCCGCGGATCACCCGCGGGCCGGGCCGGTTGAAGTAGGCAGGACCGTCGACGGCCCAGACGCGCCCGCTGCGAACCGCTGGGAGGTCCTCCCATCCCGGGAGGGCGCGGAGTGCCGTGGAGTCGGCGGTCGCGCGCTCGATCGACAGTCCACACGGCAACAGGACGATCGCGTTTGGTGCGGCCGCGCGGACGTCGTTCCACGAGACCGCACGGCTCGGCTTCCCCAACCACCCGACGAGCTCCTCGCCGCCGGCGGCTGACACCTGTTCGGGAACCCAGTGCCCGGCCGCATAGATGGGATCGAGCCATTCGATGCAAACGGTCCGCACAGCTTCGCGTCCGGCGACCGCGTTCTGTACGGCCGCGAGCTGTTCACGGGCGTCGATGATCACCGCCTTCGCGGTGTCCTCGGTGCCGGTGAGACGGCCGACGAGCGCGATGTTCTCGAGGATCTCGTCGATGGTGTGCGGCTCGAGTGAGACAACGCGTTGTCCGAGGTCCATGATCCTTGCAGAGCGCATCACCTCCGAGTACGAGACGGCGCAGACCTCGCAGAGCTCCTGCGTGAGGATCAGGTCGGGCTTCGCCGCGGCCAGGGCGTCGTGATCGAGCGCGTAGATCGACGATCCGGAGTGCACGCTTTTGCCGACCGCCGCGTCGATCTCGCGCTCGGACATCGAGGCGGTATCGAGGGTATCCCGTGTCACTGCGGGTACCTCTTCGATCCCGGGCGGCCAGTCACACTCGTGCGTCCGCCCGACCAGCCGGTCGCGCAAGCCGAGCGCGCACACGATGTCCGTGGCCGACGGGAGCAGCGAGACGATACGCATCAGGGCGTCGGCTCGAGCGGCGCCTCGACGCAGGTGACGCCGTCCGGCCCGACCGTCGCCGCGTGGCCGGTCGCCGGTTCGATATCGAGGCGGTCGCCGGGCCGCAACTCGATGTCGCCCTGATCAGTGTGGAAGACGATGCTGCCCTCGGCGCAGTAGAGAACCTTGTGGTACGGGTGCGAGTGTCTCGCGTACCGGTCGCCCGGACCGTTGCTCCACCACCTCGGCTCCATCCCGTCCCCATGGAGAAGCACCTCGAGCGCGTCACGTGTCGGATCGGTGACCGCGCGCGCCGTGAGGAACGCGGCCATCACGTTCAGCCGCCGGAGGCGTGCAAGACGCGTTCGGGTTTCTCCTCGAGCTCGTGCAGCTTGTCCAGGAGCTTGTCCCAGGAGTCGAACGTCGTCTGTTTCCGTGCGCGCTTCAGCGGGTTCGCGTACGAGATGATCTGCGCGCCGATGAACTGATGCCACGCGCCGGTCTCCTTCAGCTTGTCCGAGATCGCGCGCACGAGGTTGTTGGCCTCGACGACCTTGGCCGCCCGTTCCTGCCGCGTCACGTACGCCTTCTCGAGGGGCGCGTCGATGAACCCGTCGCACTTCTTCAAGATGGGCTCGAAGGAGCTGCCGGCGAGCCGCCCCGACTCCTCGTACCCGAGACCGAGCGTTACGTAGTGCGCCTGCTCGACGGCGTCGACCACCTGCGCGTCCTCCTCACCGAGGTCGGGCGCGGTTTCGACGAGCTCGCGATAGATCGAGAGAGCGACCGCGGAACGCTCGCGGATGTTCGGCTCCTTCTCGATGTTGAGCCGGAGCATCCGGCGGGCGAGCTCCTCCGGGACCACGATCGCAGGGAACTCGGCGATCTCGAGCTGCTGCGCGGCGAGGAAGCGGTGCTGGCCGTCGATGATCACGAACCTGTCGTCTCGAGGGACGACGATCAGCGGCGCGATGAACCCCACGTGTTCGATCGAGCCGATGACGCGCTTCACATGCGTGTCGCTCGGCTTGCGCTGATGGCGGATGACCTCGAGCTTGTCCGCCGGGATCAGCGTGAAGGTGAGCTGTTGCCGCTTCGCCGGCTCCTCGAACCCGAGGTTCACCTCTTGCCGAGGGGCGCGCGCGCGACCCTTCTTCGGCTCCGCCATAGGAACCGACTCTATCGCCGTACGATGCGACGGCGGTACTTCGAGACCACGGGCGAGGCGAACGACGGTGGTTTCGGCCGGACTGCTCGCCTGCCGCGCGCGGTGAGGCGAAGCGACATAAGAGGTTGAAATATCGCCACCTCCCGCGTCGTTGTGGGATTCATCGGATCGTGGAGCTGGACGTCGCCGCAGGCACAGACGGAGGGTCGTTCATGCTGGTCGCAGCACGCGAACAAACCGAGGAAACCCCGCGCGAGATAACGATCGAGCAGGACGATCCACGCCGGTGGGCCGCGCTTCCCGTCATCTTGACGGCCACGTTCATGGCGCTATTCGACGTGTTCGTCGTCAACGTCGCGGCGCCGAGCATCCAACGCGAGCTCGGCGCGTCCGATGCTGCGCTGCAACTCGTCGTCGGCGGCTACGCGTTCACCTACGCCGCCGGTCTCGTCACCGGCGGCCGGCTCGGGGACCGGTTCGGGTACCGGCGGGTGTTCATGCTGGGGATGGCCTTGTTCGTGCTCACGTCGGTGGCGTGCGGCCTCGCGCAGGATCCCACGCAGATCGTCGTCGCCCGTTTGTGCCAGGGCGCGGCGGCCGCGCTCATGGTCCCACAGGTTCTCGCGTTCATCACCCGCCTGTTCCCCCCGGATGAACGGTCGCGTGCGCTCGCGTGGTTCGGCGTGGCCATCGGGCTCGGCTCCGTCGCGGGACAGATCCTCGGCGGCGTCCTGCTTCAAGCCGACCTCTTTGGTCTCGACTGGCGCGTGATCTTCCTCGTTAATCTCCCAGTCGGTGCCGCGGCGATCGCGTTCGCGCTGCGGCTCCTTCCGGACGGCCGCTCCGACGCGCGGCCGAAGCTCGACGGTGTCGGCATCGTGGCCATCTCGGGCTCGCTGGCCCTCGCGCTCTTCCCGCTCACGATCGGGCGCCAGCAAGGGTGGCCGGCTTGGGCGGTCGCCATGCTGATCGTTTTCCCTGTGGCGTTCGCTCTCGCCCTGCGGTACGAGGCCCGCCTGCTGCGTCGAGGCGGTCAACCCCTGCTCGATCTGGAGCTCTTCCGCTGGCGCTCCTTCCGCAGCGGTCTCGCGATCAACATGGCGATCTACGCGTACTTCGGCAGCTTCCTGCTAGGACTCGCGCTTTTCCTCCAAGCCGGACTGCATTTCTCGGCTTTGCATGCGGGACTGACCTTCGGTCCCGTCGGCGTCGCGTTCGCGGTCACGTCTCTCCTCGTGCGGCCGTTGATCGACCGGCGCGGTCGCAGAGTCGTGATCGCCGGGGTCTCGTTGAGTCTGACGGGAGCGATCGCGCTCTTGATCGACGTCCACTTTTCGGGAGCCGCGACGAGTAGCTTGCGTCTCTTCCCGCCGCTGCTGCTGATCGGCGTCGGTAACGGGTGCGCTCTTCCCGCGATGATCGGGGCGGCGCTCGTCGACGTCCCGCGCCACAAGGCGGGCGCGGGGGCGGGTGCCCTTTCGATGGCCCAGCAGTTCGCGATCTCGCTCGGCGTCGCCGTCCTCGGCGAGGTCTTCTTCACGATCCTGACGAGCCGCCCCACGATCGGGCGCTACGTGACCGCCGTGCAGGCGGTGTTCATGCTGAACGCCGGGCTACTCGCATTGGCGCTCGTCCTCGCGCGCTTCCTGCCCGCGCCGGCGACCGCGGAACGGGCCTAGGCGCCGTCGCGGGGCGGTCCGCAGCGATGGAGCCCGGACGACGCGGCGTCCTGCCCGGCGACGACGGAAAGCCGCGGTGTTGGTGGTGCGTCGGCGATCCGTTGTACGAGAGCTATCACGACCGGGAGTGGGGGAGACCGATCGCCGACGACCGCGCGATCTTCGAGAAGCTGTGCCTCGAGGGCTTTCAGTCCGGCCTCAGCTGGCTCATCATCCTGCGCAAGCGGGAGGGCTTCCGGAAGGCATTCCGCAACTTCGACGTGAAGGCCCTGTCGCGCTTCGACGCGCGCAGCGTCGACCGGTTGATGCTCGACGCGGGCATCGTGCGCAACCGCGCGAAGATCGTCGCGACGCTCAACAACGCGAAGCGCTGTATCGAGCTCGTGAAGCAATTCGGGAGTCTCGCCGCACACGTCTGGTCCTTCGAGCCGGACACCGCGTCGCGCCCGGCGTCGCTCGACTGGCCGACGCTGACGCAGCTCCCGCTGAACCCCGAAGCGAAGGCCTTGAGCAAGGACCTCAAGCGGCGAGGCTGGTCCTTCGTCGGGCCGACGACCGTCTACTCCGCGATGGAATCGCTCGGGGTCGTCAACGATCACATGGACGCGTGTTATATCCGGCGTGACGTGGAGCGAGACCGAAAGCGTTTCAAGCGCCCGTAGCGCCCGCTACGATCCCTCGCGGTAGCGCTTGACGGAGATGGCCGCGAAGACGGCGACGATGACCACCGACCACGCGAGCGAACGGATCACGAAGTAGCTCGCGGAATGGTGGAGGAGCGCTTCCGCTTTCGCGCCCTGCGCGAGCGATCGCACCGATTCGATCATGTACGTGATCGGCTGATGCTCCGCGACGCTCCGCATCCAGCTCGGGAGCGTGCCGACCGGCACGAACGCGCTCGAGATGAAAACCAGAGGGATCAACAGGAGCGACATGCCTTGCGCCGCCTGCGCGTTCCCGGCGTACATGCCGAGGGTGATGAACACCCACTCGAGGACGAACGAGTAGACGAGGAGCAACGCGAACGCGAGGAGCGCATGGCTCACCGGGGCATCGAGCCGGAAGCCCACCGCGAACCCGATGATGGCCATGATGATGAGACCCCATGCCGCTGTGGCCGTGTCTGCCAGAGCCCGGCCGGCCAGGACGGAGCTGCGGGGGATTGGCAGCGAGCGCAATCGATCGAAGAATCCCTGTTCGCGATCCTCCGCGATCCCCGCGGCCGACGCCATCCCGCCGAAGATGATGCCGGTCGTGATGAATCCCGGGACGAGGAAGTTCACGTAGTCGCCGCCGGTCGCACCGGCGCCGATCGCACCTCCGAACACGTACCGGAAGATCAGAAGGAACATCGCTCCCTGTACCGTCCCCACGACGACCAGTTGCGGCGTCCGGATGAACTTGAGCCACGTGCGCTTCGCGATCACGGACGTGCTTGCCAACAAGGATGCTTTGTTCACCGTCATGGTCGTAGTCGTCATGTCGATCTCCCTATTTGGCTTGCGCGGCCGGCTCTTGCGCGCCGCCGTCGGTTTCCTCCAGGGCCTGCCCGGTCAAGGCGAGGAACACCTCGTCGAGCTTCGGCTGGCGCAAGGCGACGTCGTCGAGGCTGATGCCGAGCTTCTCCAAAGGCTTGAGCGCCACGCTCAACCGCTCGGTTCCCCCTTCGATCACGACCGTCACGCGGCGCGTCGTCTCGTCGATCTGCGGTTCGGCACCGTCGCCGCATGCTGCGAGCGCCTTCGCAGCCTCGGGAATGTCATCCCGGTCACGGACGTGGACCTCGATCACGTTGCGGCCGGCTTTCTGCTTCAGCTCCGCCGGCGTTCCGTGCGCGATCGTCTTGCCGTGGTCGATGATCACGATCTCGCCCGCGAGGTGATCGGCCTCGTCCAGGTACTGCGTCGTGAGAAGGACGTTGGTTCCCTGATCGAGGAGCGCGCGGATCGCGTCCCAGAGATCCATCCGGCTCCGCGGATCGAGTCCCGTCGTCGGCTCATCGAGCAACAGCAATCGCGGCGCGCCGACCAGACTTGCGCCGAGGTCGAGCTTGCGACGCATTCCTCCCGAGTAAGTGCGCACCAGCCGGTCGGCGGCCTCGGTGAGGCCCATCCGTTCCAAGACGATCGCGGAGTTCTCCTTGGACGAGCGTTTGTCCTGACCGAACAGGCGCGCCACCATCTCGAGGTTCTCTCGCCCGGTCATCGCCGGTTCGACCGCCGCGAACTGTCCCGCAAGCCCGATCGTTTGACGGACGGCCTCAGGCTCGCGAACGACGTCGCGTCCGAACACGCGCAACGTCCCCGCATCGGGTTTGATGAGCGTCGCGATCGAGCGCACGAATGTCGTCTTCCCGGCGCCGTTCGGCCCGAGGATCGCGATGATCACGCCCGCCTCCGCGACGAGATCCAATCCGTCGAGCGCCAAGGTTTTTCCGAACCGTTTGACGACGCCCGATGCTTCGATGATTGCTGACATCGTTCCCCCTGTGCCGTGATCGACGTTGGATCTTAAGACGATCTCACCGACCTTGCTCCGGCTCATACACGAGGATCACCGCTCCCGTGCTCGTCTGTCGCGATTCGACGAGATTGAGCGGAGTCTTCGGCTCGCCGTCCCGGAACAGTCGCTTCCCGGTCCCCAAGACGAGCGGGCAGAGCAGCAGCGTGTACGAGTCGATGAGGTCGTTTCGGATCAGGTCTTGGAGCAAGGCGCCGCTTCCCAAGATCGTGATGTCGTCGCCGGGCTCTTCCTTCAGCTTCGCGACCTCGGTCGCGGCGTCGCCCCGGATCAGATGCGTGTGCTGCCAGCTGACGTCCTTGAGGGTGTTGGAGACCACGTACTTCGTCGAGTTGTTCATCTTGGCCGCGATGGGATCGTCGTTGGAGACGTTCGGCCAGTGCGCCACCATCTTCTCGTAGGTGACCCGACCGAACAGGAGAGCGCTGCCGCCGGCCAAGCCCTTCGACGCGAACTGCATCCAGTCTTCATCGAGGTAGGGACCCACCCAGCCGCCGTGCGGGAAGCCTCCGGTCCGATCTTCGTCGGGGCTGCCGGGCCCTTGCATGACGCCGTCGAGGCTGACGAAGTTGACCACGCTGATCTCACGCATCACGGCCTCCTCTTCGAGCCTTCAGAGAGCCTTCCGTGTTTCTCTGAGAGGTAGACGGCTCCGAGGATGAAAACTCATCGGAGCGGCCGTTGATTCCGGTTAGAGTTGGGCGATTTTCCGGGTCCTGACCTCGGTATTTGGAGAGAGATCTCGTGAACGGTGCACTAGTCGAAGCGTTCCGCCACAATTCGTGGGCGACGGAGCGGATCCGGGAACGAAAGACCGGCGGCTAAAGTCTGTGGATCTTGTAGCGATCGCGCGTCACCGGATGTACGCGCAAGGTGTCTGGGGGACCGGGGCGAAGGATGCGCAGGACGCGTTGCGCCGGCTGACCGCAGCGCAGGCACAGGAGTTCCCGTACGCGAAATGGTCCCTCGGCCAACGAACGAAGGACGCGACCTATGCGGCCGTTGGTCGTGCGGTCGACGAGGGAAAGGTCTTGCGGACGCACATCCTGCGCCCGACGTGGCACTTCGTGGCACCGCAGGATCTGCGTTGGCTCATGCGCCTGAGCGGGCCGCGCGTCAACGCCTGGAACGCGCGCCGGTACCGGGAGCTCGGCCTCGATGCGAGATCGCTGTCCCGCACGAACGATCTGATCGCCGCGGCCGTCACCGAGCGCCACCTCACGCGACGCGAGATCGCGGCGGTCCTCGCCCGGCGGCGCGTCGACACCGAGGGACAGCGGATGGCCTACATCATGATGCGCGCCGAGCTCGACTCCGTGGTCTGCAGCGGTGCGGTGAACGGGAAGCAGCACACGTACGCGCTGTTCGACGCACGCGTGCCGGCGAAGAGAGGGCCGGATGGCGACGAAGCGCTCGCCGAGCTCGCCCGCCGTTACTTCACCGCGCGCGGGCCCGCGACGTTGAAGGACTTCGTCTGGTGGTCGGGTCTCGCGACACGCGACGCGCGCCTCGCGATCGCGTCGGTCGAGCGAGATCTCGACACATTCGACCACGGCGGCCGCACCTACTGGTTCCAAGACCGCGGGTCACGGGCACGGCGTCCGGTGGCCCGCGCGGATCTGGTTCAGTGCTATGACGAGACGATCATCTCCTATTCGGAGAGCAGGCGAGACGTCCTTGCAGCATGGGGCCGCCCGGCCCTTCCCGTGAGCGTCGGCGGCTTCATGCACGCGATCCTGTACGACGGGCGGTTGCTCGGCCGGTGGCGTGCAGCGCACGGACGAGACGGTGGGACCGTCGAGACGCTCATCGACCGGAGACTCAACAAGCAGGAGCGGGAGGCCGTCGACGCGACGATCGCGCGTTACCGGCGCTTCATCGGCTGATCAACCGACGTTACGCGGCTTCTCCTCGCGAACTATCCGCGGCAGTCAGGGCCAAGGGGATCGCTCGCAGCACACCGTCCAGCGCGCCGATCGCACGCGCCGGCGAGGAGTTCGCATCCGTTTCGTGGGTCACCGCGATCACGTCGTAGGGACCGTGCACCCGCTCCACCTTGACGACGCCGGGCGTTCGCGTGATCAGGTCTGCGAGCAAAGAGACTTCCGCATCCGCGCTCGCCTGGACGAGGACGTACCCGTCGCCGTTCTGAACCCCATGCATGATCAAGCCACCTCCTCCGCTGCTTCTGCGTCGATGAACTCGTTTTCGATCTCGTTCTGCGCGGCGACTCGAGCCGCGCGGCGGCCCGGCACCAGGGCGAGACCCACGATCGCCGCGGCGAACAGGGCGAGGGCCGCCACGCGGAACGCGAGCGCGTAGCCGTCGGTCGCCGCCACCGGCGCCGCCACTCCCGCCGCCAGCGATGACGCGGTGCGGCGCACCGCGAGCGTGACGAGCACGGCCAGCCCGAGCGCTCCGCCGACCTGGAGCACGGTGTTCTGAACGCCCGACCCCAGCCCGGCGTTCTCCTCCGAAACCTGGTGCAACGCCGCGATCTGGATCGCCGGGAACGCGGCGCCCATCCCGAACGAAAGCATCAGGATCGTCGGGAGCAGATCGCCCATGTAACTCCCGGTCACCGTCACGCCGCCGAGAAGCAGCAGGCCGGCGCCGGCGATCGTGTACGCGGTAGCGATCACCGCGCGCGCGCCGACGCGTTCGATGATCCTTGTCGAGACAGTGATGCCCGCGATGAGTCCGAACCCGAAGGGGACGTAGGCGAGACCCGTCTCGAGCGGCGAGTACCGCAGCACCTGCTGCAGGTACAGCGTCAGCAGGAAGAACATGCCGAACATCCCGCTCGCCATCGCCGCGGTCGCGATGTTCGCCGAGACCCGCGTGCGATTGGCGAAGAAGGTCATCGGGATCAGCGGCTCGCGCGTCCGGCTCTCGACAACGACCAGCGCGACGAGCGCGGCGAGTCCGCCGAGGAGCGGCACGAGCACCTGCGGCGATCCCCATGCGTGACGGCTGGCCGAAAGCAGTCCGTTGACCAGCGCCAGCACGCCGCCGGTCGCGAGGACGGCGCCCGGAACGTCGATCCGGCGCGATGCCGATTCGGCACGGCTCTCGTCGACGAGGCGTGGGATCAGCGCCACGGCGGTCACAGCGATCGGGATGTTGATGAAGAAGATCCAGCGCCAGCTGACGAAGTTCACGATCACGCCGGACAGCAGAACGCCGACGGTTCCGCCGACCCCGGCGAGGCCGCTCCAGATCCCAAGAGCCTTCGTGCGCTCCCGGGCGTCCTTGAAGAGCAGCACGACGAGCGCGAGGGCCGCCGGCGACGCGAGAGCTTCCCCAGCGCCTTGCGCGAAGCGGCTCGCGACGAGCATGGCCGAGTTCTGCGCCGCGCCGCTGGTGAAGGACGCGACGGCGAAGACGGCCGTGCCGATCAGGAAGAGCCGGCGTCTGCCGAGCAGATCGCCCATCCGGCCGCCGAGGAGCAGCAGACCGCCTGCGGTGAGCGCGTATCCGTCGACGATCCAAGCGAGCCCGCCCGCGGAGAAGTCCAACGCTTTCTGGATGGACGGTAACGCCACGTTCACGACGGTGATGTCGATGACGATCATGAACTGCACGAGCGCCAGGACCGCGAGAGCCTTCCATCGGCGGGGATCGGCGTCGATGGCCGGTGAGGCGGGGGGCTGGAGGTCCTGTTCTAGGACGGCCATAGCTAGCTCCTTCCGGGTGGGAATACAGGCCCGCGCCGGGGCCGTTGGGTTCTTCGCCCGCCGCTTCCGGCGGTCCGGCCGCCTTGTCGACCGGTCGGTAAGGAACCCTACTGGACTTACTGAACGGTCGTCAAGTAGTATTCATTCCGTGATGGAAACAGAAATCGCCGGAACCCGTGAAAGAATCCTCGACATCGCCCGCGAGCTGATCGCGGAGCAGGGTTACCGCAGCGCGTCGATCTCGCAGATAGCGAACAAACTCGGAACGAGCAAGGCCGCGCTGTACTACCACTTCAGATCGAAGGAAGAGATCCTCGACGCGCTTCTCTCCGAGCCGCTGATGGAGTTCATGCAGCTCGTTCGTACGGCCGCCGAGCATCCCTCCGGCAATCACGCGCGAGAGATCCTGGGCGCGATGATCGACTTCGTCGGTGGGCCGGCGTCGTGCCTCACGACGTTCCAGAACGACCCGTCGGTGATCCAGGAATACGCGAAGTGTCATCAGGCACAGGTCGGCGAGGATCAGATCATCCGCGCGCTCGCCGGGCCGCGGCCGAACGCGGCGAAGATGACCCGCGCGCGCGTCGCGATGGCGGCGGCGAAGCAAGGAACCATCGCCGCCCTCGCCCACGGCGACAGAAAACTCACACCGGCGATGCGCGAGGAGATCCTCGACGCTGCGCTCCGAGCACTCGGCGACGGGTAGTCCCTACTCGAACCGGAAGCGCGTGGCGTTCTCGGTGAAATTCGTCCACGCGAGGACGCGTTTCGGCCGCAGCACCGCGACTCCTTGCATGAAGACGCTCCGCTCGATGTGCCCGTACACCGGATACTTGGCGAACATCTCGTCGGAGAGCCGCTGAGCCTTCTCCTCCGTCGGCACCTCGATCTCGATCGCACCCTCGACGATGAAAGCTTCGGTCCCGTCGCCGACGTGAACGACGACGTTCGGGTTCTGCGTGACGTTGCGGTGATGAACCGTCTGCGGGCTGCCTCCGTAATAGAGCGCCCCGTCGAGCCACGTTCCGTCGCGCGGAACGACGTGCGGCCGGCCGTCGGGCCGCGTGCTCGCGATCCAGTACGCCCGCGCGTCCGCGATCTTCTTCTCCACGTCTTCCCACGCGAGGCGTTTCTTCGGGTTCCCGTACTCGGCTGGGAAGTCGGGTTTTTCGACGATCGGGTCCGTCACTGGAGGACCTCGCCGTTACCGTTTTCCCGATCTCGTGCCGGTGACAGGCCTGGTGCGACGGGCTTCTGGGATCACCA
>JBIOTQ010000104.1:0-6889 GCA_044866075.1 Actinomycetota bacterium | reverse complement strand
GCATCCTGCACCGCGTGCGCGACCGTCCGGTGCGACGCGATCACCTCGGATCCCGCGGTCAGGCGCCGCAGGTTGCCGGCCGACGCCAGCTGCCCGGGGTGCGGGCGCAGCGCGTGTATGGCCTCCGCGAAGGGCCGGTCGGTGGCGAGGAGCGCTTCGACGCTCATCCCGCACGCGACGTCGGCGGTACGCAGCGCGCGCGTGAGGTCGTGGATCGCGAGGCAGGCCATGCCGAGCATGCCCTCGGTCCCGTTGACGAGAGCCAGCCCCTCCTTCGGCTCGAGCGCGATCGGCTCGAGCCCCGCGGCACGCAGCGCCTCCGCGCCTGGCATCCGCGTCCCGTTCATCTGGACCTCGCCCTCGCCGATCACGGTCAGCGCGCAGTGCGCCAGAGGCGCGAGGTCGCCGGACGCGCCGACCGATCCGTGCGCCGGCACGATCGGATGGATACCGCGGTTCAGCAACTCCACGATGCGCTCGACGAGACGGGGCCGCACCCCGGCGTGACCGGCTGCCAGCGTCCGCGCGCGGAGCAGCATCATCGCGCGAACGATCTCGGCGGGGATGGGATCGCCCGTCCCGGCGGCGTGCGAGCGCACGATCGCGTGTTGCAGCTCGCGGGCGGCGGCCGGCTCGATCCGCACGTTCGCGAGCGCGCCGAACCCGGTCGTGATCCCGTAGACCACGGCACCGCGTTCGACCGCGTCCTCGACGACGCGCCGCGCCGGCGCCATGCGCGCTGCGACGCCGTCTCCGATGGTGATCTTCTCTGCGTCGCGCGCGACCGCGACCACCTGATCGATCGACAGCGGCGAGCCGTCGACGATCACGCTCACGCGCGGATCGCCACCCCGGCGGCGAACGACAGCAGGACGGCGCAGGCGGTGCGCACCGTCGCGTCGGCGACGTCGGTGGTCGGATCGAGTTCCGTGATGTCGAGCCCGGTGACGAGCGGCGAGTGCCCGAGCCGGAACGCGGCGCGGATCAGATCGGCGGGGGTGAGCCCGCCGGGCATGGCGGCCGGCGCGCCGGGCGCCAGCGCGCGCTCGAGGCAGTCGAGGTCGACGTCGACCCAGATCCGCTCGGCCCCCGCGGCTTCGAGCTTCACGAGCGTGTCCTCGACGACGGCGTCCGCGCCCAGCGCGCGGACGTTGCCCGCGGGGACGACGCCGATCCCGGCGTCGGCGGCGTAGCGCGCGTAGGGCGCGGCGTTGGCGAAGCCGTGGATCCCGATCTGGACCACCCGCGGGCCGGCCAGGCCGCCCTCGATCAGCTGCCGGACGGGCGACCCGTTCGTCGCTCCCGTCTCCGTCGGGTCGCGCACGTCGTGGTGCGCGTCGAACGTGATGAGCGCGTCGGCGCCCGAGCCGCGGTGGCAGCCGACCGTGATCGAGTTGTCGCCGCCCAGGACCGCGATCGGCGCAGCCGTCTGGGCGCGGACCGCCCGGAGGACCTCCTCGACGTGGATCTGGAACTCCTCCACCGGGACGGCCACCGCGCGGGGCAGATCACCCACGTCCAGGGCGTTGAGGTGTTCGAGGGAGGTGTCGAAGTCGCTGGAGAAGGTCGTGAACCGTTCGAGAGCCCGGCGGATCGCCTCCGGCGCCTGGTCGGTGTGGGCGTGGGAGATCGACCCGCCCGCGTACGGCGCGCCGATCACGAGCAGACCGGGGTCGTTCTCCGTCCCGCCGGCGAGCCAGTCGGCGGCGCGGCGGACGTTCGGGTCGATGAAGGTCGCCGGCGTCGGCGTGTCGGCCGGAAGGACGCGCGGCACCTTGCCCAGGTCCACGCGGCCATTGTACGAAGTCGTTCGCACCGGCCCCCCGGCGCCCGTATCATTTGAAAGGAAAGGCCCATCCACGCACGGAGGCCCAGGCCTCAATCAGGGGGCACCGTGACGCAGACAGTCCTCCCACTGCCGATCCTCGACCGTCGCCCCGCTCCAGAGCGGAGCGAGCGAGGCACGGAGTGCACCGACCTGCCACAGGCGTTCGATCCCGCGCTCGTCGAGCGCGCGGCGGCGGCCCGGCAGGCGCTGGACGATGAGCTCGTCATCCTCGGCCACCACTACCAGAAGCCCGAAGTGATCCAGTTCGCCGACGCACGCGGCGACTCGTACAAGCTCGCGCAGTTCGCGGCGCAGGCCGGTGCGCCCAACGTGATCTTCCTGGGCGTGCACTTCATGGCCGAGTCGGCCGACATCCTCACGGCGCCGCACGTCCAGGTGATCCTCCCCGACCTCGCCGCGGGATGCTCGATGGCCGACATGGCCGACATCGCGCAGGTCGAGGAGTGCTGGACTCTCTTGCAGGAGATCGTCCCCGGCGAGGTCGTTCCGTTGACGTACATGAACTCGTCCGCCGACATCAAAGCGCTGACCGGACGCGAGGGCGGCGCGATCTGCACCTCGTCGAACGCGGCGGCGGCGATGCGGTGGGGCTTCGAGCGCAAACCGAAGATCCTCTTCCTCCCCGACCAGCACCTCGGCCGCAACACCGCCGTCGGGATGGGGCTGTCGCTCGACGACTGCGCGGTCTGGGATCCGCACGGCGATCTCGGCGGGCTCACCGAAGACGAGATCCGCTCCGCGAAGGCCCTGCTCTGGAAGGGGCACTGCTCGGTGCATCAGCGCTTCCTGCCCGAGCACGTCGCGAGCGTGCGCGAACGCGTTCCCGGCGTGCGCGTGATCGTCCACCCCGAATGCCGCTACGACGTCGTCCAGCAAGCCGACGAGGTCGGCTCGACGGAGGGCATCATCCGCGCGATCGAGGGCTCGCCCCCCGGCTCGAAATGGGCAGTGGGCACCGAGCTGAACCTCGTGACGCGCCTGGGGCGCGAGAACCCCGACAAGACCGTGGTGTTCCTCGACCGCACGGTCTGCTTCTGCGCGACGATGAACCGGATCGACCTCCCGCACCTCGTGTGGGCGATGGAGAACCTTCTCGAGGGACGAGTGGTGAATCGGGTTTCGGTCGACGCCGACGTCGCGCACTGGGCGCGCGTCGCGCTCGAACGCATGCTGGAGATCAGCTAGAAGGCGCGATCGGGCCAACCGGGGCGGGCGGGAGGCCGATCACCGCGACCCCAAAAAGCAGAAGGGGGCAGGCCAGGGTCCTACCCCCTCCTCGCGAACCGTTCGAGGGCTGGCTCGGAACCATCCGCTGGGGACGGATGAACCCTCCCGGTTCGGTCTTTTCAAGAAGCTCCGAGCGCGTCCCCCTTGGGTTCCAGGGCGACCCGGGGAAGGCCCAGGCGCTCCATCCAGAAATACGAGACCCCAGTGGGGTTCTTACGAGGCGTTTTCGCGTTACGCCGCTGCGTAGCGGGTCGTCTGGATGGTCGTCGTACCGATGTTCTGCGTCGTTTGAGATACGACCTCGGCGGTCTTGGGGCAGAGCCCGACCCACTGATTGATCAGGACCTTGCCCTTTGACGTGACGTGCAGGTTGTAGCAGACGATGCCCGCGTGGGAAGGCATCGCGGCGAAGCTCGTGACCGCGATCACCAACCCGGCGAGAACGACCTTCGCCCTACGCACCGCGGAGCCTCATCAGATCGCACGCTTTTGAGCCGAGCGTGCAGATGGTTCGCGTGACCTCATCCGGCTCCTCGTCCCGCGCGGGTGCGCCCGTTCCATCGCCGAGGTACTGCGAGATCTCAAGGAGGGGCGGCCCCCCCTTGTCTCCGGGGTCGGGGATCGAGATGTCGTGTGAAACGCCGTGAGGTCCGTGCGTCGTCGTCGTGGTCGGACCGAAGCGATACGTCTGCGAGAAACCGCTCCCGCCGCCCGTCCCGCCGCCGATCTGGCCCCCGTTCGCCGCCCCGGGGGCGGCCCCCTCAAAAGCGCCGGTGTGTGTCATGTTTCCGAGCGCGGCGAGGCCCGAACCGCCCGCAGATCCGCCGAGCGAGCCACCGGCTCCGTTTCCGCCGCCGGCGACGCTCATCGCCACGACGACGACGGCGGTCGCGATCCCGGCGGCGACGCTCGCGGCGACGGCGCTCGAAGACTCGACGCCGGCTCCGCCCATACCCGCGCGCCGCGCGAACCTGTCCCAACGCACGCGCACGCCCAGCGCGAGGCCCCACATCCCGTCGCGGACCGGAGCGAGGTGCTCCTTCAAGCTGCGGCGCGCGCGGTGCAGGAGCGCGTCCGCCGCGTTGCGCCCGATGCCGAGCTGCTTCCCGACCTCTTCGGGCGTCATCCCGGACAGCGAGTACTTGATCGCGCTCTGATGGCGAGTCGGGAGCTCGCGGATGGCGTGGTGAACGGCGCGTCGGCGTTGCCGCCGCGCGACCTCTTCGGTGGGATCTTGCGCGGGGTCGTGGATCTCGTGCGCGGAATCGAGCGGCACGAGGTGCGGCGTCGTGCGCCGGTAACGGTCGATCAGGAGGTTGCGCGCGATGCGGTTGAGCAACGGATCAAGCCCGCCGCTTGCGACCCCCCACCGTCGGATATGAACGAACGCTCGGACGGCGGCGTCTTGTGCGAGATCGGCGGCCTCTTCGGGCGTGCATCCCCGCGCTCGGAACATGCGACGCAAGCGATCGAACGTCTGCGTGTACGCGTCATCAAGTTCGATGGGAAGATCAGGTTCGAGATACCGAGCCTCGACGGACAGGGCCGCCTCACCCCCAAACTGACCGGAGCGCCAGAACCCCCTAGTTCACGCCCGGCGGGGCTACCCCACTGGGCGTAGCGAGAAGGTTACCTTGATTCGCCGGAATCCGTAAAGATGACCTGACCCATCCAAATCGGGGCGGATAGGTAACATCTGGGGCGCTCGCCCCGGTTGAGGGCCGGTTCGGCCGGATTGCGCGGATCAGACCGGCGAGCGCGCCTAGGCCCCGGAACTCTTCCGGTACGTCTCGACGCCCTCCTGGAGGGTGTCCCAGGCCAGGACGGCGCACTTGATCCGCACGGGGTACTTCACGACGCCTTTGAGGGCCACGAGGTCGCCGAGCGCCTCGTCGTCGGGGGTGTCCTTCCCGCCCATCATCCCGCGGAACCTCAGGATCAGCTCGTCCACGTCGTCGAGCTTCATACCTTTGATGCGGTCGGTCAGCATCGAGGCGGACGCCTGCGAGATCGAACAGCCCTGCCCCTCGAACGCGGCGTCGTGCACCATCCCATCGCCGACCCTCACGCGCACCGAGATCTCGTCGCCGCACAGCGGATTGTTGTGTGCCAAGTCGATGTCGGCGCCGTCGAGGGCCCGCTTGTTCCGCGGGTTCCGGTAGTGGTCGAGGATGACCTCGCGGTACAGATCGTCTAGTGACATAGGTCGGAGTCTATCGAGTCCTAGAACGGCATCCCGGCGGCGAAGCGCTCCTTCGCCGTTCCGATCGCGGCGACCAGCGCGTCGACGTCCTCGTGCGTGTTGTAGACGTAGAAGGAGGCCCGCGAGGTGGCCGGCACGCCGAGCCGCCGCATCAGCACCTGCGCGCAGTGGTGGCCGGCGCGGACGCAGACGCCCTCGGTGTCGACGATCGTCGCCAGGTCGTGCGGGTGCACGTCCTCGAGCCAGAACGAGACGACGCCGCCGCGCTGCTCGGCGTTCTTCGGGCCGTAGATCGTCAGGCCCTCGATCGTCTGAAGCTGTTCGAGCGCGTACCCGACGATTTCGACCTCGTGCCGCCGGACGTCCTCCATCCCGAGGTCGTTGAGGTAGTCGACCGCCGCGCCCAGTCCGACGGACTGCGCGAACGGCTGCGTGCCGGCCTCGAACTTGTGCGGGATCTCGTTGTAGGTCGCGCGGTCGAGCCAGACCTCGAGGATCATCTCGCCGCCCCCGAGGAACGGCGGCATCTCCTCGAGGATCTCGGCTCGGGCCCAGAGCCCGCCGGACCCGGTCGGGCCGCACATCTTGTGCCCGGTGAAGGCGTAGAAGTCCGCGCCCAGGTCGGCGACGTTGGTGGTGAGGTGCGGGGTGCGCTGGGCGCCGTCCACGAGGACCTTCGCGCCCACCGCGTGCGCGGCCTCGGCGATCTGCGGGATCGGGTTGATCGTTCCGAGGACGTTCGACATCCCGGAAACGCAGACGATCTTCGTGCGGTCGGTGATCACCGATTCAAGTTTCGACAGATCCAGCAGCCCCTCGTCGGTGATCGGCAGCGCGCGGATCGTCGCGCCGTGCGACTGGGCGGCGATCTGCCAGGGGATCAGGTTCGAGTGGTGCTCCATCTCGGAGATGACGATCTCGTCCCCTTCGCGAAGGTTCGCGCGTCCCCATGCGTACGCGACGAGGTTGATCGCCTCGGTGCAGGATTTCGTGAAGACGACCTCGCGCGGGCCGTTCGGCGCGCCGATGAACTGCGCGACCTTGACGCGGGCCCCCTCGTACGCCTCCGTTGCCTCGGCGGCGAGCTCGTAGACGGCGCGGTGGATGTTCGCGTTGTGGCGCTCGTAGAAGTCGTTCAGCGCGTCGAGGACGCGGCGCGGCTTCTGGGATGTGTTCGCGCTGTCGAGGTAGACGAGCGGCTTGTCGCCGTGGACGCGCCGTTCGAAGATCGGGAAGTCTTTGCGGACGACCTTGGGATCGAACATCTCTTACGGGAGCGGACCGCGATCGTCCGCGGCCGGCTCCGCCTCCTTGAACGCATCGTACCCGGTCTGTTCCAGCTCGGCGGCGAGATCCGCGCCGCCCGAGCGGACGATCCGCCCGCCGGTCAGAACGTGCACGACGTCGGGCGTGATGTAGTTCAGGATCCGCTGGTAGTGCGTGATCAGGAGCACGCCCATATGCTCGGTCGCGACTGTCCGGATGCCCTCAGCGACCGCGCGCAAAGCGTCGATGTCGAGGCCCGAGTCGGTTTCGTCGAGGACCGCCATCTCCGGCTCGAGGACGGCCATCTGGAGGATCTCGTTGCGCTTCTTCTCACCGCCCGAGAA
>JBIOTQ010000103.1:0-7696 GCA_044866075.1 Actinomycetota bacterium | reverse complement strand
TCGATGGTCGTGCGCGCGGCGGACGTCGCGTGCGCGATGTCGGTGGATGCGCTCCTCGCAACCGATCGCCCGTATGCCGAGGAAATCCACCGCTTGCGCCCACACCCCGGGCAGCGCGTGAGCGCGGAGAACTTGCGACGGCTGACGGCCGGCTCCGAGATCGTCGCGTCGCATCGCACGACCGCGCACGCGGTGCAGGATGCGTACTCGTTGCGGTGCGCGCCACAGGTGCACGGCGCGTGCCGCGACGCGCTCGCCTACGCGCGCTCGGTCGCCGAACGCGAGCTCGCCAGCGAGGTGGACAACCCGATCGTCTTCGGCGAAACCGGTGACGTCGAGAGCGCCGGCAACTTCCACGGGGAGCCGCTGGCGTTCGCGCTCGACATGATCGCGATCGCGGCCAGCGAGCTGGCGTCGATCAGCGAGAGGCGCACCGATCGCATGCTCGACCCGGCGCACTCGAACGGCCTGCCGGCGTTCCTGGCGCCCGAGGCCGGCGTGAACTCCGGGTTCATGCTCGCGCAGTACACGCAGGCCGCGTTGGTCGCGGAGTGCAAGCGTCTGGCGGTGCCCGCGTCGGTCGACTCGATCCCCACCTCGGGCACGACGGAGGATCACGTCAGCATGGGCTGGGACGCCGGGATGAAGGCACAGAAAGCGGTGTCCAACGCCGAGGCCGTCGTCGCCATCGAGGCTCTCGCCGGCGCGCAGGCGCTGGACCTGCGCGCGCCGCTCGCTCCGTCGCCCGCCGCCGCAGCCGTCCGCGACGCGATCCGTGCACGCGTACCGGCGATGCTCTCCGACCGTTTCTTGGCGCCGGACATCGACGCGGTCCGCGACCTCGCGCGCGCCGGGGCCCTCACGAGCGCCGCGCAAGGCGCGGTGGGGGAGCTGCAGTGACCGCACGCGTGATCCGCGCGCCGCGCGGCTCCGAACTGTCGTGTCGGGGCTGGCACCAAGAAGGCGCGCTGCGCATGCTCATGAACAACCTCGACCCCGAGGTCGCCGAACGGCCGGAGGACCTCGTTGTCTACGGCGGGTCGGGGAAGGCCGCGCGCAACTGGCCCGCGTTCGACGCGATCGTGCGCTCGCTGCGCGCGCTCGAGAACGACGAGACGTTGCTCGTGCAGTCGGGGAAGCCGGTCGGCGTGTTCCGGACGCATCCGTTCGCGCCGCGCGTGCTCATCGCGAACGCGATGCTGGTCCCGCAGTGGGCGACGTGGAAAGACTTCTGGGAGCTCGAGGCCGCCGGCCTCACGATGTACGGCCAGATGACGGCCGGATCGTGGATCTACATCGGGACGCAAGGGATCCTGCAGGGCACGTTCCAGACGTTCCTCGCGGTGGCGGAGAAGCTCTACGGCGGAACGCTGCGCGGGCGGGTCGTGCTGACCGCGGGGCTCGGTGGGATGGGCGGCGCGCAGCCGCTGGCGATCACGATGAACGACGGCGTCGCGCTGTGCGTCGAGGTCGATCCGGCGCGGATCCTGCGCCGCCTCCAAACGGGCTACCTCGACGAGGTGGCCGAGTCGCTGCACGATGCCCTCGATCGCGCCGAAGAGGCCCGCGCCGGCGGCCGGGCTCTGTCGATCGGCGTCCAAGGGAACGCGGCGGACGTCTTCCCCGAGATCCGTCGCCGTGCGTTCAAGGTCGACGTCGTCACCGACCAGACCTCGGCGCACGATCCGCTCAACGGCTACGTCCCGCGCGGTCACACCGTCGAGGACGCCGCGGAGCTGCGCGCCAAAGACCCGGGGCGGTACGTCGAGGAGGCGCGGGCGTCGATCGCCGACCACTGCAGCGCCATGGTCGAGATGCAGCACGACGGCGCCGAAGTCTTCGACTACGGCAACAACCTGCGCGGCGAAGCGATCGAGGGCGGCTTCGCAGACGCGTTCTCGTATCCCGGCTTCGTTCCGGCGTACATCCGGCCGCTCTTCGCCGAGGGTAAGGGACCGTTCCGCTGGGCCGCGTTGTCCGGCTACCCGAGTGACATCGCCGCGACCGACCGGGTCGTCGCGGAGCTGTTCCCCGACGACGACGGCCTGCAGCGCTGGCTCCGGCTGGCGAAGGAGCGCGTGCGGTTCCAGGGTCTGCCGGCGCGCATCTGCTGGCTCGGGTACGGCGAGCGGCATCGCGCCGGCCTCGCGTTCAACGACCTGGTGACGCGAGGGCTGGTCGGCGCGCCGATCGTTATCGGCCGGGATCACCTGGACGCAGGGAGCGTCGCGTCGCCGTATCGGGAGACCGAGGCGATGCGCGACGGATCCGACGCGATCGCCGACTGGCCGATCCTCAACGCGCTCCTGAACACGGCGAGCGGCGCGTCGTGGGTGAGCGTGCACCACGGCGGCGGCGTCGGCATCGGCAAGTCGATCCACGCCGGCGTCGTCGTGGTCGCCGACGGGACCGAGGAGGGCGCGCGACGCCTCGAGCTGACGCTGACGAACGACCCCGGCACCGGCGTCATGCGCCACGCCGACGCGGGATACGAGCGCGCGATCGAGGTCGCGAGCGAACGCGGAATTGTGATTCCAATGCTCGAGGGCCATTCGTCGTGAACGAAGTATCCGAGCCGCGCATCGTCCAGGCAGAGGTCGTGCATGAGGACGAGCGAGTCCGCGTTTCCCGGCTGATCCTGGAAGAGGGCGACCGGACGTCCGTCCACACTCACGAGTACGACGAGCTCGTCGTTACAGTCACCGGACGTCGGATTCGCTCCAGGAATGCCGATGATCGCCCGCGCAACGACTACTCAACCGAGCCGGGCGACGTCCGGTTCTTTCCTGCGCCGCGGGACGCCCATTACATCGAGAACATCGGTCCTGGGCCATACGTATGTGTGGTGATTGAACCGAAAGCGACTCGTAACGACCAGACGGCCGCCGCCGCCGGCGACGTGTGAGAGCCGACCTCGTCGTCACCGGCGCGTCGCAGCTCGTCACGTGCGAGTCCGCCCTCGGCGACGGACCGCTGGGGATCATCGAGCGCGGCGCCCTGGCCGGGTTCGAGGGCAAGGTCGTTTGGGCTGGGCCGGAGAAGGCGCTGCGCGACGCCGTCGAGATAGCGCCCGGAGCGCACGAGGTGGATGCCGGCGGGGCGGCCGTGATCCCGGGACTCGTGGACCCGCACACGCACCTCGTCTTCGCCGGGGACCGGTCGGAGGAGTTCGCCGCGCGGCTGCGCGGCGAACCGTACCGCGCCGGCGGTGTCCGCACGACGGTCGCCGCGACGCGCGCCGCGTCAAACGAAGCGCTGGCCGCTTTGGCGCGCGAGCGCCTCGACCGCTTCTACGCGCACGGCGTCACGACGGTCGAGGCGAAGAGCGGCTACGGGCTCACGGTCGAGCACGAGCGCCGCCTGCTCGAGGTCGCCGCGACGGTCGACCATCCCGTCGACGTCGTCCGCACGTTCATGGGCGGGCACGTGGTGCCCGAGGAGTACGCGGACGACGCGAGCGGCTACGTCGACCTGATCGTCGACGGGATGATCCCGGCCATCGGCAACCTCGCCAAGTTCTGCGACGTCTGGTGCGACCGCGGCGCGTTCACGGCCGACCAATGCAGGCGGATCCTTCGGGCGGCGAAGGTCGAAGGCCTCGGGACGAAGATCCACGCCGAGCAGCTCGGCCGCAGCGGGGGAGCGGCGATCGCCGCGGAGTTCGGCGCCGTGAGCGCGGAGCACCTCGAGCACGCGACCGAGGAGGACGCCGCCGCGCTGGCGCGCACCGGCACGATCGCCGTACTGATCCCCGGCGCGTCGATGATGACGGGTGCGCCGTTCGCGCCGGCCCGGATGCTGATCGACAAAGGCGTGCGCGTCGCGCTGTCGACCGACCTCAACCCGGGCACCTCGAACAGCGAGAATCTCCCCCTCGTGGTGGCGCTGGCGTGCGTTCTCTTGAAAGTGACGCCGGAGGAGGCTCTGCTCGGCGTCACGCGCCACGCGGCGGCCGCGCTATCCCGGGAAGGTCTCGTCGGATCGCTCGGTCCCGGCGCCCGCGCCGATCTGGTCGTGCTCGAGGCGACGAGCTATGTGGATCTGGCGTACCACTACGGGGTGAACCTGGCGCGCGCGGTCCTCAGCGTCCCGGCGCCGGGCCGCCGCGGATAGAACAGACTCCATGCGGCGTTTCGTCGATCCCGTGCTCGGCCAGTTGCGTCGGCCACACGGCCCGCTCGCGCCGGTGACAGCGCGTCTCCTCAACGTCGTCAACCGACCGATCAACAGCTGGGCAGTCGCGACGCTCGACCTGAGCGGCAGCGAGGACGTCCTCGACATCGGGTTCGGAGGCGGTGTCGGCCTCGGCATGGTCCTGCGCCGCCTCACGACCGGACGCGCCACCGGGATCGATATCTCCGACGAGATGGTGCGCGAGGCGCCAAACCGCTTCCCCCGAGAGATCGCGACGGGACGGCTCCGCGTCGCCTGCGGGGACGTCGCCGCTCTGCCTTTCGACGACGCCTCGTTCGATCGCGTCTACAGCGTCAACACCGTCTTCTTCTGGCCGGACGTGGCACGTGGTCTCACGGAGATCAATCGCGTGCTGCCGCCGGGCGGCCGGCTCGTGATCGCCGTCCCGGCCGGTGGGTTCCTTCTCGCGCGCATGACGGGCCTGGCACCGAGCTCGGGCGCGTCCGGGCTCGGGGAGATCCGCCGGCGGGCGAAGGGCGCAGGCTTCGACGACGCACGCATCCGCGCTCGGGCGGGCGCCGCGTTGCTCCTCGCGACCCGCTGACCGACGTGCATTAAGCGCGGCTGTCCTCAGCGTCCCGGCGTCGGGCCGCCGCGGCAGCCAGTCGCTCGCGCGGCTTCCGGCCAAGGGTCAGCGCGAAGCCGGCGATCGTCGCGACGAAACCGAGCGCCGGTACGAGGGCGATCCACGGCTGTTGCTCTCCGACCGTCTCGTAGGCGATGAACCACCCGACCGCCGTCATGAGGAGGGCGGCTAAGAATGTGATCGCAGCCCGACCCCAGATGCCGGACGATCGCGCGCTCCACCACAGGGCCGGAACGAGGAGCGGTGCCCCGACTATGGTCACGCCCCCGACGCTGGTGAGCGCGAACATCGTTCCGAGCGCGATCACCAACCCTGCGATCTTCATCGCTTCCTTCGCACGCGAATGACGACGTCTCGTTCGGTCATCCGCGCACCTCGGTTGGGTGCGGCTTGGGCTTCGCAAGGATCCAGGCCGTTACGATCGCCAGTGATGTGAAGCCGAGACTGATCAAGGCTTCTGCCGGGGTCACGATGTCGCTCGAGCAGGTGATCCCGTTTTCGAAGGTTCGGCAACGAGGATCTTCGTGGACCAGGATCGATCCGAACGACGCGATCCCTAGCACGAGGGCGAGCAGCGCGATGACCGGCGCGGCCACCCGCGGCGACGAGTCCGCCGAACGCTGGGCGTACGCGGCCAGCGCCATCCCGGCGGGCACCAGGAACGGCACCGCCAAGATGGAGAGCAAGACCAGGTTGAGAGGAGGGCCCGCCACAGCGGCCGCGAGGTAGAGCGCCGGCCGGCGTCGACCGAGGAGCGCCACGATTCCGGGGAACGTGAGCATGAGCCCGAAGGCGAGGGCACGAAGGACCCCGCTCGCGCCGTCGGTCGGGGCATCGCTTCTGACGAGCAGAAACCCCATCGCGATGAGCCCCAACGCGAGCCAGATGATCCCGGACGCCTCTTCCCCGGACCGCGAGCGAGCCCGCGGCTGAGTGATGGTCGAACGGCCTCTGATCGCGCGAAAGGCGGAGACGATCGTCAAAGCGATGGTAACGGGGCCGGTCAGGACGACCGCGAACCCGAGGGGCCATGCGAGCGACAGGAAGAACGACGCCGCTGCGATCGCGTAGCGGCCTCGCCGCCAGGCCCAAAGGCCGGTCCACACCGTGGCGCACGCGGCGGCCGATAGTCCTTGCCAGAGCCAATGGATACCCTCGGCGTGGACGAACACCAAACCGATCGTCACGAAAGACATGCACGCAGCGAGCAGGAACGCGATCAGCGCCGTGAGATCGAATTCTCTCCACCGCCGGCCGCTCCGGCGGTCGTCGGGTTCCGCAGGCTCAGGACGGCCCAGGACAGAGGGGTCCTCAATCATCGCGTGATCTCGCGAACGTGGCCGGCACGACGAGGGCCGCCACGGCGAACGCGATACTGAGACCTCCCTCGATCCCCGTCACGCGATCGTTCCCGCACTCGCTGACGTTCGGGCCGGTGGTGCAGTACGGATCCGCGCGAGCAACGAGGGCAACCCACGAGGAAAGAACGAGCAACACCGCAAGCGCTGCGACGATCGGGCCGGCTACTCGCGGGCGGGACCCGCCTGCACTCCGGCCGTACGCGACCAACGACATCGCCGCCGGCAAGAGCAAGGGGAGGGCAACCCCGGACATGGCCGTGAACGGAACCAGCATTCCGACGGCGCCCGCCGCGAGATAGAGGGCGTCCCTCTTCCGCAGGGCGAGGAGTGAGAGGAGTCCGGGCGTGCAGTACTCGAGCGCCAGGGCGAGCCTCATCGTGAACGGTTCGAGATCGGTGTTCGCCAAGACGAGGGCCGCCAGCACGCCGCCGAAGGTGAGGCCCGCGATGGGGGCCCCATAGCACGCGAGTCCCGGACGGCGACCGTGGACACGCGGGGGCCGGGACGGGACGTCCATGATGCTTGCCATCGTGACCTCGTGCCGTATCATACATACGTATGACTCAGCAAATCAAACCCAAGATCGTGGCGCGATGGGGGCCTCAGGGCGACCTTGCGCCCGTTCCGGATACGGCGGCCCGCCTCATCGATGGCACCCTCGATTGCCTGCGACGCCTGGGCCTTCGGGGGACGACCTCTCGCGCTATCGCCGCGGCTTCGGGGGCCAACCTGGGCGCGATCACCTATCACTTCGGGTCGAAGGACGAGCTCGTTGCTCAAGCCCTTCTTCGAACGATCCGCTCGTGGATGGAACCGGCCCTCGACGTGTTGCGGCAGGACATGGACCCGGCCGTGCGCTTGATGGCCGCGATCGATCAACTCCGCGCGACGTTCGAGCAAGCGCGCGAGATGCTCCCGGTCTACTTGGAGGCTCTTCTTGCGGCGTCTCGCAGCGAGACGCTCCGCCGCGGGGTGCAAGAAATCATGACGGAGGTCCGTCGTTTCCTCAGCGCGCAGCTCGCCGAACAGCGCGACGCGGGCTCCCTGCCCGGCTGGATCGAGCCCGATTCGATGGCCACATTGCTCGTCGCGACGGCCGACGGCCTCGGTCTCCACGCGGTGCTCGATCCCGAAAACGTGGACGTCGAACAGATCGGCTCGCAGGCCGTGCAATTGCTCCTTGCGGCGCGCGGCTAGCGCGAGAGAGCGTCGACGTCGGCGACGAGGGGGAGCGCGCCGAGCGAGCCGAAGATCGAACGAGCCCGCTCGAAATGAACGCGCGCTTCGTCGCCCCGTCCGAGCGCGCGCTCGCACCGTCCGGCTCCCACGAGCGCGTGTGCCTCTTCGAGCGGAAACGGGAACCGAGACCATCGCTCCGCTGCTCCCAGATAGAGCGACAGCGCGTCCTCGGAGCGTCCCTCGGCTTCGGCGATGATCGCGCGCGCGGCGACGACCTGATTCAGCTCCCGTGTCAGGGAAGGGCGAGCGCTGTCGACGAGCGCGATCGCCTCCGCGAGCTGGCCGTTCTCAACGAGGATCCGCGTCGCGTCGGTCG
>JBIOTQ010000102.1:0-47674 GCA_044866075.1 Actinomycetota bacterium | reverse complement strand
CACAACATTCTGAATATTCCTGATGGGCTCGGGCTTCTCGGTGCTCGGCGAGTGGCACGGCCACGGTCGGGGGTTCGAATCCATCCGGGCGCACATGGAACCTTGGGGAGAGCCGGAGCAGGCCTACGCTCGCAATCACCCGTCGAACGCATGCATCCAGGTGTTTGGTCCGGGCGCTCCGTCCGTGAAACCGCAGAGTCTTAAATCGCAATCAGAAACTCATGCGCAGGGCTTCTGTTATCCGCGAAGCGGGGGGAAGCGCTTTGGAACTTAAGGACGACGCACGGCACGATGAGGTTATGCCGGGGGCATCCGGAAGCGAAGCGTGGAGTACGGGGACGGGTTCATGACGCGGACGGGCGCGTGGACCGATCGCGCGCGTTGCGCGCGCCGCATTGAAAAAGGCTTGAGCGGTCGCCGGACGCTCGCGGCGGTTCTCTTGCTCACAGCCATGGCGCCGGCGGCCTTGTTCGCGCACGAAGGGTCCGACGCGCCGTCCCACCAAGGCCTCGAAGGCGCCGGAGACGGCATCCCGCTCGTCTCGGTCGCGTTCCAGCTCTTCGGCGCCGACCGCTCGACCGCGCTGGACCGCTTGGCAGCGGCTGGAGTGAAGGCGATCCGCCAGGACTTCCTTTGGCAGCGCATCGAGCGTGCGCCCGGCGTGTACGACTTCGCCTACGAGGACGATCTGGTCGATGCCGCGGCAGCGCACGGGATCGAGGTGCTCGCGATCCTCGCCTACGGGAACCCTCTGTACTCGCGGCTAGGCGCTTTGGCGCAGCAGGTCGGTCTCGGCGGCGGTCTCCCGCCGTTCGGCATCGGCGCGACGTACCTCTATCCGCCGGACGCCGAGAACCTGCCCGCCTACCGGCGCTTCGCCCGCGCCGCCGCCGCCCACTTCGCCGGACGCGTGAGACTCTGGGAGGTCTGGAACGAGGAGAACGTCGGCTGGCGGTTCTGGCCTCCGCATGAGGATCCCGCCGCCTACGGCGCGCTGTTGACGGAAGGCGCCGCCGGACTGCGTGAGGGGAACCCGGCGGCGGTCGTCGCGCTCGGCGGCCTCTTCTATCCGGAGATCCCGCCCGGACTTCCCGAGCAAGGCGCGCTCCGATATCTCGGAAACGTGTACGACGCTCACCCGGACGTCGGCGATTCGATCGACGTGGTCGCGTGGCATCCCTACCCCTACCCGTTCATCGCTCCCGAGGTCGAGATCCCGGCGAACTCGAGCGTGGCGGGGAGCGCCGACCAGGTTCGCTCCTTCCTCGCCGGCCGTGGTCAAGATGAACAACTGTGGGTAACGGAAGCCGGCTGGCCGACCCACGTCGAATACGGAGTCACGCGCGAGAAGCAGGCCGCGTATCTGGTTCGCTCCCTCGCCGCGTTCTGGGCCCAAGGCGTGCGCCTCGTGACCTGGTACTGCTACGCGGACGGCCCCGGGGCCGATCACAACCAAGAGGCCGCGTTCGGGCTCGTCGCCGCGGACGGCACACCGAAGCCTGCCTACGACGCCCTGCGAACGTTCACCGCGATGCTCGGGGACGCCGTCCTCGCCGGCGCGCGCTCCGATCTGGGCGCGGTCCAGGCGTTGGTCTTCGAATCGCCGAGCCGGCGCACCACGCTCCTGTGGACGACGCCCGAGACGCTGTTGAGCGACTACGGGCCGCTGCCCGACACCACCGGCGAGACCGCGGTCGCGCTTCCCGTTTCGGCGCCGTCGGTTACCGTCGTATCCACCACCGGGCAGTCGCGTGCGGTGAACTCGAATGGCGGCGTCGTTCACGTCACCGCGTCGGCGTTTCCCGTCTACGTCGTCGAGACGCTCTGAGGTTTTAGCGCAACCGCGCGGCGAGACCCGTCGCCGTGCGCCAGGCGAGCGCCTGGATGGTCAGAGTCGGGTTGTACCCGCCCGACGTCGGCAGCACAGACCCATCCGCGACGTACAGGTTCGGGATCCCGTGGAAGCGCCCGCTCGCGTCGACGACGCTGGAGTCCGGGTCGAGTCCCATGCGCATCGTCCCCATCTGATGGTTCACCGCTCCGCCGATCGGATTCGGGAACTGACGCCCGATGCCGCGACGATGCGCGTCGGTCTTACCGAGTTGCGGGATCCCCGTGGGGATGGCGAACGGCACGACCGGCTGGAACGACGTCGCGCCCATCGCCGCGAAGATCGCCTCCAGCCAAGGCACCATCGTTGTTTGCACGAGCAGATCGTTCGGATGGTGACTGTAGGTGATGCGCGCGACGGGGAAGCCGTACACGTCCCTCACGATAGGATCGAGGTCGACCACGTTCGCGCGGACCGGAGGGTCCTGACCCACCATCCCGAGGAACTGGAAGTGCCCGAACACGGACCGCATGAACGTCTTGTGCCCGAGACCCCATCCGGCGGTCTTCGCCGTCGAGATGATTCCGCCGGCCAAAAGGGGGTACCCGCTCGAGGGGCCGATCGTCTGCAGATTCCCGAAACCGAACACCGGACCCGGCGACCCTGGTGGCGCGAGGTAGAAGTCATCGAGGCAGCGCATGCTCCAGAAGCCGCGGTAATAGTCGATGCGTTCTTCGAAGAAGCCCACGCCGCCGGGAAAGTGGTGGATCTGGAGGTAGCGACCGACGACATCGTGGTTGACGAGACCACGCGGGAGATCGGATAGAAGCGTCAGCCGCGGCGTGTCGACCGTCGAGCACGCCAGGACGAACGCCCTCGCCGCGGCGGCCCGCGTGCGGCCGCGACCGTCGACGTAGAGGACGCGCTTGACGCGGCCGCGCGAGAGCTCGATGCGAAAGGCATAGGCGTCCGGCCGGATCTCGCACCGGCCCGTTGCGAGGGCCTTGGCGAGCGCGGTCACGCGTGTATCGCCCTTCGCATTGATCGGACAGCCGTGCGAGGAACAGAACCCGCAGTAGGAGCATCCGGGCCGTCCGTCGTAGCGTCCGTTGTTGATCGCGACCGGCGTGGGGAACGGGTGCAGGCCGAGGGCCCTCGACGCGTCCTCGAAGAGTTTCGCGCCGTAGTTCGGCGGGTGTCCGGGCATCGGATACGGGTCGCGCCGCCATTCCGCATCCGGAACGGGAGCACCGGGGCGGGCGTCGCCGCGCATCTGCCCGCCGGCGACGCCGATCAGGCGCTCGACGGAACGGTACGCGGGGAGGAGGTCGTCGTAGGAGATCGGCCAATCGACGATGTCGGCGCCCGGCAGGTTCCCCCATGTCGATCGGGCGCGGAAGTCCTCGGGCCGGAACCGGAGGCAAACCGCGCCGTAGTGAACGCTTCCGCCGCCGACGCACCGGCTGACCGGAAGGACCTTGCCGACGAACTGGTGGGGCCCTTCCTCGGGGCGGTCGCGGAACGTTCGTGGCTCGATGAGCGGATCCTGGTCGATCAGGTTGCGCTCGCCGAAGCGCAACTCGTCGTCGCCGAAGTCGCGTTCCGTCAGCCAGGGACCCTTCTCCAGCACGAGGACGCGCGCGCCGGCTTTCGCCAGAACGTACGCCGCGATGCCGCCGCCGGCGCCCGAGCCGACGATGCAGACGTCGTACGGCTCGGCCATCACCCCGAGGTGAACGGATCGACGACGTCGCGGCCGGCGCCGAAGTGGTCCACGCAGCCGCCGTAGAACGCGTCGCCGTCGGCGTACATCCCGTCGCCGACGAGCTCGTCCGGGCAGGTCGGCTCCCCGGAGTGGAAGCCGGCGAAATAGCCGATCTCGTTCAGACGATGATCGAGGGGCAGCGGCCCCAGGTCGGTCACGACGGTCACGTCGAGGTACGCGCCGACGATTCGCTCGCCGCCGCGGTTCACGTACCAGGGTCCCGCGTAGTACGGGCCCTGGGAGTCATTGTGAACCGTGTGAGCCGTGTTCGCGGTGTACGCGCGTGAATGCAGATCGAACGCCCACACGTACGGCTCCTGCGGTGATCCGTCGGGGACGAACAGCTTGTCGTTCGTGAAGTTCTTGACGTTCGGGCTGTGCGCGATCGGCTCGACGGTGTAGCTCGGGTTCAGCGAGCCCATGTGGAAATACGCGTGGCCGTGCGCGTAGAAGTTCGGCGGCTCGTTGGAAACGGGGATCTTGGCGTAATCGAGGAACAGGCGGCGGCAGCCGTTGCATAGTGCCGGCGTCGACATCTTGATCTTCACCAGCCCCGTCGCGGCGGCGGCGAATCCAGACCTCGCGCAGTCCGGGTCCGTTCCGGTCACCGTCTCGCCGACGTCGAGGACCTGGAAGACGTCGGGCTTCACACAGAAAACGTCCGCCGGTTGATAGTGGGTCGCGTTCGCGGTGACGTCCACGAGAGGGCCCATCGGGTTCTGCGTGAGCGGCGACTCGGGCAGCGGGTCGGATCGCGCGGCCGCCGCAACCGCGACGAGCGAAAGCAGCAAGACGAACGCCCGCCTCATGTCGCCGGTCCCTGACCCGGACATGATCCCGGCGTGATCATCTCGTCGGGCGCGTACCCGCCGTAGACGTTCCACGGTTCCTTCCCACCTTTCGCCGGGAACCGGACGCCGTGCACGTCGCCCTGATAGCAGAGGTCGGTCCACGCGCGGAACGCACGGTTCCCCCCGTACACGGGATGCGCGTACACGCCTTCCATCGTGTGTGCGTAGAGGACAGCGAAGAACGCCGACCCTTCCAGATCGAGCGAGGAAAGAACCAGATCCTGGAGCGGGGCGGGCGCGTCGGCGAACGATCCGCCCGAGCGTCGATCCAACGCGGCGAGGCCGTCCGCGTAGAGCCGGCGGAGCCGGCGGATCTCCGCTTCCCAGCCCATCTCCTTCGCGCGTGAGAGGCGGCGGAAGGCCGCGAAGCGACGGCGCGTCGGTCCGCCCGCGTAGATGCGGCCGTCGCCCGACAATAGCCGTGCGATGTAATCGCCGGCGCCGACGTCGGCCGCCGACCAATCGTCCGGGCCGTCGGCGGGGATCATGCGCCCGAGCGCGGCATCGAGCGTTCGCTTCTGCTGCGCGGAGAGCGGAGCCGAGGCCGGCGCGGAGGCCCCGGCGCTCGCCCGGGGCAGCCTCGTCGCAACCGCGCCGATCGCGCCGATCTTGGCCCCCATCGCGAGGAGCTCGCGCCGGGAGAATCCGCGTCGCATCCTTGCGAGTTCGACGGAGCGCCGGGTCGCACCTCCCCTCGCAGGGCGGACCAGGAGTAGGGGGCCGGTCCGGAGAACCCTCCTGCGTGCGACGCCACCTGGGGTGTTGCCTCGTCGTCGCGGCGCTGAGCTCGTCGGCGGCGTGGGCGGCCGAGGTAGGTCCGCCGGACGGACGCGTCGGTCTGAACGTGGAACCTCAAGAGAACGGCGCTCGGATCGACGGCCGGCTCGGCGCGTTCGGATTCACCAATAGTGTCGAGGCCGGTCCGAACCGATTGCGCGTCACGAACCCGCCTCTATCCGGGGCGTGGACGCTGTCCCGCGACGGCTTCGTCCTCGAGCGCGACGAAACCTTCGGGCCTCCCGTCGCGCATGCGACGCTCGGCGCGGGGGGCATAACCGAAGGTGTCGACGAGGCCGGCCGGCTCACGGGTCTGGGCTGGCCGGGCCCCGGCGGTCCGGACCACCTGAACTTCATCCACGTGTCGCGCGGACATCCGAACGGCGGCGCGCCGTCGAACGCCGGCTCGTTCTTCGGCGTCGGCTCGCAGTGGCTGACGCCGGAATGGGGATGGAGGACGGTGTCGCAGTCGTGGGCGTCGGACCGGTCGCAAACGCTCGTGACGGTTCTGGCGCGCGAGAGTCCCGCGGCCACGGCGACGATCACCGACGTCGTCGATCCCCAAGATGATCTGATCGCGCGCAACATCCGCGTCGGTGGTGCGGCCGCGCCCGTCGCGTACTACGCGAACATGAATCCGGTGACGACGCGACTGCCGCGGGCGCCGTCGGTCACCGACGGCGCGCTCGACGACGTCTCCGATTTCGCCACCATGTTCGACGAGCAGAGCTCGGCCATGATCCACTTCCGTCCCTATCGCGCGGACCCCGTGCCGGCGACGACACTCGTCACGTCTCACGAAGGACCGACCCGCGTCGCCGAGGCCATCGCGGGAACGTCGGGCCCGGGCGTCTTCGTCGCCGTCGGCGGGCAGGGCGCGGCCGCCGAGCACCAGGCCGGCCTCGACGGCTCCGGCCTGATCCGCGAAGAGGCGGAAGGCTCGCCGCTGATCGATCCCTATTACGACCTCGCCGACGGGCATCTCTCAGGATCGCCGGTCGCGGTCGGTCAGACGGCCGGCGCGCTGGCCGATCTCCCCGCCGATCGGGACGGCTCGTACACGGTCTACATCGCGGCGGCGGAGACGCGAGAGGAGGCGGTTGCCATCCTGGCACGTGCCCGCGCGCGAGGGTTCCCCGCGATCCGCTCGGCGTCGGAGGCGTGGTGGCGCGACTGGCTGTCGCGCGCGCGACTCCCGGCGACCGCCGACGAGCGCACCCTGGCCGTCGCGCGGCACGCGCTCATGCTGATCCGCACGGCGATGGACCGGCGCACCGGCGCCATCGTCGCGAACGCGACCGTTCAAACGCCGTACCGCCAGGATTGGGTTCGGGACGGGGCGTTCTTCAACTACGCGCTCCTGCTCGCCGGCTATCCCGAACTCGCGAAGCAGCACGCAGATTTCTACCGTCGCGTGTACCGGCCGGGCGGAACGTGGGACTCGCTCTACTACACCGACGGGGGCGAGGCCGGGCTCGTCTACCCGTACGAGATCGACTCGCAGGCCTTCGCTCTGTGGGCCCTGTGGCTCCCCTACGAGTTCACCGGCGACCGAGCCTACTTGCGGCGCGTCTATCCGGCGATCGCCGACACGGCGAACGCGCTTCTCCTGTGCCGCGACCCGTTCAACGGACTGCAGTGCGACGCAGCGGAGGACGACGCGGTTCAACCCACCCAAGGGACGCAGGGGGCGTCGACCGTGTATCTCGCGCTCCGGCGCGCAGCGAGTGCCGCGCAGGCGCTCGGGATGGAGCCGGATCCGCGCTGGTCTCAGCGCGCCGAGCAGATCCGCGCCGCGACGCTCCAGCGTCTGTGCGACGGGAGCGGATGCGGCGGCGGACGCGGGGGCGTCTATCTCGTCTGGCCGTCGCGCCTGCTCGATCCGTCCGCTCCGCTGACCCAACGTCACCTCGTCCAGTACGCGCAGCAGCTCGACGTCTGGTCCTCGTTCGCGGCACCTCCCGTCGAGGGCTTCTTCCAGTACCCGATGGAACCGCTTCTCGCGCTGGCGCCCGCCTGGTCCGACCCGGGACGCGCCGCGAAGCTGGCGAGGTGGGCGCGGTGGCTGACCGACGACGTCGTCGAGCCGGGCGTCCTCCACTACGGGGAGCGCATCTTCCGGATCGGCCCGCGCTCGTACCTGCACTCCGTCGGCTTCCCGCACATCTGGTCGGGGACGGAGATGTACATCGCGGCTTCCTTCATCTACGGGCTCACCGGATGCCCCGCCGGGACGCGGATCGGCGAGGCCGTCTGCGCGGAGTGACCGATGCCCTTGTCGCGACGCACGTTCTTGAAAGGCTCCGCCGGACTCGCCGCCACGTCGCTCGCGGCACGCTTCGGCGCGTCGACGCGCGCTGCCTTCGGCGCGCCGGTGCCGATCCCGGAACAGGCGCGAACGGTCGAGGGCGGGCTCGCGGCGTTCACCGCGAAGTGGGAAGCGGTGGGCGGCGCGATCCTGTTGACGCGGTTCGGCCGTTTCCTCAACGCGAAGATCTTCAACCTGCGCGTCGCCGGCCAGCCGCGCTCGTACGTGCTGAACCTCGGCCCGGTCGGAGCCGTCCTGGCGCCGGGCGTCGACCCCTACGCGCACGCCGAGCTCGTCATGGAGGACGCGGACTGGCTCGGGGTCCTCTACGGCGACCACACCGGCCTCGCGCCGGCCCTCGCCGGCCGCTTCTATCCCGGTCGCGATCAGGCGAACAAGGCCATCCTCCTCGCGATCGTGATGTACGTGCTCGCGCACGTCCCGGGCGGCCCGAAAGCCGACCCGGCGCTCACGGCGCGCGTCCTCACGGAGCTGATCGAACGGCGCGGCCTCGTGGAGTGCGCGGGCGAGCCCGCCACACTCGAGGTCGTCGACGACCTCGAACGCGATCCCGAGAGCGAGCTCCGCGCGGCGGCGCTGCCGCCCGCGCGAGCCGTGCCGGTGACCGAGATGCTTGCCGAGTGGGTCGCCGGACTGACGTTCGCCGACATCCCCGCCGGCGCGATCGCGAGCGCGCGCGAGCAGCTGACCTCCATCCTCGCGGCGACATACGCCGGATCGGTCATGACGCCGGGCATCAAGACGGCGAAAGCGGTGCGGGCGTGGCGGGAAGAAGGCCCGTGCAGCGTCATCGGCTCCGTCCCCTACCGGACGACCGCGCGCAACGCGGCCATGGTCAACTCCTACCTCGCGCAGATCCTCGAGTGGGAGGACTGGACATTCCTGGCGCACTCGGGCGCGTCGATCGTTCCCGTGGCGCTGGCGGTGGGCGAGCTCACCGGTGCCGGCGGCGCCGACGTGCTGACCGCGATCGTCGCGGGGAACGAGATCCTGGCTCGCGCCGGCGAGGTCCTGACCGACGTGGTGCACACGGGCAACGGGCTCGCCGTCCATCAGATCGAGACCACGCTGGTGGCCGGGAAGCTGCTCGGCCTCGATTCCGCGCAACTGCAAGACGCGCTCGGGATCGCGTGCGTGCAGCCGCAGATCACCTCGATCGTCTCCTGGACCGCGGAGGCGAAGGGCATGCTCTCCGCCTGGCCCGCAGCCACGGCCGTGACGGCTGCGCTGCTGGCCCAGGCGGGCATGAGCGGTAACCGGGAGATCCTCGAGAACCCGCTGGGCTACTGCTACCAGATCGCGGACGTCTCCTCTCCGCGCCGGCTCGAGCGCATGGTCGAGGGGCTCGGGCGGTTGTGGCGCTTCGACGCCGCACGGGACGAGCTCTTCACGAAGCGGTACCCCACGGACGGCTTCCAGCTCACGAGCGTCGCCGCGATCCTGGACCTCCGGAACGGACCTCTCGCCGGCGTTCCTCGAGGGCAGCTTCCCGATCTCGTGCGGCGTGTGGAGATGCGCATCCCGCTCGTGATGGGGGCGTCGGCGTCGATGTTCTCCGGGGGCAAGCGGGGTCAGCAGGAGCTGTTCGATCGCGTGCGCGATCCGGCGCAACCGGACTGGACGTACATCGCGCTGCTGTTCGACGGGGTGTGGCCGGTCGCCGCCGCACTGGCCGACGGGGAGCTGACCCATCGCCAGTACCGCGACGACAAGCTCTCCGATCCGGTCATCGGCGCGCTGGCCGGCAAGGTCGACGAGATCGTCGACGCGACGATGGGAGTCTTCGGCGCAACCGCGCGCATCGAGCTGACCGACGGGCGCGTGTTCGAGTCGTTCCGACCCTGCATCGACAACTTCGACGTCGCCGAGAAGCTTGCCATCGGCGCGTCGGAGGTGCGTTCGAGGGCGGAGATCCGGGAGATCCTCGACGGCATCGCGGCTCTGCACGGCCTCCGCGACATCCGTCGGTTCACCGCGATCCTCTGACGGAGCGAGGGCGTCCGCGTCGGTGTCGCGGCCGACGCCCTGGCGTGAGGGTGCGCGCTACGCGGTGATCCTCGGCCGGCTACTGGGATGCTCGACACCGGCGAACAACGGATGCAGCCCGAACCACTTCGGGAAGGAGCGCACGAGATCCCGACGTCCTTCGAGGTCGATACCGCCGCTGCTGCGCGCGTCCGGCAGGCCGACGTCTCCCATCCACACGGCGGTCAACGTCTTCGGATCGCTGCTGACGGTGATGTCGACGCCGAAACCGGGATCGCTCAGACACAGATCCGCCTCGGGAAGGACGAGCCAGAAGTTGCGCAGCTTCTCGGGGGCCCGACGGAAGCGGAAGTGGATCACGGTGCGGCCGGCGGGCAGCGCGTCGGTCTTGACGGTGGTTCGCACCCACCACATGAGCAGCCCGGTGTCGGGTGTCTCCTCGAAGATCGGGCGTCTCAGCCAGCGCTCGCTCCAGATGCCTAATTGAGCGAAGACCGGCGCAAGCTCCTCCCCGGCGGGGGTCATGTGGTACTCGCTGCCCTTACCGTCCCGGCGTTGTCGGCGCTCGATGATTCCCGCACGTTCGAGCTGGCGTAGGCGCTTGCTGAGAAGCGAGGAGGACATCAGCGGAACTCCTCGCTGGATGTCATTGAAGCGACGGCTGCCGGTGAGCGCCAGCTCTCGGAGCACGAGCGGCGTCCAGCGCTCGGTGAGCACCTCAGCCGCCTGGGCGATCGCGCAGAACTGACCGTAGCTCCGCATGGCCGAAGTCTGCACGGGCCGCCCGCCCCGTGGCAACTGCAGATTTTGCAGTTGAACGCGAAGACCGGTCGCGATGAAGTTGCCGCAACGAGGCGCTCGGCAGAGGGCCGAGGCCAGGCGGAAGAAAGGTAGGGAATCATGTACGTCTTCACGATCCACGAGATTTCCGACCCGGACGCGTTCTGGGCCGGGAAGCTGGACCTGCCGAAGGGAACCGAGCAGTCGGTCGCTTGGCCGAGTGCCAACGGCAAGCGGGGCGTGTGCGTCTTCAAGTCCGATTCCGTCGACACGGTGAGGGACATCGTCGACGGCGCAACGCGAACGATCAGCAAGAACGAGTTCTACGCGATCAACGAGGACGGCGCGCTAGGGCTGCCCGTCTAAGACGCCGCACCGAGCTTCGAAGGCCCTCCAGCGAGGGCCTTCGACGCGTCGCTCGTCACTCAAGGAAGTCGTGGAGCATGTGCGAACTCGAGGGGTGACGGAGCTTCGAGAGCGCCTTGGCCTCGATCTGACGGATCCGTTCGCGGGTCAGATGGAATTCGTGGCCCACCTGCTCGAGCGTCAAGGGCCGGTCGTCGATCAAACCGAATCGAAGCTGGATGACTCGTCGCTCCCGTGGAGTGAGCGTTCGCAGAACGGTTTCGAGATCCTGCTTGAAGAGGGCGGCGACCGCGGCGCTGGCCGGCGGCTCGATCGTCAGATCCTCGATGAACTCTTCGATTCGGGAGTCCTCGCCGGGCTTGATCGGGGTTTCGAGGGACACGGGCACCATCTGGAGTTGCCTGATATCGCGGACGGTCTCGGCGGGAACTCCCATGCGTTGTCCGATCTCCTGCGCTTCCGGTTCGCGGCCGAGGTCCTGGACGAGCTGGAGCTGGACTCGCCAAAGGGCGTTCATGAGTTCCGTGATGTGGACGGGCATGCGGATGGTCCGAGCCTGATCGGCGATCCCTCTGGTAACGCCTTGGCGGATCCACCACGTCGCGTAGGTGGAGAACTTGTGTCCCTTCGAGTGATCGAACTTCTCGGTCGCTCGCATGAGGCCGAGGTTGCCCTCCTGCACGAGATCGAGGAGCGGCATCCCCCTGCCGACATAGCGCTTCGCGATCGCCACGACCAAGCGGAGGTTCGCCTCGATCAGTTGCACCTGGGCGCGTCGCGCATCGCGCTGCACGCGCCGGAGGAACGCCGTCGCTTCCCCTCTGGTTCGAGCGCGGTATGTTCTCGTCACCGTCTCGCAGCCGATGCCGGCGGGACGGAGTCCGGTCGCCGGGTCGAGCTGCCTTCCTCGGATCGATACGACTGCGTCGACGACTCGACGGAATCGATCCCGATCGATTCCACCCGTGGACGCGATCGATGCCAGCAGCTCGGAGGCCAATGTTCCCCCATCCATGCGCATAGCAAGGTCGACCTCTTGCGCTCGAGTCAGCAGCGGCGTCCGGCCGATCTCCGTCAGGTACATCCTCACGGGGTCGGTGGAGGACGGCTCTTTACCTTCTTTGGGGTCGGCAGCTATGACTGCTGCGCGGGATCGATTCGATGCCATGGCGACCTCCTGGTCGCTCCTCGATCCGTCGGGGCGAGGGGCGGGTGGCGTAGCCACCGGTCGGTCGCGCGAGGCGAACCACAGACGGGTGTCTGTTCGTCGTTGAGCCTAACACGCAGAGTTCTCGTGCGGAGAACTATTCCTCATCGCTTGTCGCGTTGATGACACACTCAGACTATTGCTTTGCCATCGATACGGACCTAGACTGCATTTGCACCATTCCTCGTTCCTCGCTGCGGATATTCCGTCCTCTCGTCGCGGTGGGGTTTCACCCCTGGAAGAGGCATCCGACCGCGCACGTATTGGGGGACATGGCATGGAATCCACACTTGAAATGCTCGATGGCATCGAGGAGGAACTGATGGCTCGGTCGTTCCTATTCACGGATCCGGTCTCGTATCGCGACGGCGTGGGAGCGACGACCGAGGCCGTTCGAGCGATGGTGACGAGGCTCCGCGTCGTCGCACGCCGCACGCAGAAACCCAAAGAGGAATCGTCATGACCCAGACCACGCCGACCGCGAACGGGTTCTTCGCGGGGAGAGCCAAGCAGGACAAGATGGTGACGTTGGCTTGCAAGAAATGCCGGATGGCACTCTACATGTCGGAACGAGAACTGCAGATGCCGACGTGGCGATGTCCGTCCTGCGGCGCCATCACGAAGACGATAAAGCCGGTCTAGGCCGGTCCAACCGCTTCCTCGAGGGCGGAGCGCATCACGAAGTAGCACTCGCAGGCGGCCTCCTCAAGGCCCGCGCGGTCCAAGATCGTGATCTTCCCGTGCTGGTATCGGATGAGGCCCGCCGCTTGCAGCGTTCGCGCTGCCACCGTGACGGATGCGCGCCGCACGCCGAGCATGTACGAGAGAAATTCCTGCGTCAGCGCGAACTCGTCCGAACGGACGCGGTCGTGACTCGTCAATAGCCAGCGTGCACAACGCTCGAGCGTCGAATGCAAAGCGTTACACGCGACGGCTTGGCCCACCTGCGTGAGAAGCGCGAGCACGTAGCGGTCCATGATCGTTCGCATCTGCTCGCTCTGAGTTGCGGCATCCCGGAAGGCCTTGATGTCGATACTCAGAGACTCGCCAGGGATCTGGCAGAGACAAGTGACGTTCGCCATCGAGTCTGCTCCGAGGTAAACGGGCGCAGCGGTGGTGCCCTCGTTGCCGATCGTGGACATCTCGATGGTCGATCCGTCTGTCAACGAGGTCACGAGCGACAAGACCGCCGTCACCGGGAAGTACACCTTGTGGATCGCCTTGCCTTGTTGGGAGAGGACCTCACCGCGCGGGAGTGAGACGCGCTCTGCCGCGCCCAGCAAGCGGGCCTGGTCCGCGGGAGGCAGTGCGTTGAGAAGCCGGTTCGCGCCGTCGCCGTCTATCCTCGCCATGGGCCTTATCTTGCCTCAACGCGCCTGTTGTGCATCATGGCCGGTCGGAGGGGGCGTAGCAAACGTCGCAATCAGCCCCAACGTCTCGGACCGAGCAGGGTCCGACCACGCTACGCGCGTCCTCCGGCGCCCCTCCGGTGACTTTTAGAAATCCGCTCCTTCGGTACGGACCAGTACAGACTTTCCGGTAGGGCGGGTCCATTGTGCGACCGGTAGAGCGAACGGAGACTTGTGCCTCGGAGAGTCTCTGCCGACTGGTACTCCGGGTCTCAGGAGGTCATGAGACTTTCCGGGGCACGGAAATCGGCCGACCTTGTCGGCCAGCTGCGCGGGGCTTCCCTCGCGCGGGATGGGCGGCAGTGGTACGGGAGTACCACGAACTGGGGGGTTCGATGTACGTCCTTACCGCTCTCGGGTATGTGGCGATCGTTCACCGTCGATCGGGATGGTGGGAGGTCCAACGCGGGGTGTACAGAGCGGCATCAGACAGTCTTCCCCGTGCCCTCTGGTTCCTCGGATTCGACACCCCTGAGGCCCGAGCCATTGCCGGCAGCATTCTCAAAGGCGATCGTTCCGCGCTCGCCGAGACGGCAAAGGGCACTGAAAGATGAGGGGCGGCTGTCGCTAGGCGACCTGAAGCAGGTTCACCACGCTCGAGAGCAGGTCCTCGTCGAGCATCGACTTCCGCAGGTGCGCGGTGGCGAGGTCGTCGAGTCCGGATGAGAGGTGATCGCCGGCGCGCGCGCCGCCCGACAGGGTCATGATCGGGAGGTCTGCCGCGATCTGCTTGAGGGCCCCTCCGAACTCGATGGGATGGATGTCGAGGAGCGGCAGCCCCAGGATCACGAGATCGGTCGGCTGTGCCCGGATGGTCTCGAGCGCCACGACGCCCCCGCCCCGTTGGACGACGGCGAAGCCGGCGCGCCGCAGGCGATGCGCGACACGGGCCCGGATCTCTTCGTCGGTGTCCACGACGAGGATCGTTCCGCGAGACTCGGGCGCCGTCGGTTGCCATGTGAGGATCGCCTCGATCCGAGACGCTTCGAGCGGCTTCGAGAAGAAGAATCCCTGCGCGAAACGGCAACCGGCTTGGCGAAGCTCGAACGCTTGCGTCTCGCGCTCGACGCCTTCCGCGATGGCGGTCATGCCCATGCTCTCGGCGATCTTCAAGATCGCGCGACCGAGTGCCGCCTCCTCGGCTCCTTTGTCGACGCCGTCGATGAAAGACTTGTCGATCTTCAGGATGTCGATCGGCAGCTTGCGGAGGTAGGCGAGCGAGGCGTAACCGGTCCCGAAGTCGTCGAGGGCCAGCCGAACCCCGAGCGCTTTCAGTTGGTAAAGACGCTCGAGCATCTCGTCGTTGTCGACGACGATCGCGCTCTCTGTGATCTCGATGATCAAGCGGTCCGGATCCAGTTGCGCACCGTCCAGGGCATCGACGACCTGTTCGACGAAAGCGTGCTCAGCGAGTTGGCCGGCGGTGACGTTCACGGTGACGTACCGCGAAGCCCCCCGATCGTATCGGTCCCAGGCTCGAACCTGCAGGCACGCCGACTCGAGGATCCAGCGGCCCATCGGAACGATGAGGCCGGTCTCTTCCGCGACCGAGATGAAGCGCGAGGGCGGAAGGAGTCCGAGCCTCGGGTGCTCCCACCGAACGAGCGCTTCGAAGCCGGCGATCTGATCACCGTCGAGGTCGAAGACTGGCTGGAACGTCAGCCGTAGCTCGTCGCACGAGAGCGCGGTCGAGAGATCGTTCGCGAGCTCGGCGCTTTCGAGAACCGCTCGGTGCATGCCCGGCTCGAAGACGGCGAAGCGCCCCTTGCCGGCGCGCTTGGCCGCATACATCGCGATGTCTGCGTTGCGAACGAGTTCCGACTCGCCCAGCGCGGCGTTCGTTCGGAGTGCGATGCCGATGCTGGCGGTCACGGAAAGGCGGCGACCCTCGAAGGTGAGCGGCGCGCGAACGGCCTCGAGCAAGCGCTGCGCGACGGCGGCCGTTCCATCGGACCCGGCCGGCGCTTCGAGCACGATCGCGAACTCATCGCCGCCCAAGCGGGCTACGGTATCGGGTGCGCGGACGACCTCGCGAAGCCTGTCCGCGATCACGATCAGAAGCCTGTCACCCGCACCGTGGCCTGCCGTATCGTTGATGTTCTTGAAGTCGTCGACGTCGAGGAAGAGCACGGCAACACTGGTTCCATTCTCGTCGCTGCGCACGGTGGCTTGGTGCAGACGGTCGTTGAAGAGCGCGCGGTTCGGGAGCCACGTGAGCGGATCCTTCAACGCTTCGACCTCGCTCGACTTCCAGCGCACCAGACTGACGGCGGTTGCGCACAAGACGAAGAACGCGTGGATGCCAGCCCACTTCCACGGATGCGCGATCGCGTCGGGGTGGTTGTAGACCGACCTCGGATCGATCACGCCGATCACGCCGTGCTGGAGCGCGACGTAGGCGATCGCTGTGAGGAAGGGCGCCCAGTCGTGATACAGGGACAGCGCGGCGAGGATGACGAAGTAGTGGAAGTGGAACTCGATGAGCCCGCCGGAGAGGTGGACGAGGATCGCGGAGGCGTTGACCAATCCGAACGTGGCAGCCAGTGATTGGAAGCGCCGTGTCTTCGGCCCGAGCCGGGCCGCGATCCCGGCGAGGGCGACGATCGATGCTTCCTGCGCGCTGTGCACCACGCCGCGGTCGCGTCCGACCCCGTAGAGGAAGATCAGCGGAACGTGCAGCCAAAGGAGGACGATCATCCCTCGGTGGCGCCGATCCCATACTTCCTGGGCGATCGCACGACCTTCGGGCAGGGCTTCCCGGAATCGACGCCAGAGGGCGAGCGGCGACAGGCGAGCTCGAATCCTCGCTGCCCGCATCCGGACGTCGTTGAGTTGCGCGGCCTCCATCCCACTCTCCCGCCTCGAGACGGTTGTCCGTTAATAACCTCGGTTCAGGTGCGAGGGAGGAACAGGGCACAAAAGCCGCGGATGTGGGCCGATAATGCGACGGAAAGGGACAAGGACCCCGCGGATCCTCTCAGGGTCCCTGGTTCGGAGGCGCCTCCACAAGCCAAGCGTATGATCCCGAGACCCCGACGCAGCGGGGGCCCCTCACCCAGCGCCCGGCGCGCTCCACGGCCAATCGCGCGAGGTTCCTCAGTTGCTTCCAGTCGCCGCCGTTGATGATGAGCTTGGACAACTTCTCATCCACCACCGCAGCCAGTACGGGACGTGGTTCAGCCGACGGATCGTCTCGGTGTAGACGATCTTGGTTCCGTTCCCTTCGGGTGAGGTCGTAGCGATGTTCGAATGGGACTTCCCATGGTCGTCCGCGCTTGCGATCGAGACGGGCGTCGGTCTCGATCACGAACCGCGGCCGTTCGCTGACGGATCTCCGCGGTAGCGTGGGCTCGTGGAGGTTCGGAGCGCCACCCCCGAGGATCGCCCGCAGGTCATCGCGACCTTCACGCGCGCGTTCGCGCGCGACGCGATCGTGCGGTTCCTGTTCGCCGACGACGAGACGTGGCCCGATCGGGCGGCGCGCTTCTTCGGTCACTACTTCGACGTCCGGTTGGCCGGGGGCGAGGTGTCGGTGTGCATGGACGGCGATCTCGTCGGCGCGGCGTTGTGGAATCCGCCCGGCGGCAACCGGCGGGGACCGGGATTCGTCGAGGAGCACTGGCAGCGCACCGTCGCCGCGGCGATCGTCCCCGATGAGGGGGCGCGCTACGAGGCGTTCACGAAGGTCCTGCAGGCGATGACGCCCGAGGGGCCGCACTGGTACCTCGGGTTGCTCGGAACCGAGCCCGACCGGCAGGAGACCGGGGTCGCGCGGGCGTTGCTCACGCCGATGCTCGCGCGCGCCGACGCCGAGGGAGTGCCCGTGTTCCTCGAAACGGGGATGCCCAGGAACGTCGCGATCTACCAGCGGTTCGGTTTCGCGACGATCGCGGTCGCCATGGTTCCCGAAGGCCCTCGTGTCTGGGGGATGCTGCGACTCCCGCCTGCCACGTAGAACCGGCGGCTGCTCTCAGCCGATCCAGGCGTCCATTCCTGCCTGGTCGTCGGTGTAGATCCAGAACTCCGAGATCTTTCCGTCGCGGAAGTGCGAGATGAAGGCGTCCCTGGTCTCGAGGGTCTTCCCGCCCTTCGTCGCCTTAGAGATCTGCAGTGACAGACCGTGCTCGTCGTCGGCCAGATACGCGTGCGGCTCGAATGAATAGTCGCCGACGGCTTGCATGAACTTGCCGAACAGCTCCGCCAGCTGATCCTTCCCCTTGTAGTCGCCGCCGAGCTTGCTTTTGCCGGGGATGTGGACGATCACATCGTCCGTGAACTCTGCGAAGAAGGCGTCCATGTCCTCCTTCATCTGGGCCTCGTCGATGCGACGAAGTGTCTCAACATTCGGGTGCGCCATCTCGTCCCCCTCTCCTCAGTCCGAGCATACTCCCCCGCGTCAATAGGCTAGGAGCCGGCCCTGCGCGCGGAGTCGTGAAGGAACGGCACGGCGCCGCTCCAGCCCGTCCGCAAGACGTCCACCAAGGACGGCGGAGTGATGAGGGCCGCCGTGCCTCGTCCCCGGGGCAAGGATCCCGCGTAGCCGCTCACCGTCCATCGCAGAAGCCTGCGCTCGGCGACGACGTGCGGCCGGTCGTCCATCATGACGAATGCGCCGTCGGGGAGATCATCGAGTCGCGCCTCGTGGAGACGGTGCGCGCGCGTACCGGGGTCGACGCGCTCGATGTGCAGCTGTGCGTCGATCGCGTCGGCGCCCGAGGCGCGACGGTGGTGCACGTCCCAGATCTCGACGAAGCGGTTGAAGTCGTCGCGGCGGCAGAGCGCGCACGGGCGGTGTCCGGCCGCGAACGCCGTCGCCTCGTCCAGCAAGAACAGCTCGGTGAAGCGGCCGGCCTGCATCAGGGGATGCCGGCGCCAGCCGCGGAACCGCAACCGGCACGCGATCCAGCGCTTACCGTTGTACCGGCGGCGGGATCCGGCCCGCGTCGTCGTGCAAGCAGCCACGGTTGGCGTAGACCAACCCGCGCGCGGGATCGGCGATCAGCTCGCCGAGCGGCGTGACGCGGTTCTGACGAGGCATGGTTCAACCCTAGCCGGGCGACGGAAAGGGCGAACCGGCAAGGTCGGTAGTGCAGGTGTACCGATTCGGGCCCGGCGTCCCACCGCGAGCGCACCCGGAGTCACGCTTGGTCGTTTCTCTTCTCAGCGGGCGGCGCGGCTCGCGTTGGCGCCATGGAGGCCATGATGAGCGAGACATCAGACTGGACACGCCGGGTCGACCAGATGACGGGCGCGACCGTCCACGAACAGCTCCGCACCGTCGTTCGCGACGCCGAGGAGATGCTCGAGAAGTTCACGACGTCCGCGTTCGAGCAGGGCGGCCTCCTTCTCGATGCGCAGCGGGAGATGGAGGCCTCTGTCGAGCGGAGGATCGAGCAGGTCTCCAACGATATCTCGGGCTCGCTCGACGCCGTCCGGAAGGATCTCGCCTCGATCGAGGCGCCGAACGTCACCGTTGATCTCGATCCATTGCGCAAGGACGTCTTCGCGAGCTTGGCCGCGTTCGGCGAAGAGCTCGATACGGAAGCCAAGAAGATCCGCGAAGAGATCGCCGCGCGCATGGACGAGATGGGCACGCGGCTGGCCGCGATGGAGAACGCGCAGCAGGCGTTCCGGTCGCGGGTCGACACCGCGCTCGCGTCCGCGGACGAGCGCTTCGCCGCCGTCCTTGCGCAGCTCGAGCGCACCGCCGGCATGGAAGAGCGCGCGGCGGCGCGGATGGTGGATCTGCTGGCGTCGGCCTTCGCCGAGCTTCGCACTTCGACGACCATCGCGGCGGCGTCCTAAGCGTCGCGGAATCCCTCGCCGGTCGCATCCGGCAGTAGGATCGCGCGCCGGATGACATTCTTCTCGCGCGCCGCCGTCTGCTCGCCTCTGACCCTCGCGTCCGAGATCGGCCGCGACGTTTTGCGGGACGGCGGGAACGCCGTCGACGCGGCCATCGCCACGAACCTCGCGCTCGCGGTCGCGTACCCGCACATGTGCGGTGTCGGTGGCGACCTGTTCGCGATGGTCTGGTCCGGCGGCGAGCTCGTCGGTCTCAACTCGAGCGGTGCGCTTCCGGCCGCTGCGGCTCTCCCTCCGGATGGGGTTCCCCAACGTGGTCCGGGCTCGGCGACCGTGCCGGGGGCGCCGGCCGGGTGGCGGGCGCTGGCCGAGCGGTTCGGATCGAAGTCGCTCGCCGACCTGGCGGCACCCGCCGCGCGTCTGGCGCGTGAGGGAGTCGACCGCACGCCCGGCCTGGCAAAGATCACCGAGTGGTCGCGGCCGATCCTCGAAGACGACACGGAGGCCGCACGGATCTTCCTCGCGGACGGCCGCTTGGTCCAGCCTGAGCTCGCCGACGTCCTCGACGATCTGGTGAACTTCTACGAGGGCGCGGTCGCGCGCGCCGCGCCCGATCCGTGCTGCGCCGAGGATTTTGCCGCGCACCGTGTCGAGTGGGTCGCGCCGCCGCGCGAGAGGTTCGCCGGCGTCGACGTTCACGAGATGCCGCCCAACTCGCGCGGGTATCTGGCGCTCGAAGCGATCCGGCGCCTCGAACCGCTCGACGGTCTAACGCCCATCGATCCGGAGTGGCATCGTCGGCTGATCGTGGCGTTACAGGCCGCGGCCTCCGGCGGCGACACCGTCTATCTCTGTGTCGTCGACGAAGATCGCATGGCCGTCAGCATCAATCAGAGCTTGTTTCAGGCGTTCGGCAGCGGCGTCGTCGTGCCGGGCACGGGCGTGCTGCTCCACAACCGCGGTGCGTACCACACCAAGGAGACGTACCGCGCGGGCGCGAAACCTGTGCACACGCTGTCGCCGGCGATGGGGCTCATCGACGGACACCCGCGTGTCGTCTTCGGAACGATGGGCGGCGACGCGCAGATCCAGATCCATCTGCAGCTGCTCGCGCGCGTCCTCGTCGCCGGGGAGCCGGTCGAGGACGCCATCGCAGCGCCGCGCTGGCAGTTCACCGGCTCCACCCTTCTGGTCGAGGACGGGCTACCATCGCTCGACGGCGCGGTGCCGGGGTTGCGCGTCGAGCCCATGCCGACGCCCGAGCTCGCGGGACACGCGCACGCGATCATGGTGGACGAAGACGGTCTGCACACGGGCGCGGACCCGCGGTCGGACGGGATCCCGGTCGGGCTCTAGCTGAGCTCGATCGCGCCGGGGACGAACAGGCTCAGGAGCACGTCGCTGCCTTCGTCGGGGTGCGATCGAGTGTGTCCTCGAGCGCGTCGTACCAACGCATGAGATGCGCGGGGACGAGGAAGCGCTCGCGGACAGACTCGCGAGCGTTCGCTCCCAACACTCGCGCGCGATCGGGATCCGAAAGCAGGTCGGTCACGGCGCTCCCGAAGGCGGCGAGATCACGAGGATCGTCGACCAGCAGACCGGTGCGGCCGTGTTCGATCTGGTCCTGGATGCCGCCGACGCGGCTCGCGACCACCGGCCGGGCCTTCCACATTGCCTCCGCAACCGTGAGCCCGAATCCTTCGGCCAGGCTCTTCTGCACGACGACGTCGGCGCGCCGCTGTATGGCGTTGACCATCAACGCGCTCTGGTCGATGTCCTGGAGAGGAAGGTTGACGATGTGGACCCGATCTGCGACGTCGTTGGGCAATGCCTTCACCGCGTCGAGGACCTCGCCCATCACTTCCGCGCCGTCGGGGTCGTCTTCGATCTGGTCCGCAAGCGGCCCGGCGAGCACGAGGTGCGCGTCGCCGTGCGGCGCGACGTGTTGCGCGTCGCCGTGCGGCGCGACGTGTTGCGCGAAACCCTCGATGACGCCGACGGGATCCTTGAGGCGGTCCCAGCGACCGATCTGCGCGACGAAGGTCGCGCCGGGGTCGATCCGTTCACCGTTACGCAGGCGCGCCTTTAGTGTGACCGGCGGATCCGTCGAGGCCGGTTGCAGCGGCTCCGGCCCGGACGCGATGTGCGCCGCCATGAGGATGCCGGAGACCTGTTCGTCTGTGAGTTCTTTGTTCTTGGTCGAGAAGGCGTCGATGCACGGCGGGATGATCGCGACGCGGTCACGCGGCAGGTCGTCCCAGACGTGGCCCTCGCGCGAGAAGATGAACCCGTCCGCCGCCTCGATGTATGGACGCAAGAACGCCCAGGCACCACGGACGACGTCGTCGGCCTGATCCGCGCCGATGTGGGATCGCCAGAAGACCGTCGTGCCGAGGTCCTTCGCGACGGGGGCGAGACCCGCCACCTGTGGGTCGTGCAGAACGACGACGTCCCCCGAGGAAAGAATCGTCCTCAGATCGCCGGCCTCATGCGCGAGCGTTCGCCCGTAGATCTCCTTCTCCTCGGACGAGAAGTCCCCGTCGTCGTCCGCGCCGTGCAGGCGATTATGGATCTTCTTCGTCACCTCGAGGAAGGCGTCGTCCGGTTCGATCACGAGCCAACGGTTCGTGATGCCTACACCGTTGTCGTATGAAAGGAGCGCGGCGAGCATCTCCGAGACGCCGCCGCCGCGTGACGCCGAATTGATGTGACAGACAGTGCGGCCCTCGAGGCGGTCTCGCACGGACGCCGCCCGTGCGCAGAACGCTCGGAGTGCGTCGTCGCCGATCGCTTCGGCGAATGGCTCGGGCGAACGAGGGGGGATCGGCTCCTCGAACATGCTTGACTGGTTCCCCATTCAGTAAGGCGCCACACGCGAGCTTGCTTCGTCCTGCGCTTACCAGGTGTCGATGTTTGGGCGCTTCTTTCCCGTGCGATGGATAGGCGGTGGCGTCGCGCGCAAGGTGTTGACGATCAGCGCGCGCGTGTCGGCGGGATCGATGACGTCGTCGATCTCGAACACCGACGCCATGTTGAGCGCCTTCCCGTGTTCGTACGCGGCGGCGACCATGTTCTCGAAGGTTTCCCGGCGCTTCTCCTCGTCGTCGATCGCTTCCAGTTCGCGCCGGAAACCGAGCTTCACCGCACCCTCGAGGTTCATACCGCCGAACTCCCCGGTCGGCCACGCGACGGTGAAGAGCGGCGCGTGGAAGCTTCCTCCCGCCATGGCTTGCGCGCCCAGTCCGTAGCCCTTGCGCAGGACGACGGTGCAGTACGGCACGGTCAGATTGGCACCGGTCACGAACATGCGCGCGAAGTGACGCACCTGCGCGGTCTTCTCCGCTTCGGGTCCGACCATGAAGCCCGGCGTGTCGCAGAGGAACAGGATCGGTAGGTCGTGCGCGTCGCAGAGTTGCATGAATCGGGAGGCTTTGTCGGCGCCCGGTGCGTCGATCGCGCCGCCGAGATGGCGCGGGTTGTTGGCGACGACCCCGAGGGGCCGGCCCTCGATCCGGATCAAGGCGGTGGTGATCGTGCGGGCGAAGTCGCGGCGCAGCTCCAGGACGGAACCGGTGTCGGCGAGCCCGGTGATCGCGGCGCGCGTGTCGTACGCGGTCCGGCGATGCTCGGGAACGACATCGCGCAACCTCATCTGGTCCTCGCATTCCCACGCGGCCAGCGGGCCCTGGAAGTAGGAAAGGTATTTCTTCGCTGTGGCGACGGCGGCGGCCTCGTCGGTGACGACGATGTCGACGACGCCGTTGGCTCGCTGCACCGCGATCGGACCGACGTCTTCGGGCTCGTGTGTCCCCAAGCCGCCGCCCTCGATCATCGCGGGGCCTCCCATGCCGACGCTTGAGTCCTCCGTCGCGATCACGACGTCGCAGCACCCGAGCAGCGCGGCGTTGCCCGCGAAACAGAAACCGGACACCACGCCGACTAGCGGGACCAGACCGCTCAGCCCGGCGAAGAGGTTGAACGCCATACAGTCGAGACCGGCGACGATCGGCGCATCGGTGTCGCCGGGCCGCCCGCCTCCGCCCTCGGCGAACAGCACGACGGGAAGAAGGAGCCGTTCGACGATCTCGAAGAGGCGATCCTTCTTGCGGTGGTTCACCTGCCCTTGCGTTCCGGCCAGGACCGTGTAGTCGTAGGAGAGGACGGCGCATCGCGCGCGATCGTCCGCGAACAGATCGCCGTTGACGCGGCCGATCCCGCCGATCAAGCCGTCGGCCGGCGTGCGAGCGATCAGCTCTTCGATGCTCCGCCGGCTGCGCTGCGCCGCGATAGCCAGCGATCCGTACTCGACGAAACTGCCGGCGTCGCACAGATCGGCGACGTTCTCGCGCGCGGTGCGGTGACCCGACGCGTGCCGCTTCGCCACCGTCTCCGGGCGCGCGTCGTCACGGGTGAGGCTCTGCCGCCGCAGAACGTCGGCCAGGTCGGCGCGGATGTCGTCGTCGCTCATGTCTCGGTGATCGGGTCGGCGGTACTCTCACCCGCCGCCTCCCGAGGACGCAAGCAGGTCCCGGATCGCGCGGACGGTCTCGAGATCCTCGAGGGCCGCCGCCGCGCGCCGCAGGCCCGTCACCGCGATCGCCTCCGCTTGCAGCCGGCCGAGTCCCGTGGTGACGACGGCGGCGATCCACGCGTAGGCGGCCTCGCGCCGGAGCCGCAAGAACGCGTCGTCGAACCCGATGTCCGGACCGCCGCCGGCCGAAAGCTCCCGGAGGTACATCCGCAGCAGATCGGTTTGGTTGGAGCGGCGGATCCCGGTCTCGACCGACAGGACGAGGAAGTACGCGACGTCGCGCAGGCCGTGGCCCTTGCGGACGACCTGCCAGTCGAGGAACCCGGGCGCCCGGCCGTCGAAGTAGAGATTGCCGAGGTGCGGATCGCCGTGAAGCAGCGTCACCGGCCCAGCCGCCAGCGATCGCTCGATCCGCTCGCGTTCGGCGATCAGCTCGCGCGCGCCGGCCGGGATCAGATCGGCGTGCGTTCGTTCGATACGACCGAGCGCCGTCCTCACCAGACGCCGGACGACTGAGTTGTTCGGGTCCGTCGCATGCGAGACGATCCACGAGAGATCGCCGCGGAACCGTTCGCTCTCCCAGAACGCCGCGTGCAGACGCGCGAGCGCGGTGACGACGGCCGCGGCCTCGTCCGCGTCCGCCGTGCGGCGCACGTCGCCGAAACGGCACCCGCGCGCGACGAGGTCCTCCAAGACCACCGCGAAGCGTCCCGTCGCGGCGTCCGCGCGCGCCGCGTGCACGGCCGGCACGGCCACCGGAACGGCCGGAGCGATCTCGCGATAGAACCGCACCTCGCTCGTCCCGAGTCCCATCAGGTCGACGAAGGCGCGCGTCGCGAGCGGCAGCGGCGCCAGCTTGACGAAAACCGATGCCGGGACGGCGTCGCCGCCGAGCTGCAGGCGCGCGCGAGACGTGGTGCCGTCGGTCGCGTCGATCACCTCGAAGCCGCGGACCCTTGTACCGATCGCGTCGCTCAGCCACGATGCGGTGACATCGGACATCGATCGCGGGATAGCGCTCGTGCGTGTGAGGCGGTCGCGTCCGAGCCGAAGGAGTTCCGCGACCAGCCGGGATGCGGCGCCGGCCACACGGCTACCGGGACGGCTCGAGGAGGACGAGCGGTATCTCGCGGTCTGTTCGTCTCTGGTACGCCGCGTAGCCCTTGTACGCGGCCGTTACGCGCGGCCAGAGCGCGGTGCGTTCATCGGGGGACGCCACGCGCGCGCGCATCGCGCGCTTGCGTCCGCGCATCTCGACCTCGACGTCGGGATTGTCTCTCAGATTCAGGAACCAGGCCGGGTGCCGGTTGTCGCCCCCGTACGACGCGACGATCACCAGGGTTTCGCCCTCCTGCACGGGCGACGTCAGCACGATGGTTCGCGGCGCGCCGCTCTTCCGTCCGATCGTGGTGAGTTGCAGAACCTGCATGCCGAAGCCGCTGCTCCCGACCCGGCCACCGGTCGCCCGCAGGATCGTGCGGTGCAACTCCGTGACGACCCGCGCCGCGATGTCCTTGACCCCCCCGACGTCCATCGCGCGGGAATCTACCGCACGGACGCCGTTCCTTTGAAGCCGCGCCCGCCGACCCAATAGAGTCGCCCCACCCGAACGCGCGCCAGGAGACGCCATGACGGGAGCTCAGTCCGAGATCAGCGCCGCGTTCCACGCGTTGATCGACGAACTCCGCGGTCTCGAGGCGAAGCTCTACGAAGGGCCGAATACCCCGCTCGACGACCAGGGCGTCCTCGAGGGGTACAAGTGGATCTTCTCGATCCTTCGCGTCTCGTTCGACACACAGGTCTGGGCGGACAAGAACCGTCCGCACTTCGTCGACATCGTCGGGCGCGACAAGAAATGGGGCGGGGACAACGCCGACTGCTTCTACCAGTTCGCGCCGATCGATCCGGCGCTCACCTATCGTGTGCGCGGCCGGCGGGGCGACGCGGTGTACCTGTCGCTCACCGTCTACGGCGGACCGGACGACGGGAGTTACTCGAACCGTATCGTGGGAACCGTGAACGACCGGGATCTCGACATCGCTCCCGACGGAAGCTTCGAGATCGTGCTGAGCGCCGACCCCCAGGGCGGCAACTGGCTGAAGCTCGAGCCCGACGCCGTGTGCGCGATCACGCGCGACTACCTCATCGATCCCGTGGGAGGCCGGCGCGCCGAGTGGGAGATCGACGCCGACGACGCGACGGCGATGTGGCACGAGAACGAGGAGGACCTGACGCGCCGTTTCCGCGCAGCGTTGACCTTCATCCGCGAGCAAGCGGGGATGGTTCCGCTGCCCCTCGGCGATCCGAACACCGTCGCCGAGCCGTATCCGGTCCCGCAGGTCACCTACGGCTGGCAGGCCGGCGACGCGGCGTACGCGTTCGGCGGCTTCGCCCTCGCCGAGGACGAGGCGCTCGTGATCGAGGGGACCTCGCCGCCGTGCGCGTTCTGGAACATGTGTCTCTGGAACCAGTTCCTGCACACCTACAACTACGACTACGAGCGCGTCACGATCAACGGCGGACAGGTTGCGCACAACGACGACGGGTCGTGGACGATCGTCGTCGCGCACACCGACCCCGGCCACCCGAACTGGGTCTCCACGTCGGGACACCCGCACGGTCGCATCTGGTTCCGGTGGTTCTATCCGGAGCGCACGCCCGACCAACCGATCACCCGGGTCGTGAAGCTCGCCGAGGTCCGGCGTTGAGCGAGCGGCCGGCCGCGAACAAGGAAGCCGCCAAGCGCGAGGCGAAGCGGGCGAAGGAGCGCGCGAAGCGCGCGAAGGACCGGGCCGAGGCGCGCGCCGCGAAGCGCGCCAAGGACGCGAAGCCGCGCACGAAGGAGGACGGTCGCCGCCGCACCGCGTCGGCGATCCGCGAGGCGATCTCGTCGGCCCTGTTCCAAGACACGGAGCTGATGGACGAGATCACGGAAGAGCGGGTTCCCGAGAAGGGACGGTCCGACGCGCCGAAGCTCCTGCGTGCGGTCGACGCACTCGAGCCCGTGCTCGCCGACGCGGTGAAGCGCAAGCCCTCGTTCCTCGGCCGGCTCGCGTACGGGACGGCGCAACTCGTGAGCACGCTCGCCTCCGAGGACGAGGTTTCGAGCCGGCGTCTCGCCGAGCTCGCCAAGGGTTCGCACGTCGGCATCGTCTTCATCGACGTCGTCGGCTTCACGGCGTTCACGTCCGCCAACGGCGATGAGGCCGCCGTCGCGCTGGTTCGCAAGCTCGAGGATCTGGTCGCCAACACGTGTCGCCGCTTCCAAGGCGAGGTGGTGAAGCATCTCGGCGACGGCTTCTTGATCGCCTTCGGTTCGGCGTCTCGCGCCGTGCGGGGTGCGCTGGCTTTGCGCGACGTCGCGCGCGAACAGCGTCAGAAAGATCCGACGTTCCAAGCCGTGCGGATCGCGGTGCACGCCGGCCGTCCGTCTGTGGTGGGCGACGACCTGATCGGCCACGACGTCAATCTCACCTCGCGCCTCCTGGCGTTCTGCCCGCCCGGGGAGGTTCTCGTGACCGACGAGGCGCGCGAGCTCGCGGCGCAGCGTTCGCGATCGCTGGCGTTCTCGCGGAAGCGCCGCGTATCGCCGCGCGGCGTCCCCGAGAAGGTCACGACGTACATCGCCGAGCGCATCCAGGAACCCTCCTCGTGATCGATACGTTCGACGACGATCTCCGAGCACACTTCACGACGAACCTCCACGCCTTCGAACGGGAACCGGCGCCCCCCGCCGAGGGTCTGCGGCACGCAGCCGTGGCGATCGCGATCGCCGGCGACGACGCCGGCGCTGCCTGTTTCCTCCTCACCCGCCGCGCCGCGAACCTGCGGCGTCACGCCGCGCAATGGGCGTTACCCGGAGGGCGGCTGGACGCGGGCGAGTCGCCGGCCGAAGGTGCTTTGCGCGAGCTCGAGGAGGAGGTCGGCCTGAAAGTCGATGCGACTGCGGTCCTGGGCGCGCTCGACGATTACCCGACGCGCTCCGGCTACCTGATAACGCCGGTCGTCGTCTGGACAGTGCCCGCGCCGGCGTTCCGCCTCGATCCGGCGGAGGTCGCATCTGCTCACTTGGTGCCGTTGACGGAGCTCGACAAACCCGAGTTCCCGCGTCTGATTTCGGGAACCGAGCCGGACCGTCCGATCATCCAGCTGCCGCTGTTCGGCCGCTTCGTACACGCGCCGACGGCGGCCGTGCTGTACCAGTTCCGCGAGGTTGCCTTCCACGGGCGGCCCACCCGGGTCGCTCATTTCGACCAGCCCACATTCGCCTGGCGATAGCCGAAATCGAGGCAAGCCGCAGGGATGGGGACTGCGGCGTTGAATCCAACCAGGGCGGAATCCGCAGGCGGCAACCAGGGAGACGCGTTCGATGACTGCACGGTCCAAACGGCTCGGCGTCCGCTCGATCGCGATTCTCCTGCTCCTCGTCGCGGGCCTCGTTCCCACGACGGCCGCCGGCGGCGAGGCCCTCACCATCCGCGTCCTTTCGAACCGCGCCGACCTGATCAGCGACGGCGACGCCTACGTCGAGATCGTTCTGCCCAGCGGCGCCCGCCCCGCCGACCTGCGCGTCCGCGACGACGAGCGCGACGTCACGTCCGCTTTCGCCGCGCGTGCGGGCGGGCGTGTCACCGGGTTGCTCACGGGCCTTTCCGCGGGGGACAACGTCCTGACCGCGACGCTTCCCGACGGCACCGGCGCGCGCATCACGATCACGAACCATCCGCGCGGCGGGCCCGTGCTCGCCGGGCCGCAGATCCTGCCGTGGGTGTGTCAGGACGACGCGCTCGATAAGCAGTGCAACGCGCCGACCGAGTTCGAGTTCCTCTATGCTCCGTCACTCGGCGGCGCCGCCGGCTACAGGGCTCCCGGCATCGGGACGGGGGCGGACTCATGGCAGCCGTACGATCCGGAGAACCCACCGCCCCCGGAGTTCATCGCGACGACGACGACGGATCAGGGCGTCACCGTGCCGTACATCATCCGCGTCGAGACCGGGTACATGGACCGCGATCAGTACGCGATCGCCGTCCTCTACGATCCGTCGAAACCGTGGACCCCCTGGGCTCCCCAGGAGCAATGGAACCACAAGTTGCTGATCACCCACGGCGCGAGTTGCGGCATCGACCACACGACCGGAACGGCTCCATCCGTGACCGACGACACCGGTCTCTCGCGCGGTTTCATCGTGATGTCGACCGCGCTCGACAACGCGGGGCACAACTGCAACATCATCACGCAGGCCGAGTCGCTGATCATGGCGAAGGAGCACGTCGTCGACGCGTACGGAGAGATCCGCTACACGATCGGGACCGGATGCTCGGGCGGGTCGCTCGTCCAGTATCAGGTCGCGAACGCCTACCCCGGGCTCTACCAAGGGATCCTGCCGCAGTGCAGCTTCCCCGACGCGTGGTCGACCGGCCAGCAGCTCGCCGACTACCACTTCATACGCCTGTACGCGGAGCATCCGGAGACATGGGCGCCGGGCATCACATGGGATCCGATTCAGGTCGCCGCGATCGAAGGGCACCCCAACCACGTGAACTCGATCATCCTCGACGAGCTCTACTTCACCGTCCTCGGGGTTCCGACGAATCCGTGCGCCGGCGTGACCGACGAGCAACGCTACGACCCCCAGACAAACCCGAAGGGCGTCCGCTGCACGCTCGCCGACTACATGATCAACGTGTTCGGTTCTCGGCCGGAGGACGGCTTCGCCGGCCGTCCGCTCGACAACGTGGGCGTTCAGTACGGCCTCGAAGCGATGCTGTCGGGTGTCATCTCACCCGCCCAGTTCGTCGATCTGAACGTCAAGGCCGGCGCGGCCGACATCGACGGGAACTACATCCCGGAACGCGACGCGGCCGACCGGCCGGCGCTGGCGAACGCGTATCGCAGCGGGGCGATCAACCAGGCGAACAACCTCGACCAGGTTGCGATCATCGACCTGCGCGGCCCCGACCCCGGCGCGTTCCACGACGCGTACCGCGCGTGGGCCGTGCGCGCGCGCTTGGAGCGCGAGCACGGGACGTCGGCGAACCAGGTCATCTGGCAAGGCTTCGCGCCGATCATCGGCGACACGCAGTACACGACCCAGGGCTTGATCGCGATCGACCGGTGGCTGGCCGCCGTCGAGAAGGACACGAGCGCGACGCCGCTCGCGAAGAAGATCATCGCGAACCGTCCGGCCGACGTCCACGACCAGTGCTCGGACGGTATCGGTCAGGTCATCCCGGACCCGGTGGGGATGCAGGCCTGCGCCGCGGTCGTCCAGCGTTACACGACGCCGCGCGTCGTGGCCGGCGAGTCGATCGCGACCGACAGCAACAAGTGCCAGCTGAAGCCGCTCCGCCGCGAGGACTACGGTTCGGCCGCCTTCACCGACGACCAGTGGGCCGCCCTGCAGAAGGTGTTCCCGACCGGCGTCTGCGATTTCAGCAAGCCCGGCGTGGATCAGCAGCCGACGATCCCCTGGCAGACCTACGAAGACACGGTCGGCGGCCGGCCGCTCGGCGCCGCGCCGACATCGACGCCGATTGGGGGCACGAACGTGCTGGGCGAAAAGGTGGCCAAGCCGCTGCCGGCGACGGGGCTGAACGATCCTCGGTGGTTCGCGCTCGGGACGATCGCGCTCAGCGTCGCGCTGACGCTCGGTCTCGCGCTCAGTCGAAGATCGTTCCGGGGTTGAGGATCCCGTCGGGGTCGAACGCGGCCTTGATCCGCCGCATCAGGTCGAGCTTCGCCGGCTGCTCGAGCTCCGCGTAGAAGGGCTTCTTCGCCGACCCGATCCCGTGCTCCCCTGAGATCGCGCCGCCGAGCTCCATTCCCGCCGTGAAGATGTCGCGCAGGAGCGCGTGCTTCTTCTCGGGGTCGGCCTGGAAGACGGACAGGTGCACGTTGCCGTCGCCCACATGCCCGCAGCCGGTCAGGAACGACCCGCTCGCTTGCGCGAGCTCGTTCACCTTCGCCATGTACGTGGGGATCGACGCGCGCGGAACGACCATGTCGATGATGTCGTTCGCGCCCGCCGCCTTCGCCGCCCAGAAAGCGCGCTCCCGCGCGTGGATGAGCTGCACGCCGGCCTGCGGCGGCAGCACGTAGACATCCAACGCTCCGAGCTCGGAGATCAGCGTCGCGATCTCCTCGACGTTCTCGTCGAGGCGTGGCGCGCTGCGATCCTCCAGAACGACTACGAGGTACGCGAGCGCCGTCTCCTTGATCGTCTGCGGGATCCCGAGGTCGAGCCCCGCGTTGTTGAGGATCCCCTGCATCGAGATCATGTCGATGTACTCGACGATCAGCGGGTTGACGCCGCTGCCGACGATGCGGGGGACGGCCAGCGTGATCTGATCGAGGGTCGGGAACGGCGCCAGCAGCGTCGTCGCGTGGTCGGGGCGCGGGTACAGCTTGAGGATCGCCTCGGTCGCGAACGCCAGCGTCCCTTCTGATCCGATGATGATCTGCGTGAGGTCGTAGCCGGTCGTCGCCTTCACGAACTTGCCGCCGCTGCGGATGACCTCGCCGGTGCCGAGGACGGCAGTGAGGCCGAGGACCTGGTGGCGCGTCACTCCGTACTTCACCGCGCGAAGGCCTCCGGCGTTCGTGGCGACGTTGCCGCCGAGGCTCGCCGAGTTCTCGCCGGGGAAGACGGGGTAGACGAAGCCGTGCTCGGCGGTCGCCTTGTCGAGCTCGTCGAGCGTCACGCCGGGTTGCACGACCGCGACGTGGTTGGACGTGTCGATCTCGAGGATGCGGTTCATGCCCTCGAACGAGACGAGGATCCCGTCGGCGCGCGGCACGCAGGCGCCCGACAGGCCGGTGCCGGAGCCGCGCGCGGTCAGAGGGACGCGATGCTCGCGCGCGACGGCGACGATCCGCGCGACCTCGTCGGTCGAGGACGGGCGAACCACGAACGCCGGCCGCTCCGCCGGGGTCGTCAGCGATTCGTCGTGCGTGAAGTCCTCGCCGATCGCGTCGCCGGTCAGGACGTTGGCCGTCCCGACGATCTCCTCGAGAGCCGCTGCCAGGTCCGCCATATCCCGTGCGTTCACCTCTTCCGTTTCCGTTCCGGCGCGCCCACCGCCGCCAGGCCGAACCGCACCAGGTGCTCGATCTCGGCCGCCGTCGGTCGCCGCCCGTGGGTCAGGTACCGATGCACCGCCCCGAACGTTACGTCGTAGAGCGCCTCCGCGTCACGGCGCGCGCGTGCCCGATCGCCCTTCCGTCCGGGCAGCGCGAGGATCGCGGAGGCGAGGAGGTCGACCAGAAGGTCCATCGAGGCTTGCTGCTCCTTCGGGAACGTCTCGGCGAGCCGATCCCGGTTCGCGAGGAACGGTCGCGTCCGCGCCGCCGCCTGCGGGTTCGCCGCCTGCGCAAGAACGCCCTCGATCCAGGCCCGGACGCGGCCGGCCGGGGTCGGCGCCTTCCCGATCCGGTGCTCGAGGTATCCGACGAGCTTCCGGCGGCCGTCGTCGAGCACGAGCAGGAGCAGCTCGTCCTTCGACCGGAAGTGCCGGTAGAAGGCCTGCGTCGAGAGCCCCGACTCCCGCAGCAGATCACGCATCGTCGGATCGAACGACCCGGTTTTCTGGATCACGCGGTACGTCGCCTCGAGGATGTCCTTGATCTCCTCCTCGTAGGAGGCGCGGCGTTCGGCCACGGTCTGTTCGACCGACCGCCGGGCCAAGGACTCCGCCAGGCTCTCCACGGCAAGGACTCTATCGGGCCGGAGCCGTCCTTGCAGAACAGCGTTCTGGTTCCCTAAGATTAGTGTTCTCATGGAACGGGAGCTGCTGTTGACCGGCATCGGCGGCCAAGGGATCCAGCTGGCGGCGCAGGTCGTGGCGCGCGCCGCGGTGGCGGGGGGGCGCGCCGTCCAGATGTTCGGCAGCTACGGCGGGATGATGCGCGGCGGCCGGACGGACGCGACGATCGTGATCGCCGACGCGGCGGTCGAGGCGCCACCGACCGTCGGGGTCGCGTGGTCGGCGATCGTGATGCACGACGCGTACGCAGCGCCAATCCTCGAGGCGGTCCGGCCCGGCGGCCTCGTGCTCCTCAACGCCGAGTTCGCCTCAACCGCGGTGGATCGAGAGCGCGTCCGTGTGGTCGAGATCGCCGCCGCAGACATCGCCGAGAGCGTCGGCAACCGCATGGCGGCGTCGATGGTCATGGTCGGCGCCTACGCCGCGGCGACCGGGATCGTCGGGGCCGACGCCCTCGCCGGCGCCGTCGTCGAATCCCTCCCGCCCTACCGGAAGCAGCTCGCCGAGGTGAACGTCGCCGCGATCCGCGCGGGGTTCGAGGCCGGACCGCGCAACGTCGCCCCCGCTTGGGAACCCGATCCGGTGAGCGCATGACCGAGACGGTGAAGACCCTGGGCACGGTCGTGATCGACGTCGACGCGTGCAAAGGGTGCGACTTGTGCATCGACGCGTGTCCGCCGAACGTCCTCGTCTACACCCAGGAGACGAATTCGCGCGGCTATCGCTATCCCGTTCTCTTGCCCGGCTGCACGGGATGCAAGATCTGCGCGCAGGTCTGTCCCGACTTCTGTTTCCAGGTCTACAAGTACGACGAGCCGATCGAGATCGCCGTGGGGGACGCGTGAGCAGCCGGTTGCTCGAAGGATCGGAGGCGATCGCCGAGGCGATGATCGCCGCCGGCTGCCGCTTCTTCGCCGGCTACCCGATGACGCCGTTCACCGAAGTCCTCGAGCACATGGCCCGGCGGCTCCCGGAGGTCGGCGGCGTGTGCATGAACGCCGAGAGCGAACTGGAAGCCGTCGGCATGGCGTGGGGCGCCGCGGCGACGGGAACGAAGGCGGCGACCGGCTCCACCGGGCAAGGCCTGAGCCTCATGCAGGAGTCGCTCGCCGAGATCACGCTCGCGCGCGTTCCGCTCGTCGTCCTGAACATGGCGCGCGCGCAGGGCGACTACTTCCAGGCGACGCGCGGCGGTGGGCACGGCGACTACCGGCACATCGTTCTGGCGCCGCAGGACGTCGCCGAGGCCGTCGAGCTGACGCAGCTCGCGTTCCATCTGGCACAGACGTGGCGGAACCCGGTCCTCGTGTTCGGCGACTACTACCTCGCGCACACGACCGGATCGGTCGACGTGGCCGCCCGTTCGTTCGGGCCGTTGCCGGCGAACGAGTGGGCGCTCGACGGGTCGTCGGGCGGGTCCGGCTTCGCGAAGATCGTGTCGCCGCTCGGGACCCACAAACGCCGCGACGGATCCGGCTACAACCTGTCCGATCACTACCGGGCGTGCGCCGAAGAGACGGAGAAGATGAGCGCGGGGGTCGAACCCATTGCAGAGAGCGGATTCCTCGGGGGTGCCGAGATCGTGGCCGTCGCGTTCGGGACGCCGGGCAAGTACGTGCGCGCGGCGGTCAAGGCGATGCGCGACGACGGGTTGCCGGTGGGCTACGTGCGGCCGGTGACGCTGTTCCCGTTCCCGTCGGCGGCGGTGGCCGCGGCGTGCGAGGGCGCCCGCGCCGTTGCCGTATACGAGAACAACCAAGGTCAGATGATCGACGACGTGCGGCTCGCCGTCCTCGGCCGCGCGCCGGTGCATTTCATCGGCGGACTCAGCCTCGACGCTTCGGGGTTCGGGATCGCGCCCGACCTCGACGTGCGGGTGATCCGCGCGCGACTGGAGGCGCTGCTCGTGTGAACGTCATCCCGACCGATCAGCCGCCGTCCGAACCGGCGCGGCTCGTCCGCGACTTTACTCCGGGCCTCATCGACGTCGGCACCCACCACCTTTGTCCGGGCTGTGGGGAGCCGGTCGCGATGCGCGCCGCCGTCGAAGCGATCGAGGAGCTCGGTGTCGTCCAGCGCACGATCGGCGTGATGGGGATCGGGTGCTACACGGCGTTCTCGAACAACCTCGACGTTGAGGTGCTCCAGGCGCTGCACGGCCGCGCGCCGTCGCTGGCGACGGGCGTGAAGCGCGCGAAACCAGAGACGTTCGTGTTCACGGTTCAGGGCGACGGCGACATGGTGAACGAGGGTCTGCAAGAGGTCATCCACGCGGCAGCGCGGGGCGAGAAGGTCACGTGCCTGATGTTGAACAACGGCGTTTTTGGCGAGACGGGGGGCCACATGACCGCGACGACGGTGATCGGTCAGCGGACGAAGAACTCCCTCGAAGGCCGCGACGCGGACGCGCACGGACATCCGATCCTGCTGGCGAACATCATCGCGGGGCTGGACGGCGCCGCCTACGTCGCGCGCAGCGCCGTGAACACCGCGCACAACGTCGCGCTCACGAAACAGATGATCACCGCCGCGTTCGAGTCGCAGCTCGCCGGCCGCGGCTTCTCGTTCGTCGAGATCCTGACGATGTGCCCGACCGGCTGGTTCATCGAGACCGCCGACGCGCCCGAGTACCTCGGAGACAACCTCGCCGCAGTCCACCGGCTTGGTGTGCTGAAGGACGTAAGCCGGGGCTAGGCGGATCCGGTCAGGAACGCCGTGACCTGAGCCATATCGAAGTAGTCGCGCCACGCCGCGATCTTGCCGTCGCGCAGCTCGAAGATCCCCATCACCGGAAACCCGGCCTTCTTGCCCCCCAGTTCGAAGTGATCGATGCGCTCCGTCATCACGACGTCGCCGGAGGACACAACGTTCAAGAACTCGAACTCGGCGAACGTCACGCCGGCGAGGAATCCGGCGAGGAAGGCGCGGATCGCCTCGTGGCCCTTCAACGGCTCGAGAGGGATGTTGTGATAGACGGCGTCGTCGGTGAAGTAGGCGGTGAGCTCGTCGGCGTCGAGCCGCGACCACGCCGCGCAGAACTCCCGAACGATCGATTCCGCGTCCGCCATCGAAGCCTCCTCGGTTAGCTCTTCTTCTTCCGCGCGCCGGCGGCTCCGCCGCTGAACAGGATCCCCGCCCCGATCACGAAGCCGAAGTCGTACCAGTTCCCGTTGTTGTGAACCTCGTAGATATTCACCCTATCGGTGAACAGAGAGATGAAGAACGTGATGGGCGCGATGATCCCGTGCCAGAGCCCGAGCCAGAACCCGGCGAGGTCTCCGCCGCGGTCGGGCAAGTTCTCGAGGTTGTTGTGACCCGGCGCGCAACTCGTGAGGATCAGCAGAACCAGGATCGCTGCGATGAGTCCCGCCCTCTTCAAAGCGCGCATCGGCCTCTCCCCCTAGGAAGCGCGAAGCCCCAGTCCCTGCAAGGCCTCGATCAGATCCGTGACCCTGAGGACACTCGGACGATAGCTGAGCGCGACCAGCCCCGTCGATCCGTCGACCGCGACCGCGACGACGCCCGGCACGTCGGCGATCGCGTCCTCGAGACAGGCCGCGCAGTGGAGGCAATGGATATCCGAGATAACCAACCCGGTGCTCTCGATCGTGTCGTCGAGCGTTGCCGTTGCCGTCATGTTCCTCACCGTCCTCCTACGCGAGGCGGGGCCGGAGTTCCGGCCCCGCCTATCTCCACGCCTCGCGTTGGCCTCCTCGTTATTCCGTCTTCACGATCTTCGGGCGGAGCAGGATCAGGCCGAGGATCCCGAGCAGCCCGACCGCTGCAACGAAGGCTCCGAATCCCAGCGCGAGGTTCGCGACGTTGAAGGCGAGAACGGCCGACAGGAGGGAGGTTCTGAGGGCCGCTCCGTTGAACGCCGTGGTCCGGGCAGGATCCGTGCGATCCATCTGTGCGTAGCTCTTGCCCTTCGTGGACTCGAGGACGTGCTGGCGGATCACGTCGGCCTCCGACTGCGCCGTCGCAGCGGAGTTCACCGCGACGTTCGGGATCGAGGCGTCCTCACTCGTGGTGATGTGCTCGGCGACGAGCTGCGCCTTCACCTGGTCCTTCGCGTCGAACGCCCGCATCACCGTGTACCCGCCTGCGGCGACGAACGCGATGCTCGCCCCCATCAGGATGAACCAAACCGCCTGGTAGCGAACGCGTGCGATCGCACGTGTCTTCGTCCGCGCCACCCGGCCGATGCCGAGGCCCGTCCCAGGCTCTGTCATGACGGCGCTCATGTCCTCCTCCTTCGGGTCCGTGCTGCCGTGCTCTTGTCACGATCAGCATCGGTCAACGCGGGGGCGCTGCCAGGTGCCGATGGGCCCCTCCTCGCCGGGACTTCTCCGGGACCGTCCGGGACCCTCTGATCGGCCTGCTAGTCTCGGTTCATGGAGCCCGAGAACGAGGCGCTCCGGCGTCAAGACATCCTGGTCAGCGCGGCGATGATGCTCGCCTCAGAGCTTTCGCTACCGGCCCTGCTTCAACGGATGGTCGAGCTCGCCGCCGACCTGACGCACGCCCGCTACGTGGCCCTCGGAGTGCTGTCGCGGGCGGGCGGCATCGAGCAGTTCATCACGTACGGCTTGTCGGACGAGGAGCGCGCCCGGATCGGGAACATCCCGCGGGGCCACGGGATCCTCGGCGTTCTCATCACCGACGCGCGGCCCCTTCGGCTGAAGAGGATCCAGGATCACCCCCGCTCCGTCGGGTTCCCGCCGAACCACCCACCGATGACGTCGTTCCTGGGCGTGCCGGTCGCCGTGCGGGGACAGGTGTTCGGCAACCTCTACCTGACCGAGAAGATCGGCGCGGAGGAGTTCACGCAAGAGGACGAGGAAGCGATCGAGAAGCTCGCCTCGCAAGCGGGTGTCGCGATCGAGCTCACGCGCGCGCAGGAAGAGCTGCACCGGCTCGCGCTCGTGGAAGAACGCGAGCGGATCGCGAAGGAACTGCACGACGACGTGATCCAGTCGCTCTTCGCGGAGGGGATGGCGCTGCAGGCCGCTCTGTCCGTGGTCGACGACCGCGCGGCGATAGAGAACCGCTTGACCCAGTCGGTCGAGAACATCGACAGAGTGATCAGAGACCTCCGCAACTACATCTTCGGATTGAGGCCGGGGGCGGCCGCGGACCGGCAACTCGATCGCGCTCTCCGCGAGCTCGCCGCCGGCTTCGCCCAGGGATCGTCCGCTACGATCGACGTCGATACGGATCCCGAGGCGGTCTCCCGGCTGGCCGGCCGGGTGAGCGACGTCGTTCAAGCGGCACGCGAGGCGCTGTCGAACGCCGTCCGGCATTCAGGCGGCGACCGCATCTCGGTGTCCTTGCTGTTTGCCGGCGATACAGCCGTCCTCGAGGTGATCGACAACGGCAAGGGCTTCGATCCCGGCGAGGCGGAAGGGAAGGGACAGGGGTTGGGCAACCTCCGCGCGCGCGCGGCACATCTGGGCGGCGACTTGGAGATAGAGTCCGAGCCGGGCCGCGGAACGTGGCTCCGCATCCGGATCCCGATCTGAGCGACGTTCGATGAGCGAAGGCGCTGCACCGATCCGCGTCATGCTGGTCGACGACCACGAGGTCGTCCGGCAGGGCCTGCGCGCGATGCTCGAAGCGGCGGGGATGACCGTGATCGCCGAAGCGGGAACCGTGGCGGAGGCGGTCGAGCGCGCCGCGCTGACGAAACCGGACGTCGTCGTGATGGACGTGCGTCTCGCCGACGGAAGCGGCATCGAGGCGACCCGCGAGATCCGCGACAAGAACCCGGCGATCAACGTGATCATGCTGACGTCGTTCGCGGACGACGAGGCGCTCTTCGCCTCGATCATGGCCGGCGCGTCCGGCTACGTCCTCAAACAGGTGAAGAGCAACGATCTTCTGCGGTCGATCCAGACCGTCGCCGAGGGCGGGTCGCTCCTCGATCCGGCGGTCACCGGCGCCGTCCTCGAACGCCTGCGGAAGGGCAAGCACCTGCTGAAGGACGAGAAGCTGGCGCGCTTGTCGCCGCAAGAGGAACGGATCCTCGGACTGGTCGCCGACGGGAAGACCAATCGCGAGATCGGTGAAGCGATGAATCTCGCGGAGAAGACCGTCAAGAACTACGTGTCGGCGATCCTCACCAAACTCGAGGTCACGCGCCGGGCCGAGGCGGCCGCGTACATGGCGCGGAAGACGACGCTGCCGGGCACCTAAGACCTCTCTTCTTTGATCCCACAGGGCCGCCATACCCTGATCTAGAGGGCCGACCGGCCCTGGGCGCGCCTCGCCGCCGGCCCGACAGTGGGCGCGTATAGGACCGGAGGTGAAGGCGCAGAGCGCCGGGAGATGTTCGTCTACTACTACACGCACATAGATCGCTCGGCATTCGACGTCGAGCGAAGCGTTTTCGGCATCCTCTCATCGCTGGATGTCCTCGCGGCCGACGCGTCGCGAGGCGTCGAGCGTCTCCGCATCGGGATCGGATCGGGCGAGCGCACGGTCATCGGCAAGACCGTCGAGGTGCGCACGGGCACGCCGGTCCGCGGAGCAACGGAGCTCGCGATCCCGATCGTTTGGGAGGCGACCGGTGCCCGCGCCCTCTTCCCCCGGTTGGAAGGCGAACTGCTGATCGCCGCGCTCTCCACCAACCTCACGCAGCTCGCGCTGCGCGGTTCATATGTTCCGCCGTTCAAGCAGGTGGGCAGGGCGCTCGACCGTGTCGTCCTTCATCGTCTCGCCGAAGCGAGCGTGAAGTCCTTCGTCGAACGAATCGCGGCCCGGATCGAGTCGTCTTTCTTCGAGACTCTCGCCGAGCACGGCTGAGGAGGTTGTTATGACGATCGGAACCGTTCTTCTCGTCGAGTCCCTGGCCGATTCGCGGAACCGGATGTCCGGCTGGCTCGAAGACGCCGGCTACGAAGTGCTGGTCTGCCCCGGACCCGGGGAGCCCGATTACGTCTGTCTCGGAGGACGCGGCCTGCCGTGCCCGCTCGCAGCGCCGGCCGACATCGTCGTGATGAGCATGCAGCTCCGCTCCGACGACATCCAGCAGGGCACGCCGGGATGGCTCCTGCTGACCTATTACGTCGAACTGGGGAAGCCGGTCGTCGCGGTCAGCGGCGAACCCGACCCCGTGCATCCGCTCCCGGACGATCAGGTCACCCTGCTGACGCGTCCGGTCGACCATAAGGAGCTCATCGACGCTCTTCGGGTGCGCGCGCACAGCACCTGACGGATGGGGGTGACGCGATGGCCGAAACCCTGACCGTAGCGATGCCGTTCGAGGTCGGAGCCGAGAAGGAGTGAGGGTCATGAAGATCGTCGTTGTGTACGAGTCGCTGTACGGGAACACCAAGATGATCGCGGAAGCGATCGCGGACGGGTTGCGAGACGCCGGCGATGTGACGATCGGCACGGTGGACGACCTGCGACCCGAGGAGGTGACGGACGCTACCCTGATCGTCGCCGGCGGGCCGACGCACATCCACGGCATGGTGCGCGGACGGTCGCGCGACGCGGCGCGCAAGGACGAGAAACACGGTCCTCCCCTCCCCGGCACGGACCTGCTTCGGGACTGGCTCGGGGGGCTCGCGCCGGGCGACGCGCCGGCGGCAGCCTTCGACACGAGGATCGACAAGCCCGCGTGGCTGACGGGATCGGCGGCGAAGAAGATCGGGCGCCTGCTCGCCGAATCGGGTCATCCGATCCTGGCTTCGGCCAGCTTCCTCGTTCAGGGAACCGACGGTCCCCTGGCCCCCGGCGAGATTGATCGCGCGCGGGCGTGGGGCTGGGAGCTCGGCGCCCGGGCCCTCGCCGCCGAACGCCATCCCTCGCGCCGGGTGTCGATCTAGAGCCTCTCCGTTCGTCAAGGAGGTGGGTCGACAACCGAGCGGCGATTCGCGCCGAGGAAGGGGGACGAGATGGCGACCTATCTCCTCGCGTATCACGGCGGGAAGATGCCCGAGACCGAACGGGAGCAAGCGCGCGTCATGGCGGCCTGGGGAAAGTGGTACACGAAGCTCGGCCGTGCGGTGATCGACGGAGGCAACCCCGTCGGCCACGCGCAGACGATCGCGAGCACCGGCCGCGTGACGCGCGGCGGCGGCAGGAACCCCGTCACCGGCTACACGATCATCAAGGCCGCGGACATCGCGACGGCGACCAAGCTCGCGAAGGGCTGCCCGATCCTCAAGGGCGGCGGCAGCGTCGAGGTCTGCGAGACCTTCGACGTAATGTAGCTAGCGGACACTCGCCCGCAGGAGCTCGCGGATCCGGTCCGTCGACAGATCCGCGGGCTTCGTCTCGTCGATGAAGTCGCGCAGCAGATGCGCGAAGCGGTCGGGATCGTCACGGTGCGGGAAGTGGCCGGAGCCCTCGAAGATCTCGAGCCGACTGCCGGGCATGGCGGCGTGCGCCGCGTGCGCGTGCGCGACGGGGATGAACGGGTCCTTGTCGCCCCACAGGATCAAGGTCGGCATCTGGGCCGCGAGGTAGAGGCGGTCGTTCGCGCTCGCGCGCTGTCCGGCGAGGTCGACGACGGAACGCAATGTGCACATGAAGGCCGTGCGCGTCTCCGGATCGCCGAGCGCATGGTAGCTTCGCATGATCTCCGCGGCGGCCGGCGCGGGCTTGAGACCGATGCGTTCGAGCAGTCCGGCGATCGCGAGTCCGGCGCTGCGCAGTCCGGGCGCGCATCCCACCGCGAGGATGTACTCGGCGCCCGGCGCGCTCAGCCAGCGCAACAGTGCGCTCACCTCGGGTCCGAGGCCGCCCGACGACACGAGTACAAGACGCTCACATCGCTCGGGGAACTGGTACGCGAACTGCATCGCGACCCCGCCCCCAAGCGATTGCCCGACGATCGTTGCCCGCTCGTGCCCGAGCGCGACCAGGAGGTCGCGCACGCCGCTGGCCAGGGCGCCGAGCGAGTAGTCGCCGCGCGGTTTCGCCGATCCGCCGTGGCCGAGCATGTCCGGGGCGATCACAGTGGCGTGCGTCGACAGGTGGGGGATGACCGCGTCCCAGGTCTGGGAGCTGCCGGCCATGCCGTGGATCAACACGACCACCGGACCCTCGCCGCCGCCGCGGTACGCGATCGTCCGTCCGTGGATTGTGACCTCTTGCGCTTCCATGCCCGCGATCCTAGCTCGCGCGCTTGGACTCGAAGCGCTCCGCCGCCGCGTCGAGCCGCTCGAGGTGGTCGAGGATCTCCTCACGCGCGCGGCGCGCTTCGTCGCTGAGGCCCGATAGGTCGGAGAGCTTCCAGTGTCGCAACACCGGCGTCAGCACCTGATCGTGATGGATGCGGAGATCGTAGATGCCCGCTGCGGCGATGCGTATGGCCTTCTCGCGGAAGCGCGGGAGCTCGAACCCGGGCATCGTGAAGCCCAGGATCTGACGATGCATCGCGAGCACCGTCGCCGACGGATCGACCTCGAGCGCGGCGGCGGTGACGTCACGATAGAAAACGTAGTGGAGGTTCTCGTCCATGGCGATGCGCGTCATCAGACGCTCGGCCGCCGGGTCGCCGGTCACCGCCCCGGTGTTCCGGTGGGCGATGCGTGTGGCGAGCTCCTGAAGACTGACGTAGACCAATCCGTCGAGAGGGTTGGGCATGGTGTTCGCGTAAAAACCTCGACTCACGTGCTCCATGCGCCCGCGTTCTAGCCCGACGGGGTCCACGCCCCGAGTAACCGTGAGATAGTCGCGCATAGCGATCGAGTGGCGGCCCTCCTCCGCTGTCCAGCGGCGGATCCATTCGCCCCAGGGCCCGTCGCCGCCGAACATGTCCCAGATCGCGAGGTGGTAGTAAGGCAGGTTGTCTTCGGTGAGGAGGTTCAGTTCCAAAGCCGTGCGGGCGACGTCGTCTAGCTTGCTGTCGCCGGGGGTCCATGGCTCGGTCTCGAAATTCCGGCCGAGTTCGTAGGGGACGAGGTCGTGGGGGAACCATTCGGCCGCGGTGGCGAGGTGGCGCTCGAGAGCCTGACCAACGGCGGGTTGGAGTTCGACAAGGACGTCTTTGGTGGTGGCTGAGAGGGCCATGGGAGCCTCCATCCGGGAAGTTACGGTACCGTAAGTTACTCGAGCGTAGGTTACGCTAGCGTAGGATAGGAGTCAAATGACGAAGGACGAGCGGCCCCAACGGCTATCCGGATCGGCGCGACGAGCCCAGCTGATCGAGGTCGGCCGGACCGTCTTCGCCGAGCGCGGCTATGACGGTACGGCCGTCGAGGAGATCGCCGAGCGGGCCAAGGTCTCGAAGCCCATCGTCTACGAGCACTTCGGCGGCAAGGAGGGGCTTTATGCGGTCATCGTTGACCGTGAGATGGGCCGCGTCGTCGAGCTCATCGCCGACGCGATCGGATCAGGATCCCCGCGCGAACGTCTGGAACGGGCGGCGCTCGCGTTCCTCACCTACGTGAAGGACAACCCCGACGGCTTCGCCGTCCTCTCGCGCGACGCGCCGGTCACCGCGGGAGGCATGTCCGGCCTGCTGAACGAGGTCGCCGACCGTGTCGGGAAGGTCTTCACGGCGGCGTTCAAAGAGGCCGGCTACGACCAGAAGTCCGCGCCGATCTACGCGCACGCACTCGTCGGCATGGTGACCTTCGTCGGCCAGTGGTGGACCGAGACGCGCAAGCCCCCCGTCGAGACGGTCGCCCGTCACCTGGCCGCGCTCGCGTGGATGGGCCTGCGACACTTGCCGAAGAAACCCGATCTGGTCATCGAGAAGAACAGCAAGAAGGCGTAACTTCACGCCCTCCCGGCGAGGAACATCTGCCGGCCGTCGCGGTAGGAGAAGTCCTCGCCTTCCGGCCGGATATCCATCCCGATCTTGTCCCAGTGACGCTCCACGTATGCGCGGACCTCGGCGATGCGCTCCTCCGGAAACTCGCCCGGCCACATCCAGTTGGACACCAGACCACGACGATCGACGACGCGATGGTCGATCACGCGCAGCCCGGCCTGTTCGAGAGCGGTGCGGAGCTCGGCCGTCGTGAGGTTGTGGGCGTGCGAGGGATCCCGGAGCGTCATGACCTCGTCGGCGAACCTCGCGCCCGTGCGATCGTCTGAACCGGCGATGTCGACGACCAGGAGGTGACTCCGCGCGATACGCGCCATCTCCCGGAGGACCGGGACCGGATCAGGGATGTGATGCATCGCGTGGGCGGAGGTGACGAGGTCAAAGCTGTCATCGGCGAACGGGAGGCGCGCGCCGTCGCCGCAGACGATCTGCGTCAGGCCATGCATCTCGCGTCCGACGCGCAGCATGCCGGGCGTGAGATCCGTCGCGACGAGCCGCCCGGCGACCGGCGCGAAGAGCGACAAGAAGTTCCCCGTCCCGGCGCCGACCTCGATGACCGAATCGCCCTCCCGCACGCGCGAGAACGTCGGCACGTCGAGATGATCGAAACGACCCACGGTCCGTCGAGCGAAGCCCGCCGCCGCACGTTCGAACTCCTCGCGGACGACGGACGCGTGATCCCGTTCGGCCTCCACGATCCGCATCGTACGCGTCGCCGCCCACCCTGTTCTCTCTCGGAGGCAGGTCTTTCCGGCGCTCGTGGTCAGGCGGCTGGCGTCGATGGGACGACGTAATCTCGGAACGCCGGCAGCGCGACCGCCAGCAGTGCGACCCCAGCGATGCACGCGATGCCACCGCTCACGACCGAGATCGTCGGCGTGAACGCGGCTGCCACGAGACCCGCTTCGAGGTCTCCGAGTCGCGGGCCGCCGGTGACGACGAGGATGTGGATCGCTGACAGCCGCCCCCGCACGCCGTCCGTCACCGTCGACTGGAGGATCGTGCCTCGGAAGACGGCGCTGATGACGTCCGCCGTCCCTGCGACGGCGAGGAGGACGAACGCAGCAGCGAGCGAGTGGACGACGCCGAAGATCGCGATGCTCGCGCCCCAGACGGCGACCGCGACGAGGACGGCGCGCCCCTGCCGGCGCACGCGGCTCACCCACCCCGTCGTGGCGGCTCCGATCAGAGCACCGACCGCGATCGACGAGAAGAGGGCACCGACGATCTCGGCGCCGCGATGGAACTGCGTGATGGCCAGAACCGGGAACAGCGCCCGCGGCATGCCGAAGATCATGGCGACGAGGTCGACGATGAAGGTCGCTTGCAGTACCCGTGATCCGCGGACGAACTGGAACGCCTCGCGGATGGCGCGGATGCCGGTCGCCGCCACAGCCTCCGTACGGCGCGGCACTTGTGGCGAGAGGCGCACCGTCGCGTACATCGCCGCCGCGAAGGACGCGACGTCGATTCCGTACGCCCACGCCAACCCGGCGCGCGCGATGATGACGCCTCCGACCGCCGGGCCGACGACCTGTGCGGCGTTCCACATCACCTGGTTCAGGGCGACGGCGGACGGGAGCAGCTCCCTCGGGATGAGGTTCGGGATGATGGAGCCGCGCGTCGGCGACGCGACCCCCGAGACTCCGGCTGCGACGCCGGCGGCCGCGTAGACCAGTGCCACGGGCGGATGGCCCGCGATCGCGCCGCCCAGCAGCGTTGCGGAGGTCGCCATGAAGGCCGACTGAGCGAGGAGAAGGATCTTGCGTCGGTCGAGCCGGTCGATGAGCGGTCCTCCCACGATCGTCGCAACCGTCAGCGGAACGAACTGCACCAGGCCGATGAGGCCGACCGCCGCCGCCGAACGCGTGAGCGAATAGACCTGGAAGAAGACGGCGACGATGGTGATCTGGGTCCCCGTCTGGGAGACGAGGTCTCCCCACCAGATGCGCCGGTAATCAGGCGAGACGCGGAACGGCGTCCGGTCGACGGCGACCGCGCGCGCAACTCGGCGCGCGCGCGACACCTCGTTCGACCGTGATGGGGGAGACGGCTCCACGGCCGTCGTTCACCGACGCGCCAGGCGTCGCGCGGCCGGTCCGACGGAGCGCGCCGAACGCCGGAACCCCTCCCATGCATCGTCGCGGCTCAGCGCCTCCTGCATCGAGAAGCCGTTCGGACGCAAGCGCTTGATCTCGACCTCGGACCAGTCGAGCGTCACCGCGACGGGCGCGCCTTTGAGAGGGCGCACGCTGAACGGCGCGACCGCCGTTTGCGCGTAGGCGTTGCGGTCGATGTCGAAGTAGATGCGCCCCTTGCGCTTGGCCTTCATGAACTCGAGGGTCAGGACGTCGGGCTCCTCGGCGATCATGCGCTCCGCGACGCCGCGCGCGAATCCGTACACACCCTCGTACCCCTCCGACGGTCGTAGCGGCACCACCACGTGGAGCCCGCGTGAGCCGGTCGTCTTCACGAAGGGGACCAGACCGAGATCGGCGAGGAGGTCGCGCAGTCCGAGCGCGGTCTCCCGGACCTGATCGAAGTCCTCGCCGGAGGGGTCGAGATCGAAGATCAGCTGATCGGGCTTGTGCAGCTGCTTCATCGTGCTCAGCCACACGTGGTGCGTGATGACGGCCTGGTTGGCGAGGTACGCAAGCGTCGCGGCGTCGTTCGCGAGCACGTGCGTCACCGCGCCGTCCTTCTTCCGGACCTCGCCCCGCGGGATCCAGTCGGGGAAGTACTTCGACGCGTTCTTCTGGAAGATGCGTTCGCCCTTCAGGCCGTCGGGATAGCGCTCCAGCGTCAGCGGCCGGTCGCGCGTGTAGGGGACCATCTTGGGCGCGACCGCCGCGTAGAACTCGACGAGATCGCCCTTGGTGATGCCGTCGTCGGGGAAGAGCATCTTGTCGCGTCGCGAGACGGCGATCGTCCGGTTGCCGACCTTGATCTCCTCGGCCGGCGCCTTGGGCGTCATCGGGCCGGCCGTTCGCGCCGAACGTCCTCGGCGCGCTTGTCGCTCCGCAGGCCGAGGAACCGCGGGTGCCGCAGTTTGCCGTCGCGCGTCCACTCGGTGAACCCGACCTGTGCGACGAGCTTCGGACGCACGAAGTGCTGACCTTTCTTCGCGCGGGGCAGGTCGACGAACGGTGACTCCTCGATCTCGATCCCCTTCAGCGTGTCGCCCATCTCGCGCAGCTGTCGCTCGCCGAATCCCGTGCCGACCTCGCCGGCGAACCGCAGCCTCCCCTTGTCGTAGTAGCCGAGCATCAGCGCGCCGAAGCCCACGCGGCTTCCCTTCGGATCTGTGTACCCGGCGACGACGAACTCCTGCTCGTTCGAACACTTGAGCTTGAGCCAGTCCTTCGAGCGCCCGCTTCGGTACGGCGACGACGCTCGCTTGGCGATGAGCCCTTCCCATCCGGCTTCGCACGACTCGCGCCGCAGTTTCTCCGCGTCGCCGGTCCGCGTCGTCGTCCGCCGGAGCGGCCCGCGTAAAGCGACCGAGCGCAGAAGCTTCTTCCGCTCGAGCAGAGGCAGGTCGCGGACGTCGTCGTCGCCGAGCGAGAGGAGGTCGAACACGTAGTACCGCAGCTTCGTGCGCGCGCTGCGTTGCTGCAGCGCCTCGAAGCCTCCGGCGTCCCCGCCGACGAGCGCGACGACCTCCCCGTCGAGCACGAAGCGCCCCGGCACGCCTTCGAGCGCGTCGACGATCGACGGGAACGATTCATCGAGGGGCAGCTTGTTGCGCGAGTAGAGGCGCACGCGGCCGTCCTCGCCGTACGCGATCGCGCGGATGCCGTCGAGCTTCCGCTCGAGGACCCAGCCGCGACTGTCCGGCAGCCCGTCGACCAGCGTCGCGAGCATGGGGTCGATCCATCCCCGGACCTTCGTGGTCGGGATGCGCCGGCCGCGGATGGGTATTGGATCCATCAGCCGCTGCGCGCGACCTGCTGGACGGTGCGCCCGCTCACGACGGACTCGGGACGCGACTTCACGAGGTTGACACGACGATCGGCGTCCTCGTCGGCGAGCTTGATCATCAGCCAGTTCTTCGGCCCCGTGCGGCGCAGGACGAAGCCGCCGCGGAGCTTCTCGCCGTGCAGCTTGAACTTGAACGCGCCCTTCGCGATCGCACGCTCCGGCGATCGCTCGGAGAGGTTCTCATACGTGCCGCGGTCCCAGATGATCACGCTCCCGGCACCATACTCGCCCTCGGGGATCACGCCTTCGAAACGGTTGTAGGCGATCGGGTGGTCCTCGGTCTGTATCGCGAGGCGCTTGTCGGCCGGGTTCATCGACGGGCCCTTCGGGACCGCCCACGACTTCATCACGCCGCCGGCCTCGAGCCGCACGTCGTAGTGGAGCGCCGTCGCGTCGTGCTTCTGCACGACGAAACACAGCCGCTTGCCGGGCTTCCTCTTCTGCGGACGCGGCTCCGGCGTCCGGGAGAAGTCCCGTTTCTTGCGATAGGTCGTGAGCTCGGCCA
>JBIOTQ010000101.1:0-4628 GCA_044866075.1 Actinomycetota bacterium | reverse complement strand
AGCCGGTCATGTTGTACGTCTTCGACAGCGAGTGGAACTCGATCGCGACGTCCTTCGCGCCCTCGACCTGAAGCACGGACGGCGCCACGAAAGCGTCGTAGGTGATCTCGGAGTACGCGTTGTCGGTTGCCAGGAGAAGATCGTTCGAGCGAGCGAAGTCCACCGCACGGCTGAAGTCTTCCAACGTGGCCACGGCTGCGGTCGGGTTAGACGGGTAGTTCAACCAGGCGACCTTGCAGCGATCCGGCACCTTTACCGCCGACCAGTCTGGCAGCCAGCCGTTGTCGGCCGTCAGCGCGAACGGAACCGGCGTTCCGCCGGCGAGGTGCGTCGCCACCTGGTACACGGGGTAGCCGGGGTCCGGGATCAGCGCGGTGTCGCCGGGGTCGATGTACGCGATCGGCAGGTGCGCGATGCCTTCCTTCGAGCCGATCAGCGGCAGCACCTCGGTGTCGGGGTCGAGCGTCACGCCGAAGCGCCGGTCGTACCACGCGGCGATCGAGCGGCGGAACTCGGCCATGCCGAAGTACGACGGGTACTGGTGCGTCGCGGCGTCGGCGGCCGCTTCCTTCATCGCGGCGACGATGTGCGGCGGCGTCGGCGAGTCCGGGTCGCCCACCCCGAAGCTGATCACGTCGACACCGGCGGCACGCTTCGCGGCGATCTTGCGGTCGATCTCGGCGAACAGGTACGGGGGGAAGGGTCTCGATCCGTTTGGCGACCTTCACGCGCGTCCTTTCGTCATTCAGCGGCGACTCGGCGCCGGTAGCTTGCGTCCGATGTGTTCGTCCAGGGTGCCGGTGAAGACCTCGACCACCGGACCGGTGAGGAACGTCGTCTCGTCGGTCCAGTCGATGTTGAGCCGTCCGCCGGGCATGTTCACCGCGACCGACCGCTCGGTCAGACCGAGGAGACTCGTCGCGACCGCCGTCGCGCACGCGCCGGTCCCGCAGGCCTGCGTCTCACCCACGCCGCGCTCCCACACGCGCACACGGACCTCGTCGCGCGAGAGGACCTCGGTGAACTCGACGTTGGTCTTCGCCGGGAACGTCGCGACGAGGTTCTCGATCGCCGGGCCGAAGCGTTCGACGTTCACATCGGCGAGGCGGGGCACCACGACGACCGCGTGCGGGTTGCCCATCGAGACACAGGCGGCCTCGAAGCGCGCGCCGCCGACCGCGACGTCGACGTGGAGCGGGTCGCCGTCGCCGCCGACCGGGATCGACGCGCGTTCGAGGATCGGCGGTCCCATGTCGACGCGCACTCGGTCGACGAGTCCCTCGTCGTTCCGGTACAGGTCGAGGTGCTTGATCCCGGCCCGCGTGTCGATGCGCAAGCGGTCGCCCGCGATGATCCCGCGATCGGCGACGTACTTCGCGAGGCAGCGGATCCCGTTGCCACACATCTCGGCGATCCCACCGTCCGCGTTGTAGTAGTCCATGAAGAAGTCGGCCTCGGCCGCCGGCGCGATGCGGATCAGACCGTCGCCGCCGACGCCTTGGTGACGGTCGCAGACCAACGCGACGAACTCCTGGTCGAGCATCCCGATCTGATCATCGAGATCCTCGATCAGCACGAAATCGTTGCCGGCGCCGTGCGATTTCACGAACTGGATCGACATCAAGCTCCCACCGTTCGACGAGCGATTTCTGCCTCGTAGTATGCCCGGATTTCATGGGCGGTGCGCCGAGTATCGATCGCGTCGAACCAGCGCACGCGCGGATCCGCGCGGAACCACGACATCTGCCGGCGCGCGAACCGGCGCGTGTTCCGCACGATCTGCTCGCGCGCCTCACCGAGGGTCAGAACGCCGTCCAGGTGCGCCACTATTTCGGGATACCCGATCGCGCGGCTCGCCGTGAGCGCGGCGAGGAGGCCTCGCTCGATCAGCCCACGAACCTCGTCGACGAGACCGGCGGCGAGCATGGCGTCGACGCGCTTCCCGACGCGCTGCGTCAATACCTCCGGCGGCACGCGCGTCCCGGCGACGACGAGGTCGTAGCGACTCTCGAAGCGATCCCACGCCTTGCGGAACTCGCTGAACGGCCGGCCGGTGAGCTCCATCACCTCGAGCGCCCGCACGACGCGCCGCACGTTCGCCGGTTCGATGCGCGAGGCCGCTTCGGGGTCGTTTGCGCGCAGCCGCCCGACGAGGTCCTCGGGGTCGACCGCGGCGATGGCTTGGCGAGTCACCGGATCGGTGGGCGGGAACTCGAGCTCGTCGACGACCGCCCGGTAGTAGAGACCCGAGCCTCCGACGAGAAGCGGCACGCGGCCGCGCATCAGGATCCCGTCCGTCGCTGCGCGCGCGGCGCTCTGGAAAGAGGCAACCGAGTACGCCCGTCCCGGATCGACGATGTCGATCATGTGGTGCGGCACGCGCCGCTGATCTTCGAGCGTCGGCTTCGCGGTCCCGATGTCCATGCCGCGATAGATCTGCATCGAGTCGAGCCCGACGATCTCGGCGCGCAGTCCCGGCGCGATCTCCATCGCGACCTCGCTCTTGCCGCCGCCGGTCGGGCCGACGAGTGCGAGGACGACGCGCGGGCGGTCGCGCTCGAGCGGCTGCGCCGTGTCCGAACCGGCGGCGGCGTTCCTCACGCGGGAACCGCGTCGAGGTGATGCGGATGGGCACCGGTCACCACCACATCGAGGAAGTCGCCCGGCCGGAGGCCGTTCGCCGGCACGTGGACGAGCTTGTTCGTCCGCGCGCGCGCGGTCGCACGGGTCGGATCCTTGCGGGAGGTCGCCTCCTCGACGAGAACCTCGATTCGCTTGCCGACCTCGTCGTGATTCCGTTCGAGTGAGATCCTCTCCTGCAGGGCGGCGAGCCTCGCGAAGCGCTCCGTCACGATCTCGGCCGGAACCTGATCGTCGAACGATGCGGCGGCGGTTCCCGGCCGCGTCGAGTACTGGAACGTGTATGCGGAATCGAAGCGCCCGCGCTGGACCGCATCGAGGGTGGCTGCAAAGTCGTCTTCAGTCTCACCGGGGAACCCCACGATGATGTCGGTCGACACCGCGACGCCGGGAACGGCAGCGCGGATCTGATCCAACCACCCGAGGTAGCGTTCGATCCGGTACGAGCGGCGCATCGCGCGCAGGACGCGGTCGGAGCCCGACTGCATCGGGAAGTGGATGTGTTCGCAGACGACGCGGCTCGATGCCATCGCGTCGATCACGTCGGGCGTGAAGTCGTGCGGATGCGGGCTCGTGAAGCGCACGCGCCGCAGGCCGTCGACGTCGTCCATCGCGCGAAGAAGCTCGGCGAACAGCGGCTTGCCGTCGAGGTCGCGCCCGTACGTGTTGACGTTCTGCCCCAGCAGCGTGACCTCGACGACGCCGTCGTCGACGAGACCTCGGACCTCGTCCAGGACCTCGCCCAGCCGCCGGCTCACCTGCGGCCCGCGCACGAGCGGCACGATGCAGAACGTGCACGCGTTGTCGCAGCCGACGCTCACCGACACCCACGCGTGGAACGGCTGCGCGCGACGCGACGGGAGCGCGCTCGGGAAGACTTCGGTCTGCTCGCGGAACTCGAACGCCGGCACGCCCGTCCGCTCGCGGCGGTCGAGCAGCGCCGGCAGCTCGCCGACGGCGAACGTTCCGAACGCGACGTCGACCCACGGCGCCTTCTCGATCACGAGGTGCTTGTCCTTCTGCACCAGGCACCCCCCCACCGCGATACGCATCCCCGGCCGCTCGTCCTTCGCCTTCTTGAGATGCCCCAACGCGCCGTAGAGCCTGTTGTCCGCGTTCTCGCGGATCGCGCAGGTGTTGAGCACGACGAGGTCGGCCCCCTCGGCCGCGTCGGCACGCGTGTAGCCCTCCGACTCGAGCAGACCGGCGATCCGCTCGGAGTCGTGCTCGTTCATCTGGCAGCCGAACGTCCGAATGAAGTAGGTGGGCACGCGCTCCATTCTGCGGGCGGTCGCGCCACCCGACAACCAACCAGCGCAAGGCGACCGGCCCGGGCCTTCCACCCTTGGCTGCCCTCCTCCCCACAGTGCCTGCCATGCCTGCCATGCCTGCCATGGCAGGCACTCGCACAGGAACCATCCCCCCTCCTCCGAGCGCCGCGAGTGAGGACCCGGCGCGGCGTGATGTTCTGGTTACGATGCGCCGGTGAGGTTCGTCACCTTCGACAACGGCTCCGGACCGAGGCCCGGCGCCGTAACCTCGACCGACGCAGTCGTCGACCTCTCGCTGATCGCGGCGACCGTCGAGGACCTGATCGCCGCCGGGCCGCCCGCGTGGGACCGCGCGCGCGGCCTTGCGGCCCGAGGAACACCAACCGCCCGCGGCGAACTGCTCGCCCCACTGCGCCCAGCGAGCCTCCGCGACTTCCTCGCGTTCGAGGACCACGCCAAAGGCGGCGCCAAACGCCGCAACGAAGAGCTCAATCCCGCATGGTACCGCTCCCCCGTCTTCTACAAGGGCAACCACCGCACGATCGTCGGGCCCGGCGAGGACGTCGCCTGGCCCTCGTTCACCGAAAAACTCGACTTCGAGCTGGAGCTCGCCTGCGTCGTCGGCGCCCACGCACGCGACCTCGACGACACGCAGGCCGCCAGAGCGATCTTCGGGTACACGATCATGAACGACTGGTCCGCACGCGACGTGCAGCG
>JBIOTQ010000100.1:0-5886 GCA_044866075.1 Actinomycetota bacterium | reverse complement strand
ATCGTTCCACGGCGCGCGGGCTTTACCGCCGTTGCTCGGGCCGGTGAACTGGTGCCAGACGTCGCTTAGCAGGATGGTCGTCGTGGTCGGCACGCCCGACCCGGTGTTCGCGGTGACGGCCGTTCGGTAGGCGAACAGGTCGAGGTCGGTGGGCGTGCACGCGTTGGAACTGGCCGTCACGTTGGCTGCCACGCGCCAGTTCGTGATCCCGAGGGCGGCCAGGCGGGCGGCGTTGGGGCTGTTCGTGGCGAAGATGAGCCCGGCGGCACGGCCGTTTGCCGCCCTCGTGGCCTGGGTGGCGTCGACTTTCAGACAGTACATCGCCGTTCCGCTGCATCCCGAAGGGATTGTGACAAGGTTGCTCTGAATGGCCGTTCCCTTGTCGTTGGCGTTATTGCCGGCCAGCACCCAGAACGAGTAGGTGACGCCGGGGGTGAGCCCGGGGACGGTTGCAGCGTTGTTCGTGCAGAGATTGACGATGGCTGGCGGAAGGAAACAGCGGCCGGACGTTTTGAAGGTCCCGCCCTGCATCGCCGTGACTTCCACCCACGACGCTACGTCCCCGGTGGTAGCCAGCGTCCAGCTCACGGTCGCCGTTGACGAGTACTGTGACGTTGACACGCTGGCGGAGACCGACGTGGGCGGGTCGGGTGTACCCACCACGTTCGTCGACACCGGGGGGCTCGTGCCTGCAACAGGGTTCTCTCCCAAGCTGTTCCTCGCATAGACCTTGATGGTGTACACGGTGCTCGCTGCCAGCCCCCCTAGTCGGATCGACGTACACGAGCACGCCGTCTGCGAGACGGCGAACGGATTGACCCCCGTGTACGCGGCGACCCTGTACGACGTGCCCGGCGGGTTGCCCGGCGTCCACGACACCTGAATCGAGTTCCAGTTGTACGCCCAAGCGAAGACACCGCCGGGCGTACCGGGAAGACCGGCGGCCCCGGCGTCCTGTGCCGTCACCGTCACCTCGGCAGCGGCCGCCAAGATGGCGACGAACAACACGATTGCGCGACTCCGGAAGCCCCCCATCACGCCCCTCCCCGAAGGGACCGGTCACAGCGATTCGGCGCGCGACGGCCGAGCTCCTGCCTTGGGTGCGACGATCGGGTCCGGCCTAGCACGAGTCTCCCTCGACCCCCTACTTGAGTGACGGCCCGCCCTCGATCGACGCACCCTCGCCTCATATACGCGTCAGATCCGCGTTCGTTTCGGTCTGCGAGCGCGGTCGTCGCGACGAGGCCGTTGGTGAGCGACTCCGGCCGGGAGGGCGACCGGAACGAGGCTAGAGATACCCGAGCGCCGCTTTCGCTTCGTCGCTCATCATCTCGGGACCCCACGGCGGGCGGAAGACCATCGTGAATTCCGCGCCTTCGAGGCCCGGCAGTAGTGAGATAACTTGCTGCATCTGCTGTTCGATCAGCGGACCGACGGGGCACCCCATCGAAGTAAGCGTGTATGTGACCTTGGCGACGCCGTCCTCGACGACGACGTCGTAGACGAGGCCGAGGTCGACGATCGAGATCCCGATCTCGGGATCGACCACCACCTTGATCGCCTCGAGGATCTCCCCGGGCGTAGGCGTCTTCTCGCCGTCGACCGTCGAGCCGTTCGGCGAAGCTTGACCGTTGGTTGTCTGGGTTTCGTCCATCGCCACCATCCTACGCCGTTTCGGATAACGCCTTCTGTGGGGCTATACTTCCCGCCGCTCGGGCATGGGTCCCGGGTGCGACGAAAGCAGCGAAGTCCGGTTAGATTCCGGCGCTGTCCCGCAACTGTGACGCCCCGGCCTCGCGACGACGCGGGGAGGGGACGAGCCAGGACGCCTGCTCCGTCGCCACGAACGTCTGTCCTCGGAGGAAGGGCGGTTTGTGCGACCGTAGGGCGCCTGGAGCGACCTCATCGCATCCTCCGGAGGAAAGGAGGAGCGGTGAGGAGATCCGCAGTCATCATCGTGCTCGCGCTGGCCGTCGCGGCCTGCGGTAAGAGCAGCGACGTCACACCCTCGGCGGCCGCGACCGGAACCTTCCCGGCGACGATCACCGCCGGGAACGGCACGGTCACGATCGCGGCGCGGCCGAAGCGCATCGTGTCTCTGTCGCCCACGTCGACGGAGATCTTGTTCGCGATCGGCGCAGGGTCGCAGGTCGTCGCGGTGGACGATCAGTCGAACTATCCGGCCGAAGCCCCGAAGACGAAGCTCTCCGGGTTCGAGCCAAACGTCGAGGCGATCACGGCCTATAAGCCCGACCTCATCGTGTTCGCCGACGACTCGAAGAAACTCAGCGACTCGTTCAAAGCTCTGAAGATCGCGGCGATCCTGCACGCGCCGGCAAAGGATCTGAACGATGCCTACGCACAGATCAGGGCGCTCGGCGTCGCCACCGGCCGGACCGGCGCGGCGAGTGCCCTCGTCGATCGCATGCGCACGGACATCCGCGCGCTCGTCGCCGATGCTCCCAAGTCGTCGACGGCCGTCACCTACTACCACGAGCTCGACGGCACGTACTTCTCCGTCACATCGTCGACGTTCATCGGGAAGGTGTACGCCCTGCTCGGGCTCAAGAACATCGCCGACCCCGCGGACAAGAGCGCCAGCGGCTACCCGCAGCTCTCGCCCGAATTCATCATCCAGTCCAACCCGTCCCTGATCTTCTTGGCCGACACGAAGTGCTGTTCGGTCACGGCGGAGACGGTCGCGAAGCGACCCGGCTGGGACAAGATCGCCGCCGTCAAAGAAGGGCGGGTAATCGCGCTGGACGACGACGTCGCGTCGCGATGGGGCCCGCGGATCGTGGATCTTCTTCGGACGGTGTCGGACGCGCTCACGTCCTTGACGCGGGCGGCCTGATGGCGGTCGCGGAACTGCGCGAGCGGCTGAGTGCGGTTCCGCTTCGTCCGGCGCGCCTGCGGATCGGTTGGTTGTCGGCAGGCATCGCCGCGCTGATCGCCGCCGCATTCGTCGGCGTATTCGTCGGGCCGGTCGGCATCGACCCCGTCCAGTCCCTGCGGAAGCTCGTCGGCCTGCTTCCGTTTGTCCCCGACTCGTCGCAGCTGTCGGCGCAGCACGAGGCGATCCTCGTGCAGCTGCGGCTGCCGCGGGTCGTACTGGCCGGGATCGTCGGCGGGACGCTGGCGATGTCGGGCGCGGCGTACCAGGGCGCGTTCCGCAATCCGCTCGCCGATCCGTACCTGCTTGGGGCGGCGGCCGGGGCCGGCCTCGGCGCGACGGTGGTGATCGCGTACACGCCGGCCGGGATCGGTTCGGACATCATGCCGATCGCCGCGTTCGCCGGCGCGCTGGTCGCCGTCGCCCTGGCGTACGCGGTCGGGCGCGCGGGCGGGCCTGGGCGCACAGCGACGACACTCGTCCTCGCCGGGATCGCGGTGATGTCGTTCTTCACGGCGCTGCAGACCTTCGTGCTGCAGCGCCGGTCGGACACGATCCGCGAGGTGTACGGCTGGATCCTCGGGCGCCTGTCCACGGTCGGGTGGAGCGACGTCGTGTTGGTTCTGCCGTACGTGGCGGTAGGGGCGGCGGCGATCATCGCGCACCGGCGATTGCTCGACGTACTGGCCCTCGGCGACGACGAAGCCGAGGCTGTCGGCGTCCCCGCGCGCCGCGTGCGACTGATCGTCGTCATCGCCGCGTCGCTGTCGACCGCGGCGGTCGTGGCTGTCAGCGGCTTGATCGGGTTCGTCGGGCTGATCGTGCCGCACGTCGTCCGGCTCGTGGCCGGCACGAGTTATCGCGTGATCCTGCCGCTCTCGATCTGCTTCGGCGGCGCGTTCCTGATCCTCGCCGATCTGCTCGGGCGGACCTTGATCTCGCCGGCCGAACTTCCGATCGGCGTGATCACGGCGTTCTTCGGGGCGCCGTTTTTCGCCCTCGTACTCCGCACGAGCAGGAAGATGCTGTGACCGCGGTCGACGTCCGATCGCTCTCCGTCGAGCTCGGCGGCCGTTCGATCCTGACCGACGTCTCGCTGCGTGTGCCGTCCGGCGGCTGGCTCGGACTGATCGGGCCCAACGGCGCCGGCAAGACGACGCTGCTGCGGGCAATCGCCGGCCTCATCCCGGCGCGCGGTGACGTGTTGTTGGGTGAGGCCGACGCGGCGACGCTGCGTCCGCGGGAACGCGCGCGCCTGGTCGCGATCGTCGCGCAGCGGCCGGCGCTTCCGGACGCGATGAACGTCGCCGACTACGTCTTGCTCGGTCGTAGCCCGTATATCCGGTATTTCGACAGCGAGACGCGCACCGACATGGCCGCCGCCGCGCGCGCACTGGAACGGCTCGACATCGGTTCGTTCGCCGACCGCGCCCTCGGCACCCTGTCCGGGGGCGAGCAACAGCGGGTCGTCCTCGCGCGGGCGCTCGCCCAAGCCACGCCCGTCCTGCTTCTCGACGAGGGCACGGCGGCGCTCGACGTCGGCAGCCAGCAGCAGGTGCTCGAGCTCGTCTCGCAGCTGCGTGACGAAGACGGCACCACCGTCGTCAGCGCGATGCACGACTTGACGCTGGCCGCGCAGTACGCGGACTCGGTGGTGCTCGTTCACGGCGGACGCGTCATCGAGAGCGGGCCGCCGGACATCGTCATCCGCGAGGACGTGATCCGCTCTGCGTACGGCGCCGAGGTGCGGATCACGCACGACGAGGACGGGATGGTCGTCTCGCCCGTCCGCGCGCGCCGTGGTGCGAGGAGCTCGATGTGAGCGAGCGCGCGAACCCGCGGCGGGAGCGGCCGCCGCGAGCGACGGAAAGGCGGACGTCGCTGGTTCTCGTCAACACCGGCGACGGAAAAGGCAAGACGACGGCGGCGCTCGGAACAGCGCTGCGCGCTGCCGGCGCGGGGTGGCGCGTGTCGGTCATCCAGTTCCTGAAGTCGGGCAAGTGGAAGACCGGCGAAGAAGAGGCGGCGCGGCGGCTCGGGATCGACTGGTTGTCCCTCGGGGACGGCTTCACGTGGGACTCAAAGGACATGGACGAGACGGAAGCGCGCGCGCGGGCCGCGTGGGCGGCGGCGAAGGATGCGATCGCAGGCGGCGAGTACCGGCTCGTGGTGCTCGATGAAGCGACGTACCCGGTCACGTGGGGGTGGGTCGACGAGGCCGACGTCGTCGAGACGATCCGTGGGCGCCCGGCGCACGTGAACGTGATCGTCACCGGCCGTGATGCGTCGCAGGGTCTGCTGGATCTGGCCGACACCGCGACCGAGATGGTCAAGCGGAAGCACGCGTTCGACGCGGGCGTGAAAGCGATCAAGGGTGTCGATTTCTGATGGGGCTCACGCTGCTGACTGGCGGGGCGCGAAGCGGGAAGTCGGCGCTCGCCTCGCGGCTCGGTGCTGCATGGTCCGGCGGCGTGACGTTCGTCGCGACGGCCGAGGAGCTCGACGACGAGATGCGCGAGCGCATCGCGCGCCATCGCGCCGCGCGGGACGCGGCGTGGACGACGGTCGAGGAGCCGGTGGAGATCGAGTCCGCGTTGACGGCGGCGCCGGCCGGAGACCTGGTCATCGTCGACTGCTTGACGTTGTGGATCTCGAACCTCTTCATGCGCGGCTGCGACGCGGCGACCATCGAGGATCGCGCGCTCGGCGCGGCTTTCGCCGCGAGCGCGCGGACGGCGCCGACGATCGTCGTCACCAACGAAGTCGGCAGCGGCATCGTCCCGGCGGACCCGTCGACCCGCGCGTACCGGGACACGCTCGGCACGATCAACATGATCTTCGCGCGCGCCGCCCGCCGCGCGTTCGTGGTGGTGGCGGGGCGCGCGGTTCCGCTCACGGACGACGAGGAGGTGCTGCGTGACATCCTCGCGTGACCAGATCGTCGCCGCACTCCTCGCGTCGGCGCCGGGCCCGGACGAACGCGCGCGCGACGC
>JBIOTQ010000099.1:0-12512 GCA_044866075.1 Actinomycetota bacterium | reverse complement strand
GTCGAGCGCGTACGCGGCGGCCGCCGCGATCACCCCGACCTGGCGCATCCCACCGCCGAGCATCCGGCGCACCTTCCGAGCGGCCGCGATGAACACCGCGTCACCGACGATCATCGAGCCGATCGGCGCACCGAGTCCTTTCGAGAAGCAGAACGACAAGGCGTCGACCTCGGCCGCGTACTCCGAGACGGGGACGCCGGACGCGACGCTCGCGTTGAAAATGCGCGCGCCGTCCAGGAAGACCCGGCACTCCTTTTCGTGCGAGACCTTCGCGACGGCGCGGAAGGTGTCGATCGGCCAGACCGTTCCGCCGCCGTAGTTGTGGCTGTTCTCGAGACAGACGAGCGTGGTGTGACTGAAGAGCGGAGACGGGAGACGGATCATCGCCGCGACGTCGTCCGGGTCCATCACGCCGCGCTGTCCGCGAACCGTCCGCATCACGACGTGACTGATCGTTGCCGCGGCGCCGAGCTCGAGCGCGACGATGTGCGCTTGCTCGTCGATCACGACGTCGTCGCCCGGCGATGTGAGAACCCGGATCGCCGTCTCGTTGCCCATCGTTCCGGTCGGGACGAACAGCGCGCCGTCCTTGCCGAAGAGCGCCGCGACGCGTTCTTGGAGCGCGTTGACGGTCGGGTCCTCTCCGAAAACGTCGTCGCCGACGTCCGCGTGGACCATGGCCTCGCGCATCGCCGGGGACGGCTTCGTGAACGTGTCCGAGCGCAGTTCGACGGGCTCAGGCATAACGGCGGAAGCCTATCAACCGTTCGGTAGGGACTCGTAAGTTCCACCCACCACCCGGCGCTAGACTCCGGGCGTGTTCCCCTCCACGCGCCGGCTCGAGCTGTACGCCATGCTCGCAGCGTTGTCGCTCCTGTGGGGCTTCGCGTTCGTCGGAATCAAGGAGGTCGTGCGCGAGGTATCGCCGACGACGCTGACGATCTTACGGTTCGCGATCGCAGATGTTTGTTTGATCGCCGTCATGGCGTTCGCGCGTTCGACGCGCCCCCGTTTCGAGCGGCGCGACTGGTGGCGCGTCGCCGTGCTGGCGATCACGGGCGTGCCGATGTATCACCTCGCGCTCAACTGGGGCGAGCAGCGGACGAGCGCCTCGGTCGCTTCGTTGATCGTTGCGACCGCGCCGGTCATGGTGGCGCTGCTGTCCGCCGCGGTGCTGCGCGAGCGCACGCCGGCGCGCCGGTGGCTCGGGATCGCGCTGGCGTTCGGCGGCGTGGCCGTCCTCGCGTTCGCGAACGGATCGGCGCACGGGTCGACCAGTCTGGTCGGAGTTGCGGTCTCTATCCTGGCGCCGGTGTCGTGGGCCGTGTACACGATCGTCGCGAAACCACTGACGGAGCGCGCGTCCTCGATCCAGGTAACCGCCGGGGGCATGCTCGCCGGATCGCTGACGCTGCTGCCCTTCCTGAGCGGACGGACCTTCGAGGAGATCGGCGGCCTGTCGGCTTCGGGGTGGGGGTGGATGCTTCTCCTCGGCGTGGGCTCGAGCGTGGCCGGTTACTTCATCTTCGTGTGGGCTCTCCGCCGGATGGACGCGACGACGGTCTCCGTGTTCCTGTACGCGGTCCCGGTGGTCGCCCTGCTGGCCTCGTGGCTCCTCCTCGACGAGCAGCTCGGCATCTCGGTCGCCGTGGCAGCGGCGCTGGTCATCACCGGCGTCTCCCTGGCGCAACAAGAGAAACGCCGAGCGCTGGCCGTGACCGAGGAGCCGGTCGTCGCGACACGCCGCTGAGCACCGCGTATTAGGTCTCCGCTCCGCCGGGTAGACACCACGTGCCCGGGGAGGTGATGCAATTGACTGCGACGTCGATGTCCGAGACCGGAGCAAGCAACGGCCAGCGATCGATGCCGGAGCTGATGCGCGCGATCGCGACCGACACGTCGACGCTCGTCCGCAAGGAAGTGGAGCTCGCCAAGCGCGAGATCATGGAGGCGGTGACGGCACGCCTGAAGGCGGCCGGGGCCATGGCGGCCGCGGGCGTTGCGGCGTTGATGGCGCTGGCGTTCGCCGGGGCCGCCGCGGCGCACGCGCTGGAGGGCAGCGTCTCCGCGTGGGCGGCGCGTCTGATCGTGGCGGGCGGCTTCCTGGTGATCGCCGCGCTGGCCGTGGCCGTCGGGATGGCACGCGCGAAGAGCCCGTCGCTCGCGCCCGAGAAGACCGTCGAGACCGTGAAGGAGGATGTCGAATGGGCCAAAGCTCAGCTCAAACGGTGAGGGAGATCGAGGAGGCCCGGGACCGGCTCGACGGCGATCTGCGCGAGCTCGAGGACCGGATGCCTCCCATGCGCACGGTGAAGCGCGTCACCGCCGGGGTTCTGACCGGGACGACGGGGACCGTGACGTGGTGGATGATCCGCCGCGCGCGCAATCGGAAGAAGAAGGCGGAGAACTCCACGGTGCAGGCCGTCGTCCAGGTGATGCCAGACCGCTGGGCGAAGCAGGTGGCGGAGTCCCTGGAGGACGGGACGTGGCGACGGCCGGCCGCGTACGCGGCGGGCGCGTATGTCATCTTCAAATTCTCGGAGCTGCGCCAGCTCCGTCGCATGAACAAGATGCTGGCCGCGCGCGGCTAGCGCACACAGCCGGCAACACCGGTTTCCCCGGCCCGCGATCCACGGGACGAAACGGGCCTTTGCTCAAGAAGGGCCCCGTAGCGTTCGACACCTCTACCCGTGGGGACCCGGGCCGGCAGGATCGCCGCGAGCGCGTTCGCGCTCGCGGTCGTGCTGTGCACGACGGTCCCCGCCGTCGCCGACGATCCGGGCAGCGCGTCCGCCGTCCGGTCCGAGCTCTCCGGGCTGCTGCGCGACCTCGAGCGCGCGGCTCGCTCTGCGGACTCGGCGAGTGCTCGCTGGATGACGCTGCGGCTGCGCGTCGCCGAGGCGCGCGCCGAAGAGACCGAAGCTCGTGACGCGTTCGAGTCGCGGGTCCGGCAGGCGTACGTCGCCGGGCCCGGCCGCGCCGCGGAGTTCCTGCTGTCGTCGTCGGATCTTCATGAGTTCGCGGCACGTCTACCGTACGCGACCACGTCGCTGTCACTCGGTCGCATCGATGTGAACGACATCGCCGCCCGGCGCCGCGCGCTCGAGGAGGTTCTCGCCGCGGCGGGACACGCGCAACGCGTTTTCGCCGACGCGGAGTCCCGTCTCGGTGCGGTGCGCGCAGCGATCGAGAAACGGCTCGCGCGCGCAGAGACCGCCGCGCGCGCGGACGCACGCTCGCTCGACGACGTGCGCGCGCTCAGGAAGACGTACAAGGGAACACTCGATCGCGTGGCTGGTGCGACGCGGACGATCCGCCGCCGGAAGGGCGAGGCGATGTTCCAGGCGGCGGCGCCGTATCTCGGCCCGCGGAAGGACTGTTCGATCCCGGCCGGCCTGCGTTCGACCGGTGACAAGATCGCCGGGGAGGCGTCCTGGTACGGCGAGGAGTTCCGCGGCAAGCCGACCGCGTCCGGGGCCATTTACTACCCCGAGCGCTACACGGTCGCCCACCGCACGCTCCCCTTCGGCTTGTTCTTGCTGATCCGGTTCCGCGACCGCTGCGTGGTGTCGTTCCTCAACGATCGGGGCCCCTACGTCGACGGCCGGATCCTCGACCTGTCGGGCGGGAGCGCGAAGGCGGTCGGATTGACCGGCGTGCAGGACATCTCTGCGACGCTGCTCGTCCGGGCCGGTTAGCGACTTTCAGGCGATCGGCCGCGGGCGGCGCGACGCACGCACCGCAAGGGCCGACGCGGCGGAGATCAGCGCGACGAGCAACCCGGCGACCGCGATCGGCGCGGTGCGCGATGCGCCCGACGGCCGTTCGTCCGGTGCCGAGCGTGACGACGGCGTCGGCGGGCCGGCAACCGGCGTGAGCTCCGAGATGGACGCGAGGTCGTCGGTTGTCCCGGCACACAACGTCGTCGTCAGGGTTCCGGCCTGATCCTGGGCGAACACGGCGTAGGTCCGGCCCTCGACGAACGGCACACCGCATGCAGCCTCGTTGTCGGCCGTCGTGACCTCTGCATCTCCCACCGGCTTTCCCTTGTACACGGTCGTCACCCGGAAACGCGTGACGAGGCCCTCCGGCGCCTCCTTCGTGTCTTCGGCCCTGCCGACGAACGCGACCGTCGCGTTCTGGAGATGCGCGGCGACCGGCGCGTCCGCGCAGGAACAGGCGCTCGCCGGCGGCACGGGCACGAGCAGAACGAAAACGGCGGATCCCGCCGCCAGAACGGATCTCACCACGCGCGTCATCACGACTCCGACGTGATCGCGCCGGTCTCGTTGTCGGACAGGCCGAGCTCTCGCAGGATCTCGCCAGTGTGCTCGCCGAGGAGCGGCGGCGGGCGCCGCGTCGTCGCCGGCGTGGCGTCGAGATCGAGCGGGGATCGCACGAGACGCAGATCGCCGATCGTCGGATGCGCAACGCTCTCGACGAGGCCGAGCGCCGCCACCTGCGGGTCGGCGAACACCTCGGCGACGGAGTTGATCGGCGCGCACGGCACCTCCGCGGCCGTCAGCAGCGCGATCCACGCATCTCGGTCGCGCTGGGCGAACAGCGCGGCGAGCTTCGGGATCAGCTCGGTGCGGTTGCCGACGCGCGCCGCGTTTGTGGCGAACCGCGGGTCCTGCTCGAGGTCTGGGAGATCCATCGCCGCGCAGAAGCGTTTCCAGTGCGCGTCGTTCGGCACCGCGACCACGAACGGCTTGTCGGCGGCGTCGAACACTTGGTAGGGGACGATGTTCGGATGCGCGTTGCCCATGCGCGTCGGCTCCATCCCGCCGACGAGGTAGTTCGATGCTTGGTTCGCGAGCCACGCCACCTGCGATTCGAAGAGCGACGTGTGCACGCGCTGCCCCTCCCCCGTCGCTTCCGCGCGCCGCAGCGCCGCGAGGATCGCGATCGCGCAGAACAATCCCGCGGTGATGTCCGCGATCGCGACGCCGACCTTCTGCGGCTCGCGATCCGCCTCACCCGTGATCGACATCACGCCGCCGCGCGCCTGCGCGACGTAGTCGTACCCGGGTTCGTCGCGCGCGGGCCCGGTCAAGCCGAAGCCCGTGATCGACGCGTACACGAGCTTCGCGTTGAGCGCCTTGCAGGCGTCGTAGCCGAACCCGAGACGCTCCATCGTGCCCGGCCGGAAGTTCTCGACGAGAACGTCGGCCTTCGCGACGAGGCGCCGCGCGACGCCGCGGTGATCCTCACGGGCGAGGTCAAGCGCGATCGAGCGCTTGTTGCGGTTGCTCGCGAGGTAGTACGCGCTCTCTCCTCCGGCGAACGGAGGTCCCCATCCACGCGCCTCGTCGCCCGAGCCCGGCCGCTCGATCTTGATCACGTCGGCGCCGAGATCGCCGAGCACCATCGTGCAGTACGGCCCGGAGAGCACGCGCGAGAAGTCGGCGACGAGCACGCCCTCGAGAGCGCCGGTCACGGTCGCGCCTCGCGCTTCCCCTTGAGCGGCCATCGCGGTGACGTGGTCAGCGGCGGCGCCCAGCGCGCCTCGAGGTGGATCAGCACGGGGCCGCGCTGCTTCACGCCCCACGCCACATCGGCGCCCATCTTCTTGACCGTGGTCTTACGCGCCTTCGCGCCGAACGACCTCGCCAGCGCGACGAAGTCGGGTGTCGTCAGGTCGACGGCGAACCGGTCCGAGAAGCGCTCGTCCTCGTCGAAGCGGAGCATCCCGTAGCCGCCGTCGTCGACGAGCAGGACCGTGATGTCGAGGCGCTCCTGGACGGCGGTCGCCAGTTCCCCCGGGGCGAACAGGAAACCGGCGTCGCCGCAGGTCACGACCGTTTTCCGGCCGGCCGCGGCCGCGCCGATCGCGGCCGGCAGGGCGAACCCGAGGGTTCCCCAGCCCAGCGGGTATGCGAAGGTCCGCGGCCCCGCCGCCGGGAAGTACGCGCCCGCCCAGTAGCCGGCGATCGCCATGTCGGCGATGACCATCGCCTCGTCGGGGACGGCGCTCCGCAACGTCTCGACGAACGCGAACGGCTGCTTGAACTCGCGGCTCGCCTTCAGCGACCGCCGCGCGGAATCACGCGCCTGCGCGACGCGCTTGGCGCCGCTGCGCTTCTGCGGTTGGAGCTCCGCGGCGAGCGCGCGCAGCGTCGCGCGCGCGTCGGCCTCGATCGCGACCTCGGCCGCGTAGTTCCGTCGCAGGTCGTCGTTCTCGATATTGACCACCACGCGCGGACGCGGGAACGGGATCCGCCAGCCTTGCGTGTTCATCGCGTCGAAGTCGGAGCCGACGGCCAGCAACGCGTCGGAGCCCGTGATCAGCTTGGTGACCTCCGGCTGATGCGGCGGGAAGCCGACGCACAATGGATGATCCGGCGGCACGGCGCCCTTCCCGGCGAACGTCGTCACGACCGGTGCGTCGAGGAGCTCCGCGAGGGTAAGGAGCTCATCCGTCGCCCCGGACGAGATCACGCCGCCGCCGGCCCACACGATCGGATGCTTCGCGGCGGTCAAGATGTCGACGGCGCGCGCGATCTCGTCCTCGTCCGGCGCCGGAGGTGCGAAAGGCGCGCGTACCGCGCGAGGCGCTTTCGCGACGCCCGTCGACAGGAAGTCGTTCGGGATCTCGAGGAACGTCGGGCCGCGTCTGCCGGCGAACGCCTCCTGCGCCGCGTGCGCGACCATGCTTGCGATCGCTTCCGGCCGCGCGACGCGGGCCGACCAAACGCTCACCGCCGCCATGAGCTCCACCTGCTGCGGACTCTCGTGCAACGAGAAGCGACCCGTCTTCCCGTCGAGGATCCGCGACTCGACCTGCGTCGAGACGTGCAGCACCGGCGATCGCGACGCGCGCGCCTCACCCATCGCTGCGGCGGTGTTCGCGGCGCCGGGCCCGGTCGTGGTCACGCACACGCCGAGCCTGCCCGTTGCGCGCGCGTATCCGTCGGCCGCGTATCCGGCGGTCTGTTCGTGACGGACGACGACCGTACGGATCGAGGAGCGACGCAACGCGTCGAAGATCGCGAGGTTGTGTACGCCGGGGATGCCGAACACCACCTCGACGCCCAGCTCCTCGAGCTGCGCGACGAGCGCGCGCGCGCCCGTCACAGCCCCGCCTCCGGCCATGACGTGTGAGCCTAGCCGAAGCACGCCACGTTCGAAGGCGGAGGCCGGCCGTGCGTATGCTTCGCTCTGACGATGACGTCAGAGCGCAGTGCTCACGGGCTGGTGCGGACCCTTCTGATCATCGTGGCCGTCCTCGTTATCGCCGCCGGGATTGTTACGGCGCGGGCAGTCGCAACGTACGACCCTCTCGAGGCGGGAACCACATCGCGTTACCCGGGAGCAAGACTGGTCGAACCCGTAGAGACGGGCGAGCTAGAGACCTACGACCTCCCCTACCAACACGGCCGGGAAGGTGACCTTTTCTTCTCGGTTCGCAACAGCGGCCGGTGGGGCGTGAAGATCATCGACTTCCCGATCTTGCACCATCGCGTCTTCTCGCTCATCAAGTTCGCAGCAGTCGAGGTCGGTGATACGAGTCACCAGGAGCGCCCGTCGGTGAGGTTCACCCCGTTCATTCTGCGATCGGGAGAGGAGCGACTCATCAGGCTGCGGGGGGTCTTCACCGACTGCGACCACTACGAAGCTCTTTCCGGGAACGCCTTCGAATCGTTCCAGGTTCGCTATCGGTTCCTGTGGTCGACGCGCACCGCAAATATCCCGCTTCCTGCACGTCTCAAGGTGACGTCTCCGCCGAACGAAGGGTGTCCACTCCAGCGGCCCGCGCCAGAGGGGCAGGCTCCTGAAGGGGCACCGCCGCTGCCGACAAACTCTCCGTAAGTCCTTCTCGCGGCAGGGTTGCAGAGAGCCAACGGCTCAGGCAGTCTGGCGCGCGATGTCACGTGTTCTGGGGATCGATGCGGGCACGACGGGCGTCACCGCGCTCGTCGTGTCGGACGATGCGCGCGTCGTCGCGAAGGGCTACCGCGAATTTCCGCAGCATTTCCCGCGGCCCGGTTGGGTCGAGCACGACGCCGGCGAGATCTGGCACGCGACGCTCGACGCGGTCGGCGACGCGCTCGGCAAGGCGCGGATCGGCGCAAAGGACCTGAGCGCCATCGGAATCACGAACCAGCGGGAGACGACGCTGCTGTGGGATCGCGCGACGCTGACGCCGGCGCACAACGCGATCGTGTGGCAGGACCGGCGAACCGCGGAGCGCTGCGACGAGCTCCGCGCCGAGGAGCCTCGGCTCCGCGCCCGCACCGGCCTCGTGCTGGACGCGTACTTCAGCGCCACGAAGATCGAATGGCAGCTCGGCAACGTGCCGGGCCTGCGCGAACGGGCCAAGAAAGGCGAGCTCGCGTTCGGCACGATCGACAGCTGGATCCTGGCCAAGCTCACCCACGGCGCGGTGCACACGACCGATTACTCGAACGCGAGCCGGACGCTCCTCTACGACATCTACGAGCGCGGCTGGTCCGACGAGCTGCTCGACACGTTCGGAATCCCACGCGCGTTGCTGCCCGAGGTCGCCCCGTCGAGCGGTCGGTTCGGCGTCACGGATCCCGACGCGTTCTTCCGCTGCGCCGTCCCCGTCTCCGGTATCGCCGGCGATCAACAGGCCGCGCTTTTCGGCCAGGCGTGCTTCGAGCCCGGCATGACGAAGAACACCTACGGCACCGGCTCCTTCGTCTTGATGAACCTCGGAGCGACGGCGCCGCCGCCGCCCGAAGGATTGCTCGTGACCCTGGCGTGCGGGTCCGAGGACAAACCCGTCTACGCGCTCGAAGGATCGATCTTCGTCACCGGCGCCGCGGTCCAGTGGCTGCGCGACGGCCTCGGCATCATCGGCTCGGCATCAGAGACGGAGGCTCTCGCCACAAGTGTTACCGACGCCGGCGGCGTGTATTTCGTTCCGGCGCTCACGGGACTCGGGTCTCCGTACTGGGATCCTTACGCCCGCGGCACGATCGTCGGATTAACACGCGGCACCACACGCGCCCATGTCGTGCGCGCCGCGCTCGAAGCGATGGCCTACCAGACGCGCGACGTCATCGAGACGATGACACGCGAAGCGAACGTCTCCCTCAAGGAATTGCGCGTCGACGGCGGCGCCGCGACGAACGAGTTCCTCTGCGGCTTCCAGGCCGACCAGCTGGGGGTCACCGTGAAGCGCTCCGCGATCGCTGAGACGACGGCGCTCGGCGCCGTGTTCCTGGCCGGCCTCGCGGAGGGCGTTTGGTCGTCGACCGACGAGATCGCGAAGACCTGGCAGCAGGACGCGGAGTTCACGCCCTCGGGCGATGGAAGCGAACGCGAACGGCTCTACGCAGGATGGGTGCGCGCGGTCGAACGATCGCGTAACTGGGCACGCTCATGACTGTTGCGGAACGGCGAGTCACGGTTGGCACGCGGGCGGCCTGGCTTGGCGTCCTCATCGTACTGCCGATCGCGGTGTTCGCTGCGACCGACGATTTCGGGACCGGTCCGATCCTCGGCCTTTCGACCGCTGCTCTTGGGATAGCGGCCGGACTCATCGGACGGAAAGTCGATCGCGCACGGTCATTGCTGGCGGCGATATTCTCATTGATCGCCGCTCTCCTCACCGGCAAGGGTTACGTGCTGGCAACTCCGTTCCTTGTAGCCGCACTTTCCTTCCTCGGCGCGATGCGAGCAGAGATTGTGGGCGAGAATCTCTCCAGACCTGGCCACCCCTAGAACGGGCTGAAAATAGCTTGGCCGAGCCGTCAGCCGGCCTTGCTCAGCGGTGGCTCTTCGGTTTTTTGAGCAGGGGTCTCGAGCGCGGCCTTCTTCATCTGGTCCTTCACCTTGGCCGCGTACTCGTCGACGTACTCCTGCCCGGTCAGGAGCATCAGCTCGTACATGATCTCGTCGGTGATCGACCGGAGCACGAAGCGGTCGTCCTCTTTGCCTTGGTAGCGAGAGAAGTCGAGCGGACGGCCGAAGCGCACGCCGACGCGGACACCGCGGACGCGCGGGATCTTGCGGTTGTGCGGCTGCACGTCGAATGAGCCGATGATCCCGACGGGCACGACCGGGCACCCGGCGCGCGCGGCCATCCGGGCCACGCCGGTCTTTCCGCGATAGAGCTTCGCGTCCGGGGAGCGTGTTCCCTCGGGATAGATCGCGACCGCCATTCCCTTCGCCAGCTGCTCGCAGCCGGCGTTGAGCGCGCCTTCACCGGCCGCGCCACCCTCGCGTCGAACCGGAATCACGTTCACGCCCTTGAAGAACCAGCTCATGTACCACTTGTCGAAGTAATCGCTCTTCCCGAGGAACACCACGCGACGCGGGACCATCAGCGGCATGAAGAGGCTGTCCATGAAGGACAGATGGTTGGGCGCGAGGATGACGGGCCCCTCGGCGGGGATGTTCTCGAGACCCTCGGTCCACGGCCGCCAAAGGAGCTTCACGAGCGGACCGAGGATGATGTGCTTCAGAACCCAATAAAACAAACGATCACCCGACTCCCCACCGCGGACGTACCCACCGAGCCGCGGGCACCCGGGTTACCCTAACTGTTCCGGATATCGCGTACAACCATTCTGACCAGCGATTTCGCATCGGCGGTGTTAGCGTAGCAGGCGCGAGTTACGCACATGTTGCGAACTCGTGAAAATCGTCTCTCGTCTGATGAAAGGCTGACGCCCATGTCGTCCATCATGGCCGGAGCCGAACCGTTCGGATTCGAAGGAAAGGAATCCGAGACCGGCGTTCTGATGATCCACGGCTTCACCGGAACGCCGCAGGGTCTTCGGCCGTGGGGCGAGCATCTCGCCGCGCAAGGGTGGACTGTGTTGTGTCCGCGTCTGCCCGGTCACGGGACCTCGATCGCAGACCTCGCCAAGACCACCGGGGAGGACTGGGCCGGCGAAGCCGAGATGGCTCTCGTCGGACTGCAAGAGCGATGCTCGTCGGTCTTCATCGCGGCGTTGTCGATGGGTGCGACGATCGGGCTCGACCTCGCGTCGCGTTTCCCGGAGACCGTGAGCGGGTTGATCGGGGTGAACCCAAGCGTCTACTCAGAGGATCCGCGCCAGCGCTTCGCGCCGCTGCTCGGCCGGCTGCCGTTCTCGGTGAAGGGGATCGGGAGCGACATCGCCGATCCGTCGCAGCACGAACTGTGCTATCCGCGCGTCCCTCTGAAGGCGGCAGCGCAACTGCTCGCGTATCAGGCGGGCGTCAAGGAGCGGCTCAAGGACGTGCGCGCTCCCCTGCTGCTCCTGGCATCACGGCAGGACCACGTCGTGCCGCCGGGGAACACCTCGTTCGTCGCCGAGCATGTCTCGTCGACCGACGTTGAAATCGTCTGGCTCGAAAGATCCTTCCACGTGGCGACGCTCGATTACGATGCTCCCGTGATCTTCGAACGCTCGGTCGAGTTCATCACCAAGCGCGCCGGAGGATGACGTGAGCGAGCAGGAAACCGTCCAGGACCCGGGGCCGACGACCGTCTCGCTGGGGCGGTTCGATCCGCTCGAGCTGCCGCTGATCCTCGACGTGTTGCACGAGCACGGTATCTTCGCGATGACGAAATCGCCGCTCGACAAGCCGGAGGCTGCTCCGTACGCCATCTTCAGCGGCGAGCGCGAGATCCTCCTCGTCGAAGCCGAGCGCGCCGACGAGGCCCGTCGCCTCATCGAGACCGAGGTCCGCGCGATCTCGTCCGAGATGAGCGACGACCTGTCGACGGAGAGCCAAGGTCCGCCGGATAACCTCGTCGTCTTCGGCTGGCTCGAGCCCGAGGTCGCCCGCGAGCTCATTGCCAAGCTCGCCTCCGTCGACATCACCGCGGCGCCCGAGTATCCGCTCGACGCTCCCCCACCGCCGTACGCGCGGAGCGACGGACGCGTGCGCGTCCACGTCGAGGAGCTGTTCCTCGACGAGGCCGCGGACGTGCTCGAGACCGACGTCCGCGACGCGCTGGCCGCGCGGGGCATCACGCCTGCCGAACCGCTGCGCGAAGAAGACTCGTGATCAACGGTCTCGCCGGCGTCACCTTCGACTGCTGGGGCACGCTGATCTTCGACCGTCCCGCGCCCGACGGAACGACGTCGTTCGATCTGCGCGTGAAAGAGCTCGCTCGCCTGTGCGCCATCGACGTCGAACGCGCGAAAGACTTGCTGACCGAGGCGTGGACGTATCACCACGATCGGTGGCAGGCACTCGAGTCGTTCGGGTCGCCAGGGATGGCCGCGTACTGCCTCGACAAGCTCGGCATGGACGGCGAGACGCGCCTGCGTGAGCTGACCGACGTGTTCGAGGAAGCGTCGGCCGATCTCGGCGTCGACATCGTGCCCGGTGCGCCGGAAGCGCTGGAGGAGACGCGCGGCGGCGGCCGGCCGACGGCGCTCGTGTGCGACACGGGGTTCTCGCCGGGCCGGATCGTTCGCCGGATCCTCGAGGGCGCCGGGCTGCTCGGGTATCTCGACGTGCTGGCATTCTCCGACGAGGTCGGCGTGCCGAAGCCGCACGAGAGGATGTTCCTCCACGCGCTCGGCGGGATCGGCGTCGAA
>JBIOTQ010000098.1:0-7604 GCA_044866075.1 Actinomycetota bacterium | reverse complement strand
CCTCAGGCCGATCTTGCGCGGGTCGTCGTCGACGAACCCGACGGGGGAGAGCTTCAAGGTGGGGTTGCGGAGGATGTCCTTGAGGACCATCGCGCCTGCCTCGCCCGCACCGACGATGAGCACACGTGAGCGACCGGGTTCGGTCGTGCGGCGGCGGAAACCGAACAGGCGGCTCTGGAAGCGGACCGCTCCGAAGCCCATGAGCGCGAGGATGGTTCCGAGGATCATGACCGAGAGAGGCAGCAGGCGGTCGCCGGTGCGCAGCCACACCGAGCCGCCCACGATGAATCCGCCGGCGGACAGCGCGGCGAGGATCACCCGTCGTGCTTCCTGAACGCTCGCGTACCGCCAGATCTCTCCGTAGAGACCAAAGAGAGCGTTGGTCGCGAGGTGGAGGACGATCACGGCTGGAAGGAAGACCCGGAACCGGCTCCAGTAGGTACTGGGAACGGCGCCGTCGAAGCGAAGAACCAGGGGCGCGAGATAGGCGAAGAAGACGACGGCGAGGTCGAGAGCGACGAGCGGCGTATCTCGCCGGAACCGCTCGACGATGCGATCCGGCCATGTGCGGGTGCTGGGAACATCGTCGTTGGAGGGCCGGTCTTCAGCCACGGATCTGCTTCACCCCCCGGCGCGCTTCGTACGCGCGCCTGCCTCGCCGAGTGGACGCTCTGCGTGGCGCCAGGCTAGGGGAGTTGCACTGCGTTCCTCATTGTGCGGCTGACGTATTATTCCTACGTCGTTCCACGTACCGCAGGATACGTAGGACGGATGGCCTACCGCCGAGCATTTCGTATAGGGGGCGACAAAAGGGAGAAGAATCGAGCCCGGCCGGTGGCCGGGCTCGATGATCCTGACGCTGTCTTCTAGGCGCAGTTGGTCTGGTTCGACGTCGGGACCCCGAAGGTGGCCGACCCGCCGCCGATCGGGACGCTGGGCTCGCCGGCCTGTCCCGGTCCGGCGCAGCACTGACCGCGCTTGACGACGAAGTCGGTGATGTTGCACGAGCTCGGGAACGTAACGGTCACCGAGCCGTTCGGGTTCACGGAGGCCGATACGCCATCGGGACACGAGGAGACCGACCCCGATCCCAGATCGCTCGGGTTACAGTTCCCGATCGCGAAGCTGTTTCCGCACTCGTCCGGCGCGCCGGTGAAGTCGGTCTCCCACTTGATGCGGTAGGTCGTGGTGCCGCACTCGAGCAACAGCGCGATGAACGAGATGTCGGTCACCGCCGGTGTGGTCTGGGCGTACGCCTTGTGCATGCCGATCGTCTGGACGACCGGAGAGGCCCACACGACCGCGCCGCCGACGATGGCGCCACGTCGCAAGGCCTCGCGGCGGCTGATACCGGAGCCGCGCGCGGATTCGTTCTCGTCGGACATCACATCCCCCTCTCGGGAAGCCGAATAGTCCTCATCGAGAGTACGGAACGGCTCGAAAGCCGGAATGCGTCACGCGCCGTATCTTTCCTTACGCACCCAGAGCGGGCGCGGCACCTCGTGGCGAAGCCGACCGGACACGCGAAGCGTTCGAATCGACCGAACGGATCATCCGGCAGGCATCGACGAGGTTCCCGGTGTGGAGACGATAGGCCCGGACGGACGCCGCGATGTCACCGAGAGTGATGAAGCCCCGGCGTCCGACGATGTCGAGGTTGACGGCGGAGCGCGCCAGCAGCCATAAGGCTTCCGGCCGCGAAACCGGTTCGAGCGAAGGGGGTGCCCCCGGCGCATAGCTCGGGAACACGACTACGGCCGGCGGCGCCGGCGTCGAGCGCGATCCCGCTCGGACGTCGTCGGCGCGAAGGTGCCAGCGACGTTGGTCGGCGAACTCGGCCAGGTCCGACGGCTCAAGCTCGGGGAAGGACGGGAACGAGCCGGGATCGAGACCGATCGGCCGCGCGTGGGGATGGAGCAAACCGTCATCCAGGGAGATGGCGCCGAGCTCGTCCGAGAGGTACGAGAACCCGTCCCGGACCAACCCGGTGACGAGCGTCGACTTACCGACCTCGCGCTCACCGGGCAGCAGATAACCCCGGCCGTTCAGCGCGACGCAGCCGGCGTGCAGGACGACGAAGCGATCCGTCCTCATCGCAGCCTGATGGATCACCCACAGCAGAACCGATACGGACATCGCAGGGTCCATATCGGGCCGGACGATGTCCCCGTTCTGGAACAGGGTCCGTGTCGGCTCGGGCCCGGAAGACAGCTCCAGGCGGATGACGTGATCGGCTGCGCGGCGGGTCCGCGGCGCGTCGCGCAGGAGCGCCCGGATCCGGCCCGCCGCGGCATCGTCGGGGACTTCGACGCGGACCGCGACGCCGAGCATGTCGTACGTCTCCTCCAAGGCCGGCATCCGACTAGCCGCGCGCGATCTCGCGCATCGCGCGCGAAACCGCGTCCAGGATGTCGGCCGGTTCGACGGCGTTCACAGCGAGGCAGCGCGCGCCGGCCACGAGCCGGCCCAATGCGCGCAGCCCGTCTCCTCCTACTTGCGGGAGGTTGAACGCCGAGCCGGCCGCGCGGTACAGGGCGATCCCCCGAGACACCGGGGCGACGGGATCGCCGCTTTCGGCGAAGAAAAGAAGGCCGTTCGCGGCGAGCGGCGTCGAGACGGCGAAGCGGTCGGAGGACGTCCCATCTCCGACGGCATCGCGGGCGCCGGGATCGACGTCGAGCATCGGCGGGGTCGGGATCATCGCGCCGGTGTTGCGATCGACGGCGACATGGAGCTGTGCCGGGAGCGTGACGCCGGCTTTCTCCGAGCGGCGACCGAGACCGATGAGCGCGTTGGCCACGTACGGCGGAACGAGCGCCACGGTCCCGTGTGCGGCGATGGGCGACATGCGAAGGAAGATGGCATCGTCGCGCTCGCGGAACCCCCACTGCTCGAGCTCCGAGAAAAGCGCGTCGACGAGGGTTCGACGATCGAGCGTCCGGACGAGCGCGAGGCAACCGCGGTAGAGGATGTCGTACTCGCGCCGTCGGCGCCGCTCATTCCGGCCGGCGGCGACGATCGAGTAGCGGATGGGGCCGTCGACCTCCAAGCGATGAGCGGCCAGGGCGGTCGCGAGCCACTCACCGAACGCTGCCGACGTCGTCCGGATCCCAATGGGAGTTCCCCCTATCTCGAACGTGTGCTGTACCGCCCACCCGAGGCGGTCGAGTTCGCTCATTCATGGGTCGTGGACGGTCTTCTTTTGGACCTCGGCGGACTCGTCGGGGGTCATGTCCATGCAAGGCTCCGGGATCAACCGGAACGATCGATCAGGAGACCGGAGCGGGCGAAATCCTCGACGACCGCTTCGACGTCGCGTCGCACCCGATCCTCATCGGCCCCGTAGGCGGCGGCGATGTCGGCGGCGAGTTCGTCGACGGTCCCGCTCCCGTCGCACAGCCCGAAGACGAGGGTTGCCGTCGGGTTGAAGTAGTGGAGGTCGGAGGTGACCTCGTCGAACACGACGGCCTCCCCGTCGAGTTCGACGACCGCGAGGTCGTCCCGGACCTTGGGCTTGGTGGTCACGCGCGAGGAGCCCATGTAAGCAATCCCGCGTCGCCGAGCTCCGACAGGATCCGCCGGACGTCCTGCGTCACCGCGTCACGCTCGAGACCGCTCACTTCGACGATCGCGGCGATCATCTCTTCGGGGTCCGTCTGCCCGTCGCAGAGCTCCCAGATCGCGAGCGCGGTCTCGTTCAGAAGGTGCACGGCCGATGACGTCGGATCGAAGAGGGCATTCTCGTCGCCGGAGCGCCGGACCCAGACACCGTCTCGTCGCGCCGGCCGTTCACGACCCACGACCGTCATGCGTCGGACCGGACGACGAGATCCTCGAGGATCCCGTTCTGACGGATAAGAGCGACCGCTTCGAGCCGGGAGTGGACGCGGAGTTTGGCGAGGACGTTCTGGATGTGCGTCCGGGCGGTCTGCGGACTGATCACGAGCGCTTGCGCGATGGCGTGCTTGTCCGCGCCGTCGGCGAGGAGGGCGAGAACTTCTTTCTCACGTCTCGTCAATTGGGCCGTCCTGCGGAGGGCGACGTCCTGCTCGCGACGGCGGATGATGAGGCGAGACAACAAAGCGCCCAGCATCCCGCGAGGGATCCGCGTCTCTCCGTGGTACACGTCCCGGGCCGCGTCGATCAGTTCTGCGAGGGGCCGGTCTTTCGTCAAATACCCCGTCGCGCCCGCCTCCAGCGCAGCGATCAGTTGCGCCTGGTCCTCGTGGGTGGCGAGGACGAGGGTGCGGCATTCGGGGACGCGCTCCTTGATGAGGTACGTCGCCCGGACGCCGTTGCAGTTGGGAAGGTCCGCGTCGAGCAGGGCCACGTCGGGACGAGCGCGTTCGGCTTCACTGATCGCTTGAAGTCCGTCGCCCGCCTCGGCGATAACGGTCAGATCGGGCTGATTCTCGAGCACGACCCGCATCGCTTCGCGGAACAGCGCGTGCTCGTCGGCGAGGAGGATCCGGATCCCCGATTGAGGTTTGTGCTGTCTCTCCATGGCCCCGTGTGTCACCCGTCTCCGGCCGTCGCGCGGCTACGGAAGCTCGATGACGAGGGGAGGTTCATCGCCGTTGCCTCGAGGTTTCTCCGCCACGGCCCGCGGTGTGACCAGTCCGTAACGCACCGCGAACGCCGTGGCTTCCAGTCGCGAATGCACCCCGAGCTTCGTGAAGATGCTCTGGATGTGCGTTCGGACGGTGTTCGGACTCACGCGCAGCCGTCGCGCCACCTCGTCGCTGCTCGCACCCTGGACGAGAAGGACGAGCACATCTTGTTCACGTGGAGTGATCTGCTCCGCGAGCAAGGCCGCGGCTCGGACGTCGGGCGGCCGCGCATCGAACGCGTTCCGCACCATGCGCGGAGAGAGGACGACTTGACCGTCGAGCGCCGCGCGTATCGACGTGACCAGCTTCGCGATCGGGATGTCCTTCGTCAGACAGCCGTGGAAACCCGCCCGGAGCGCCTCGGCCGCGAGCCGCGGATCACGGAGCTCAGTGAGGGCGACGATCTTCGTGCCGGAGCAGATCTCGCGAACACGCCGGCCCGTCGACGCCCATTCGGAACCATCTCCGCCCAGCCCGTGAAGGATGAGGTCGGGTCTCTCTCGCTGAACGGCGGCGACAACCTCCGGCGCGTTCGTGGCGATGCCGACGACCTCGATGGCCTCGGCCTCCAGGACCGTTCGGATGGCCTCGGCGAACAGACGATGCTCGTCGGCGATGAGGACTCGAGTGGGACGGTCTGCGATCGCCGAAGTACGGTCCGACGCGCGACGAGAATCGCGCGCATCCTCCCAGCTCAATGGCGCTGACGTCCCCGAAACCTGTGCAGCAACATCCCCCACGGAGCGCAACCCCCTAATTACTGGTTGTGAGTGTTGCACACACTTCGCGTTCTACGCAACACCGTCCGAAGTGGCCTGCTGGCGTCGAAGCCCCGAGAAACGCCGGAGCAGGGCTTTTGGTGATTCAATCCTTTGTCCAGCCCGTTTCGTACTACTCCGAATCATCCGATGGCCGTAGGAAAGGTACGTTCTTCCCCTACATACCAAACGACCAGGACATCGAAACGGGTTACACCGAACCGAAGAAGAATTACACGGATGGAAGAAAGAATGAGGAGGCCCGACCCGCGGTCTACTTATGGGCTTCTTCCTTGGCTTTCTGCGCCTCGGCGACGACCTTCTCCTGCACGTTCGACGGCGATTCCTCGTAGTGCGAGAAGGTGGCCTTGAACGTGGCGCGGCCTCCGGTCTTCGATCGGAGGTCGATCGAGTACCTCAAGATTTCTCCTTGCGGAACCTTGGCCTTGATGTGGGTCCAGCCGCGGCCGACGGGCTCGGATCCTTCGATGCGCGCCCGCTTCGCAGACAGGTCGCCCATGATGTCGCCGACCGCGTCGTCGGGAACCATGACGTCGAGGTCCATGATCGGCTCCAGCAGGATGATTCCGGCCTCGCGCGCCGCGTCCTTGAACGCCAGACCGCCGGCGAGCTGGAACGCGATATCCGACGAGTCGACGGTGTGGAACTTGCCGTCGTAGAGCTTGGCCTTGACGTCGACCATGGGATAGCCGGCGAGGACGCCGTCCTCGAGCGTCTTGCGGACGCCCTTCTCGACCGAGGGGATGAACTGACCGGGGATCGCGCCGCCGACGATCGCATTCTGGAACTCGAACCCGCCGCCGCGGGGGAGCGGCGACAGCTCCAGCCAGCACACGGCGTACTGGCCGCGTCCACCCGACTGCTTCACGTGCCGTCCTTGCGCGCTGGCGGTCTTCTTGATCGTCTCGCGGTACGCGACGCGCGGCGGCGCGGTGGTGACCTCGACGTGATGACGCGCGAGGCGTTGCACGATCACGTCGAGATGCGCCTCGCCCATCCCCTTGATGAGCGTCTGCCGCGTTTCGGGATTGCGCTCGTGGTGGAAGGTCGGGTCTTCCTCGGCGAGCTTGTGCAGCGCCGTGGAGAGCTTGTCCTCGTCGCCTTTCGTCTTCGGTTCGATCGCGAGTGCGATCAACGGGTCGGGGAAGTCGATCCCGGCCAGCACGACCGGCGCCCCGCGGGTGCATAGCGTGTCGCCCGTCACCGTGTGCGTGAGCTTTGCGACGGCGGCGATGTCGCCGGCGGGAACCTCCGAGACCGGCTCCTGCGTCTTGCCGCGCATCGTGAACACCTGACCGACGCGCTCGTCCTGATTCTGGGTGGCGTTGAACACCGTCTGGTCGGGACGGAAGGTCCCCGAGTAGACGCGGAAGAACGTGAGCTTGCCGACGTAGGGGTCTGAGAGCGTCTTGAACACGAGCGCGGCGAACGGACCGTTCGGATCGGGCGGAAGCTCGACCTCCTCCTGGCCGCGGGTCCCGACGACGGGCGCGCGCTCGGCGGGGGAGGGGATCTCGTCGACGAGGAATTCGGCCAGTAGATCGATGCCGATCCCTTTCGTCGCGCTGCCGCACAGGACGGGAACGTTCGCGCCCGCCGAGACGCCCTTCTCGAGCGCGGCCATGAGCTCCTTCGGCTCGATCTCGCTGCCCTCGAGGTAGCGCTCCATCAACGCGTCGTCGACCTCCACGATCGACTCGACGAGCTTTTCGTGCAGCGCCGCCTCCTCCGCCGATAGCGCTTCGGGGATGGGGGCTTCCTTCCGCTCGCCGTTGTAGGTGTAGGCGCGCTCGGCGAGGAGGTCGGCGACGCCCTCGAACGAGGTCTCCTCTCCGAGAGGGAGGTGGTACGGGGCCACGCGCTTGCCGAAGACCTCGATCAGCTCGTCGATCGTCCGCTGGAACGACGCGCGTTCGCGATCGAGCTTGTTGATGAAGATGGCGCGCGGAAGCTTCAGGTGTTCGCAGATGTCCCAGGCGACGCGCGCCTGCACCTCGACGCCCTCGACCGCGGAAACCACGATGATCGCGGCGTCGGCTGCGCGCAGCCCGGCCTCGGTGTCGCCCACAAAGTCGGCGTACCCAGGGGCGTCGAGGAGGTTGATCTTGTGCTCTTTCCACTCGAGTGGAGCGAGCGCGAGGGAGATCGAGATGCCCTTGGCGATCTCGTCCGGATCGAAGTCCGAGACCGTGTTCCCATCCTCGACCCGGCCGGT
>JBIOTQ010000097.1:0-54226 GCA_044866075.1 Actinomycetota bacterium | reverse complement strand
TGCCGCGCAGCGTCAGGCCGTCGCACGACACGTTCGTTAGCGTCAGGAACTCCACCGACTCGCGCGCGACGTGGACGCCCCAGCCCCAGACCGAAAAGTCCGTTGCGATGCTCCGATAGTCGAAGCGGGTCGGGAACGGCGACGGCGTCCCGCCGTCGGCGACATGCCGAACCCGCGCGTACTGCGCCTCGAGCTGCTGCCGGAGGAAGGGGTTCCAGTACGCGCCGGAGTGCAAACCCGGATGGATCTCGAACTCGTGCGCCACCCCCGCGAGTTGGAACGACAGGTCCATCCCGATGTTCATCGGAAGAACGATCGCCTCGAACACCTGCTGGACCGGATACGACGAGCCGAAGTCCTCCGGCCGGCGGGGGATCGCGTCGTTCACGAAGCCGCGGATGTGCAGCGACGGCGTCTCGCCCGACCACGCGCGCGCGTTCATCGCGAGATCGCGCGGCATGTTGCCGCGGTAGGTCGCCTGGTCGCCGGCCGGATCGCCGAAGACGAGGAAGGAGACCGGGAAGCCGCGTGCCTCTTCCGGGAGCGCGGTGATCGGGATCGCCGACGTCGCGCTCGGGAGGTGCTGATAGGGAAGCGCCACAGGAGGAGCGACCGCCACCGGCGCGTCCCCCGGGAGCGGATCCGGTGCGGGCGCGAACAGGAAGTTGTGCGCGCCGGACACGGATCCCATCGTCGACCAAAGATCGGGGTGCTGCAGGCCGAGCTTGTACGAGCCGAACCCCCCGAGCGACACGCCGGCGATCGCGCGCCACGCGCGCCCTTTGCCGGCCGGGAACCGTTGCTCGACGAACGGCAGCAGCTCGCGCGTGATGAAGCTCTCGAAGCGCGGCGGCGGTGTGTCGTAGCGCTGCGAGTCGCCGCCCGCCGCGAAACGCGGGTTCCAGTCGGTCCAGAAGCCGTCGAGACCGCCGACCGGCCCGTATCCGCCGTCGAGCGTGGCGCCGTGCGGCGCGACGAGGATGAAGTCGAGCGGCGTTCGTGGGACCCATCCGGCCGGGTCGGCCATCGTCCAGGGTTGCGACGACGTCGACGGATCTTGCGGCGGACCCTTGGTCAGCGCCGTGACCCACGCGGATGGCTTGGCCGCCGTTCCGAGCATGGACGCGTAATCGCCGCCGAATCCGTGAAGGAGATACAGCGTGGGGCACAGCCGGCGTCCGCTCTTCGACGGCGCGCAGGCCGGGGGCACGTAGTACGAGAAGACGGTGGTCCCGCCGAGGAACGCGCTCGGCATCCGCTTGCACGCGACCTTCCCGACCACCACCGCGGTGGACGATGCCGTCGCGCACTCCGAGAACGGTTCCGCTCGGACGGACGCGGGTGCGCCGGCGACCAGAAGGGCGCCGGCCGCGAGCGTCGCGAGGGTTCGACGCATCACGTCGTTGGTGGCTGTGGTGGTGGCGGCAGCTCGCGCGAGCGTCGAACGAGCGCTTCCGCGATCGGATGTGCCAAGTAGATCAGCGCCGCCCCGAGAACGAGCCTGGTGATCTCACCGGCGAAGGCGCCGCCGCGGCTGAGGAAACCTGGGTAGTACGGCCCTCCGAACTGGAACCCGGCGAACTCGCGGTGACTTTCGATGATGGTCCGGATCAAGTTGGGGATCGCTTGCGTGATCAGAACGACACCCACCACTGCGAACGCGGTCGAGTGCAGGTCGATGAGAGGGTGCGGCTGAGGGGCCGGATCGTCGCTCGTTCCGGCCGCCATCGCGCGTCCGATGGTCTCGGCGAGAATCCACAGACCCCACGCTATGACGACGCTCGTTCCGACGTAGCCCCAGAAGGAGCCGCTTCCGTTGAACTGTCGGGAGACGATCAAAAACGAGACGATCGCGAGCAGGGCTTGGGTTCCGAGCCAGAGAGCGATGATCCGGCAGGCGATGATCGCAGCGCTGCGAGGTCTCATTTTTCCTCCCCCGACTGGGTTCGGCTGTTGTGTTCGCTGGCCGCCTCTCACTCACCTGCCGTGGGTGGTCCCCGCGCTCCGCCGAGGACTATCCTCGGTCTATGCCTCAGGGACAGCGCGAGCGCGTCCGGCGCGGAGCTCCCCGCTGCGCCTTCTGCGGCCGGGCCCGGGGCGAAGTTAGTTACCTCCACGTCGAGCGCGAGTTCGCGGTCGTCTGCAACGGTTGTGTCTACGACGCCAAGGCGACGCGCAACCGCGGTCCTGGCAAACCACGGGCGTGCTCATTCTGCGGTGCGGAGAAGAAAGACAGGGAGTGGATCTTCGGCGGAAATCTTGTCGCGATCTGCAACGAATGCGTCGAACGCGTCGCAGACGAGATGGCCGGCGACTGATGGAGCTGCGCGACTCGCCCGAGGACGACGCGTTCCGCCGCGAGGCCCGCGCGTGGCTCGCCGCGAACGCCCCGCCACCACCGCATCCCGTTCGGGGAAGCGACGCGTGGACGCCGTTCCATCGCGCGTGGCACCGCAAGCTGTTCGACGCCGGCTACGCCGGGCTGTCGTGGCCGGTGGAGTACGGCGGCCGCGGCGGGACCCCTTCGCAGCAAGTGATCTTTGAAGAGGAGCTCGGGCGCGCGGGCGCGCCGGGCCTCGCGAACCACCTCGGGATCTTCCACGTCGCGCCCGCGATCATGGCGTACGGGACCGACGCGCAGAAGGCGCGCTTCCTGCCGAAGATCCTCTCGGCCGAAGAGATCTGGTGTCAGGGCTTCTCCGAGCCGGGCGCCGGGAGCGATCTCGCGTCTCTGCGCACGCGCGCGACGCGCGACGGCGACGATTACGTGGTCAACGGGCAGAAGGTGTGGACGACGTTCGGCGCGATCGCCGATCGCTGCCAGCTTCTCGTCCGGACCGATCCCGGCGCGCCGAAGCACCGCGGCATCTCGTGCCTGATGGTCGACATGCGGTCGCTGGGGATCGAGGTGCGTCCGCTCCGGCAGATCACGGGCGAGTCCGAGTTCAGTGAGGTCTTTTTCGACGACGTCCGCGTTCCCGCGTCCGAGCTTCTGGGCGAGGAGAACGGCGGCTGGCAGGTGACGATGACGACCCTCGCCAGCGAGCGGGCGAGCGTCCTGACGTTCCACGTGCGGGTGCAGGACAAGGTGCGCGACCTCGCCCGGCTCGCACGCGATCACGGCCGCGCGGACGACCCGCTGATCCGGCAGTGCATCGGCGCCTGCGCGCTCGACGCGCACGCGCTGCGGCTCATCTCGTACGCCAGCGCGACGCGCGCCGAGCAGAAGACGGCGACCGGCCTCGAGGGCTCGATGGCGAAGCTTCTGTGGAGCGAGCTCGAGCAACGCATCTACGAGACGGCCGCCGAGATCCTCGGGCCCGACGCCGTTCTCGACTCGCCGTGGCTGCACGGCCTGCTCGACTCGCGCTCTCTGACGATCGCGGCCGGCACGAGTGAGATCCAGAAGACGCTCCTCGCGGAACGCGGCCTCGGCATGCCGCGCGAACCTTCGAGATGAACCCCTCGAAGACGCAGTACGCGAAGTCGGGCGAGATCTCGATCGCGTATCAAGTGACCGGCGACGGGCCGATCGATCTCGTGCTCGTGCCCGGTTTCATCTCCCACGTCGAGTTGGTGTGGGACTTCCCCCCGGCCCGGCACATGATCGAGCGGCTGGCGTCGTTCTCACGGCTCATCACCTTCGACAAGCGCGGGACGGGCCTGTCGGATCCGGTCGTCGGAGCGCCGACACTCGAGGAGCGCATGGACGACGTGCGCGCCGTTATGGACGCGGCCGGATCGGAGTCATCCGCTCTGCTCGGGGTCTCGGAGGGCGCGGCGATGTCTCTCCTGTTCGCCGCGTCGCACCCCGAACGCACCACCGCTCTCGTTCTGTACGGCGGGATGGCGCGCGTCACGTGGGCCGAGGACTATCCGATCGGAACGCCGGCGGAGGCGCTTCTCCAAGGGACTCTCGAATGGATCGCACCCCATCAGGACGAGGGCTCCTTCTTCGAGGTTCTCGCGCCGAGCTCGATGGAAGACCCGTCCGCTCTCGAGAACTTCAAGCGCTTCCAGCGGTACGCCGCCACCCCGGCCATGCTCGCGCAGCTCTACGCGATGTACCTCGAGGTCGACGTCCGCTCGGTCCTCCCGTCGGTGCACGCGCCGACGCTCGTTCTGCACCGGCGCGGTGATCGGGCGGTCAACCGGCGCGCCGGCGAGTGGATGGCGGACCACATCCCCGGCGCGAAGTACGTTGAGCTCCCCGGCCACGACCACTCGCCCTTCGCGGGGGACGTCGACGCCTTGCTCGACGAGGTTGAAGAATTCCTGACGGGGACACGGCGCGGCGCGGAGATCGATCGCGTCCTCGCGACAGTCATGTTCACCGACATCGTCGGTTCCACGGAGAAGGCCGCCGAGCTCGGGGACCGCCGGTGGCGGGAGCTGCTGGAGCAGCAGGTAACGATCCTCCGGCGCGAGCTTGCGCGGTTCCGCGGACGCGAGGTGAAACAGATCGGCGACGGCTGCCTTGCGACGTTCGACGGTCCGGCGCGGGCGATCCGCTGCGGTCTCGCGATGATCCAGTCGGTGAAGGCGCTGGGCGTCGACATCCGCGTCGGGCTCCACACCGGCGAAGTCGAGATGATGGACGACGACATCGGCGGGATCGCGGTTCACATCGCCTCGCGCATCGGATCGATGGCCGAAAATGCCCGCGTCTTCACATCCGGGACCGTGAAGGACCTCGTCGCCGGATCCGGGATCGCTTTCGAAGACCGCGGATCGCACGTGCTCAAAGGGGTTCCCGACGAGTGGCGCGTGTTCGCCGTCCAGTCGTGACCGTCGGCGACCTGATCCGCGATCGAGGGCGTGAACACCCGGACCGGCCGTTCGTGTCGTTCGAGGACACGACGCTGACCTACGGCGAGTACCTCGACCGCTGTCTGCGCGTCGCGCACCTCCTCGCGTCGAGGCTCGGCGAGTCGCGGCACGTCGGCGTGTTGATGGAGAACCGCATCGAGTACCTCGAGATCCTCGGCGGCGCCGCCCTCTGCGGCGCCGTCGTGGTCGGGATCAACGCGACGCGGCGGGGGCCCGAGCTCGAGCGCGACATCCGGCACACCGACTGCACATTGCTGACCGCCGACGCGACCTATGGGAGCCTTGTGGAGGGCCTCGACGTGCCGCCGACGCTCCTAGCGGGGTCGAGCTACGACGCGGCCGTCGCCGAACAACCGGCCGACGACGCCGGCTGGACCGTCGGCGACGAGGATCTCTACCTCCTGATCTTCACCTCGGGAACGACCGGCGCCCCGAAGGCCGTCCGGTGCTCGCACAAGCGCATGATCGGCACCGGAACGATGGTCGCGGACCTCGTCGAGCTCACCGCCGACGACTGCGCCTACGTGACGTTGCCGCTGTTCCATTCGAACCCGCTGATGTGCGGGCTCCTACCGACGCTGATCCGGGGCGCGCGCATGGCCCTGGCGCCGCGGTTCAGCGTCTCTGCGTTCTTGCCCGACGTGCGCCGTCACGGCGCAACGTACTTCCCGTACTCGGGGAAGCCGTTGTCGTTCCTCCTGACGGCGCGCGAGGAACCGGACGACGACGACAACCCGCTGCGCATCTCGTACGGCAACGAAGGGTCGGTGCGCATCGTCGAGCGGTTCGAAAAGCGCTACGGCGTGCGTGTCATCGACGGTTTCGGGCCGAGCGAGGGCGCGATGGGGTTCCCCCGCCGGCCGGGAGATCCTCCGGGGAGCGTCGGGAAGCCGCCGCCGAACATCCGCGTCCTGAACGAGGACGGAACGCCGGTTCCGGCGGCGCAGTTCGGTCACGACGGCAAGTTGCTGAACCCCGACGAATGCATCGGCGAGATCGTCAACACAGATGGGGTCGGACGATTCGAGGGCTACTACAACAACCCCGAAGCGGAAGCGCGACGCGTCCGCGGCGGCATGTACTGGTCGGGCGACCTCGGCTACGTCGACGAGGACGGGTTCCTGTACTTCGCCGGACGCACCGAAGACTGGATACGCGTCGACGCAGAGAACTTCCCGCCGCATCCGATCGAGGAGATCATCGAACGGCATCCCGACGTCCTGGCCGCTGCTGCATACGGCGTCCCGGACGAGACGGCCGGTGACCGCGTGATGGTCGCGCTCCAGCCGCTCCCGCGCAGGATCATGGATCCCGATGAACTCTTCGAATTCATCTCGTCCCAGCCGGACATGTCCCCGAAATGGATGCCGACGTACGTGCTCGTCGCCGGCGAGCTGCCGCGGGGCGTGACCGGGAAGGTCCTCGTGCGCGAGCTCCGCCGAGAGAAGTTCCTCCTCGACGATCCGCGGGGGCCCGTCTATTGGCGGGAGCGAGGCGAGACGACCTACAAACCGCTCACCCCCGACGACGAAGGGCGGATCCGGAAGCGCTTCGTCGACGCCGGGCGGGAGCACCTTCTGGACCTCTGACCGGCTCGTCCCCTGGCGAGAATCGGCCGCCCGGGCTAGCGTTTCGGTCATGATTGACGACGCCGTCATCATCTCCGCCGTCCGCACGCCGATCGGGGAAGCCGGCCGCACCCTCGCGACCGTCCCCGCCTGGGATCTTGGGACCCTCGTGGCAAAGGAGGCCATCGCGCGGGCCGCCATCGACCCCGCCGTGTTCGACGACGTCATCTTCGGCGAGACGATCGGCGGAGGCGGCGGCGTCGGCCGGTACATCGGACTCGCGGCCGGCGTGCCGGCCGAGACGCCGGGCTTGTCCGTGCTCCGCGCGTGCGCGACCGGGCTCGAGGCGATGACCCAGGCCGCGATGGCGATCTGGGCCGGCGTCGGCGAGGCCTTTCTCACCGGCGGGTGCGAGAGCATGTCGCAGCAGCCCTGGTTGATGCGCAAGCCGACCCAGGCGTACCCGCGGCGCCCGCCCGAGATCTACGTTGCGGCGATCACCCACCCGCCGGAGATGGGCACGCAAGTGGTGGGGATCAACGTCGGAGAATCCTCGTCCGAACGGTTCGGGATCACGCGCGAGATGCAGGACGCGTGGTCGCTGCGATCGCACCAGCGGGCGATCCGCGCGATCGACGAGGGCCGCTTCGAACGCGAGATCGTCCCCGTCCCCGTTCCGCGGCGCCGCGGCGAGCCGGTGATGTTCACGACCGACGAGCGTCCGAGGCGCGACACGTCGATGGAGAAGCTCGCCGCTCTGCCGCCCGCCTACCGGGAGGGCGGCACCGTCACCGCTGGGAACGCGAGCGGGATCAACGACGCCGGCGCGTCGATCGTGGTGACGAGCGCGAAACGCGCCGAGCAGCTCGGCCTGGCCCCGCGCGCGGTCATCCGCGGCTGGGCGTCGGCCGGCGTGGAGCCCGCCTACACCGGCACCGGCCCGATCGAGGCGGTCCCGAAGGCGCTGAAGCGCGCCGGGCTGTCGATCGACGACCTCGATCTCGTCGAGATCAACGAAGCGTTCGCGGCGCAGGCCGTCGCGTGCACGCGCGAGCTGGGGCTCGATGAGGAGAAGGTCAACGTGAACGGCGGTGCGATCGCGCTCGGGCATCCTGTTGCGGCGACGGGCGCGCGCCTGATCGTGACCCTTCTGCACGAGCTCGAGCGGACCGGCGGCCGCTACGGGTGCGCGACGATGTGCGCCGGCGGCGGGATGGGGTCCGCCGCGATCATCGAGCGGATCGGCTAGCGGTGGTCGCGACGACGAAGCATTTCATCGCGGGGGACTGGCGCGAGGGCGCCGGGACCGCGATGCAGGACATCAACCCGTCGACCGGCAAGCCGATCACCGAATTCCCCGTCGGAACCGCCGAGGAGGTCGATGCGGCCGTCCGCGCGGCGCGCGACGCGTTCGACGGTGGCTGGCGGGACGCGACCCCGAGCGTCCGCCGGAAGCTGCTGCTCAAGTTCGCGGAGCTGCTCCAGTCAAACGCCACCGAGCTCGGGAAGATCGCGACCGAGGACATGGGGATGCCGTGGGCGTTCACGATCGGCGAGACGTTGTACTGCGCCGAGTACGTCGAATACTTCGCCGGGTGGGCGGACAAGATCACCGGCGAGACGATCCCTCTCTCCGCCGCGAACACGCTCGACTACACGCTGCGCGAACCGGTGGGCGTGGTGGCCGGGATCGTGCCGTGGAACTCGGCGGTTTCGCTGGCGGTCTGGAAGCTCGCGCCGGCGCTCGCGTGCGGCAACACCGTCGTGATCAAGCCGTCCGAGCTCGCGCCCCTGGTGGCTCTGCGATTGATGGATCTGATGGCGGAGGCCGGTTTCCCGCCCGGCGTGGTGAACTGCGTGCTCGGCGACGGTCCGCAAACCGGCGCCGCCCTGATCGACCACCCCGGTATCGACACGATCGCGTTCACCGGCGGCACGGCGACGGGGCGCAGGGTCGCCGAGACGGCGGGCCGGAACCTCAAACGCGTTTCGCTCGAGCTCGGCGGCAAGTCCGCGAACATCATCTTCGCGGACGCCGATCTCGACGCGGCCGTCGCCCAAGCGGGCGTCGGTTGCTTCATCAACACGGGTCAGCAATGCATCGCCGGCAGCCGCGTGCTCGTCGAGGAGAGCGTCCAGGACGCGTTCCTCGAGAAGCTCTCGGCGTTCGCGGCCAACTGGGCGGTCGGCGATCCGTTGCAGCCGACCACGCAGATGGGTCCTCTCATCAGTGAGGCGGCGCTCCAACGCGTCCTCGGTTTCGTGGACGAGGCGCGCGGGACCGCGGACGTCGCGACCGGCGGTGAGCGGCTCCGCGGGGATCTCGCGGACGGCTACTTCGTCGGCCCGACCATCGTCGCGGGGGTGCGGAACGACATGCGTATCGCGCGCGAGGAGATCTTTGGGCCGGTCCTCTCCGTCATCCCGTTCCGCGACGAGGACGAGGCGGTTCGGATCGCCAACGACACGCCCTACGGCCTGGCCGGCGGCGTGTGGACGAACGACCTTCACCGCGCGCATCGGGTCGCCCAGAAGATCGAGGCGGGAACGGTGTGGGTCAACTCGTGGCTGACGCTGAACCCGCAGGCGCCGTTCGGCGGGTACAAAGCGTCGGGGATCGGGCGCGAGGGTAGCCGCGAGGGCCTCGACGTCTATCTGCAAACGAAGAACGTCTACGTTCAGTTCCGCTAGAGGAGGCTTCCGGGGATGGGCTATCGGATCGGTATCGACGTCGGAGGCACGTTCACGGATTTCCTCGTCGTCGAACCCGACGGCACGTTCGCGCTGTGGAAGCACCCGACGACGCCGGCCGATCAGTCCGTCGGTGTGATGACGGGGATCGAACAGCTGGCCGAGCAGCGCGACCTCTCGCTGGCCGGCCTCCTCGCGAAGACCGACCTCATCATCCACGGCACGACGACCGCCGATAACACCATGATCGAGCTGACCGGCGCGAAGACCGGGCTCCTCGTGACCAAGGGCCGCCGCGACGAGATCGAGCTGCGGCGCGGGTTCAAGGAGAACATCTGGGACCCGAGCGCGCCGCCGCCGCCGCAGCTGGTGCCGCGCCGGTACCGCCTGACGCTCGCCGAACGGCTCGACTACCAAGGGAACGTCCTCACGGATCTCGACGAGGACGAGGTCCGCAGCCAGGTGCGGCGTCTCAAGACCGCGGGCGTGTCCTCGATCGCCGTCGTGCTGCTCTTCTCGTTCATCAACGCCGCGCACGAGCAGCGCGTCGGCGAGATCATCGCCGAGGAATACCCCGAGGTGGAGATGGTTTCCCTGTCGCACCAGATCCACCCTGCGGCACCGGAGTTCGATCGCACGTCGACCACCGTCGTGAACGCATACGTCGGGCCGCGCGTGAAGCGCTACCTGAGCCGGCTCGTCGAGCAGCTCGCCGAGAGCGGCTTCAAGCACCCGCTCCTCGTCATGCAGTCGAGCGGCGGGATCGCGGCGGCGCGCTCGGTCGCCGAGCGGCCGATCGTCACTCTCGCGTCGGGCCCGGCCGGCGGCGTCATGGGCGCGTGCCGCGTCGCGAGCGAAGCCGGCATCGAGGACTTCATCTCCGTCGACATGGGCGGCACGAGCTACGACGTGTGCCTGGTCCGCGGCGGCGAGCCGACGATCAAGTCGTTCTGGAACTGGGTTCACCGCTACCTGATCTCGCTGCCGATGGTCGACGTGATCTCGATCGGCGCCGGCGGCGGCTCGATCGCGAGCGTCAAGGCCGGCGGCCTGCAGGTGGGGCCTGAAAGCGCGGGGGGCGACCCCGGCCCGATCTGCTACGGGCGCGGCGGCCTCGAGCCGACGGTGACCGACGCGAACCTCGTGCTCGGCTACCTCAACCCCGAGGGCTTCGCCGGCGGCACGCTCGTGCTGAAGGCCGACGGCGTCGCCGAGACGATCGAAGAGAAGATCGGTACGCCGATGGAGATGGACGCCGTCGAGGCGGCGTGGGGCATCTACCGCCTGACGAACGCGAACATGAACCAGGCGATCGTCCGCGTCTCCGCGGAGCGCGGCCACGACCCGCGCACGATGGCGCTGGTCGTCTTCGGAGGCAACGGCGCCGTGCATGCCCTGGCGCAAGCCGAAGAACTCGGGATCAAGAGGGTGATGATCCCGCGCACGGCGCCGGCGTTCTCGGCGCTCGGGCTTCTGGTCGCCGACTACCTCGTCGACAAGGTCCGCGCCACGCTCACGACCGTCGGCACCAGTGATCCCATGAAGCTCGAGGCGATCTACAAGGGCCTCGAGGACGAGGCCGACGCGCGCGAGGCGGCGGCCCTGGAAGAGGTCTACCGCGCCCTCGAGCAGGAATCCGATGAGGAGCTCTGGCAGGCCGGCGTGCCGACGAAACGCTTCAAGCACATGCGCTTCGCGCAGAGCCGCTACCCGGGCCAGACCTGGGACATCGACGTTCCCGTCGGCACGAAGATCACGCCGAAGGAGCAGCAGAAGATCGCCGAGCGCTTCCACACGATGCACCTCGACGAGCACACCTACGACCGCCGCGACGAGGACGTCATGATCTCGTCGCTGCGCGTCAGGTCGCGCGCGCTCCTGTCGAAGCCGCAGCTGCGCAAGGTTCCCGGCTCGACGGCGACACCGAGGTCGTCGGGGACGCGGCAGGCGTACTTCGGGAACGGCTTCCTGAAGACCAAGCTCTACGACGGCCCGCAGATCCGCGCCGGGCAGACGGTCACGGGCCCGGCGATCATCGAGGAGCCGTTCACGACCGTCGTCGTTCCGCCGAAGTGGAAGGTCAAGCTCGACAAGCTCGGCAACTACGTGGCGACCCGATAGGAGGACACTCGATGTCCGTCGCGACCAAGACTCTCCGCAGGCAGACGAAACAGAAGCCGAAAGCCAGGCTGAAAGCCGCCTCTCGCAAGAAGACCGCCAAGGTCGACCCGATCACCGCCGAAGTGATCCGCGGCGGCCTCGAGACGATCGCCTTCGAGATGGCGGTGCACGTCTCGCGCACGGCGACGACGCCGATCCTCAACCAGTCGAACGAGCGCAACGCCACGATCATGGACTGGAAGGGGCGACTCGCCGCGCTCGCCGTCGGGATCCCGCAGTTCATGCTCTCGTCGATGGGTCCCGTGCAGTTCGGCATCGAGTTCTTCGGCGCCGAGGGCTTCAAGGACGGCGACGTCGTCGCGTGCAACGACCCGTACCACGGCGGCGGCCACCTTCCTGACTGGAGCATCTTCTCGCCCGTCTTCCACGAGGGCGAGCTGGTGCTGTTCGCGTCGATCCAGTGCCACCACGCCGACACGGCCGGACAGACGCCCGGCGGCTACCCGGCCGACGCGACGGACATCTGGGCGGAAGGCTTCCGTTGCCCGGTGGTGAAGCTCGTCGAGGGCGGCGTGGAGCGCAAGGACGTCATCTACCTGTTCCACACGAACAACCGCGTCCCGACCTACGAGGGCGACCTGCGTGCGCAGATCGGCGCCGCCCAACTCGGGGCCCGCCGCTGCAAGGAGCTGATCGCGCAGTACGGCGTCGAGACCGTGAAGGCGTCGGTCGACTGGCTCCTCGAGTTCTCCGAGCGCCGCATGCGCGAGGAGATCGCCTCGTGGCCGGACGGCTCCTACGAAGCCGATTCGTTCTTCGACCACGACGTCAAGGGCAACACCGACGTGAAGGTCCACGCGAAGGTCGAGGTGCGCGGCGACGAGCTCCACATCGACTTCACCGGATCGGACGACCGTCCGTGGCTTCAGGCGTGGTCGACGCAGTGCAACACGCGCTCGATGACCTACTCGCAGCTCTGCTCGATGATCGACTCGTCGATCCCGCGCAACCAGGGTCTGTTCGCACCGATCAACATCACGTATCCCGAGAACACGATCGTGAACCCCACCGTCGGCAAGCCGGTGTCGATGGGCACGCACCACCCGGGGTGCGAGATCGCCGAGGCGGTCGCGATGGCTCTTTCCCAGGCGATCCCCGAGAAGTCGTGTCCGCAGATCTACAAGGCCGCGATGCCGACCGTCCTGTTCGGCATCAACCCGAAGAGCGGCAAGCTGTTCATCGATCACTCCGTCGACACGCAGTCGACCGCGAGCGCCGCCGCGTACGGCACCGACGGATGGGGCTGCGCGAACGCCGGCTTCGGGAACCTCATCATGGCGACCGCCGAGATCAACGAGGCGATCTTCCCTAGCCGCCACCTCTCGAACGACCTGACCATCGACACGGCCGGCGCCGGGAAGTGGCGCGGCCAGCCCGGCTCCTACTGGATCAAAGAGTCGACCGCCGACGCGAGCCTCTACACGTTCGTGATGAGCATGAAGTACACATCGCAAGGCGTCGCCGGCGCGCGCAACGGCCCGCCCGACCACCTCGTGATCCGCGGTCCGGACGGGACCGAGAAACTCATCACGCATACGGCGCTGTACGAGCCTCTGCCCGCGGGCACCCGGATCGAGTACCAGCGGGGCGGCGGCGGCGGGTGGGGCGATCCACTCGGCCGTGAGCCGGAGAAGGTCCGCGACGATGTGCTCGACGAGTACATCAGCCGGGAAGCGGCGCAGCGCGAGTACGGCGTCGTCCTGACGGGCGAGGTCGAGGACTACACGCTCGCGGTCAACGAGGCCGCGACGAAGAAGCTACGTGCATCAATGAGGAACGGAGACAACCCATGATCGAAGCGGTGATCGTCGGAGCCGTTCGCAGCCCCATCGGTAAGAAGAACGGCAAGCTCTCGGGAACGCACCCGACCGACCTCCTGGGCGCGGTCCTCAAGGGCCTGCTCGAGAAGACCGGTGTCGACCCTCTGCAGGTCGACGACGTGATCGGCGGCTGCGTGACGCAATGCGGGGAGCAGGGCGTGAACGTCACGCGCAACGCCTGGATCGCGGCCGGGCTGCCGTGGGACGTGCCGGCGACCAGCGTCGACCGCCAGTGCGGGTCGGCGATGCAGTCGATCGCGTTCGCGGCGCAGGGCGTGATGGCCGGCTCGTACGACCTCGCGATTGCGTGCGGCGTCGAGGCGATGTCTCGCGTCGGGCTGGGCGCGAACGCGATCCAGCCGGGCTTCGCCTTCTCGGACGACTGGTTCGCGGCCGTCGGCGGCCGCGACAACCTGTACACGCAGTTCCAGGCCGCTCAGGAGATCGCGCGCGAGTGGAACATCTCGCGCGAGTTCATGGACCAGCAGGCCGCCGAGTCGCACCGCCGCGCGGCGCAAGCGACGGACGAGGGCCGTTTCGAGCGCGAGATCGTCCCGATCAAGGTGATGCAAGAGGACGGCAGCGTGGAAGAGGTCACCGACGACGGCTGCATCCGGCGCGGCACGACCGTGGAGCGCCTCGCGACGCTGCCGCCGGTCCGCGAGGACTGCCCGGACATCACGGCGGGAAACTCGTCGCCGATCTCCGACGGCGCCGCGGCACTCATGATCGCGTCGCGCGAGAAGGCGGAGGCCCTCGGTCTCAAGCCCCGCGCCCGCTTCAAGCACTTCGTCGTCGCCGGCTGCGAGCCGATCGTGATGCTGAAGGGCCCGGTCCCCGCAACCACGAAGCTGATCGACAAGACCGGTATCAAGCTCACCGACATCGATCTGTTCGAGTGCAACGAGGCCATGGGCTCGATCGTGCCGATGTGGGAGAAGGAGTTCGGCGTCGCGCACGACGTCGTCAACGTGAACGGCAGCGGCATCTCGCTCGGCCACCCGGTCGGCGCGAGCGGCGCGCGCATCATGACGACGCTGCTGCACGAGATGGAGCGCAGCGGCGCGCGAACGGGCTTCCAGACGATGTGCGAAGGCGGGGGGCAGGCCAATGCGATCGTTATCGAGCGGCTGGACTGAACAGACCTCGTCGCACGGCTCGGTCTTGGACCTCGACAAGGCCGAGATCGTCTCCGCGCTCCGCGCACAGCGCGCGCGCACGATGGAGCTGCTGCGCGGCGCCTCCGAGGCGGAATGGGAGACGATCGTGGTTCCGCGCTGGCGCCTGCGCGAAGTGGCCGCGCACCTCGTGACGACCGACGAGGGTGCGATCACCGGTCGGTCGTTCACGACCGGGTTCAGCCGCAGCGCCACGAAGTCCATCGCGAAGGTCGAGGTGTGGAACGACAAGCAGGTCGTGCGCTGGGCCGACCGGCCGATCCCCGAGATCCTCGAGGGCCTCGAGAAGTGGTCGCGCCGCTTCGAGCGGCTGGTCCGCATGATCCCGGCGCCCGTCGGGAAGCCGGCGTTCATCACGCCGTTCGGCAAGGTCTCGCTGACCTGGCTCTTCGGCCTGCGCGTCTACGACGAATGGATCCACGACGAGGACATACGGCGCGCGCTGAAGCGCCCGAGCGATGACGCCCCGGCATCTGTGAGGCCCGTTGCGCGGGTGTTGATCGCCGGCCTGCCGGTGCAATCCACGGAGCGCGTGGCCGGGGACGCGAAAGGCCGGGTCGCGCTGGTGTTCGAAGACGTCGACTATCCGCCCCTGGGTTTCGACCTCGCCGGGCGACGCTTCGGCTACGGCATCGAGGGCGGCGACGCGCGCGTGACCGGCCGGACGGCGACGCTGGCGATGATCTCCGCGCGACGCGACGCCTGGCGGGACGTCGAGGCCGTCGGCGGCCTGAAGGTCGAGGGCGACCGGACCGCCGCCGCCGGTATCCTGGACGCGCTGCAGCTTGTCTGATCGGCTTTCCGGCCCGGCGAGCCGGCCCGCCCTATGCTGGCCCGCGTGGCATCGGGGATCGCCGCATCGGCCTTCCAGAGGCGGGTCTTCCTCATCGGACCTCTGCTCGCCCTCGCTCTTGCGGGTGCCGGGCCGGCGACCATGGAGCGGCGCGCCGTCTCGCCCCCGCCCTCGCCGTCCCCGTCACCCACCGATCCGCTCGAGGCGACGAAGCGCGCGATCCAACGCGCCTATGAGGCGGAAGCGGTCTACAAGGTCGACAACCTCGTCTACGCGGCGGGGGTGGGGGAGGAGCTTGCGGCGTTGAAGCTGAACGAGCCGAAGGTCGCGTGGGGCTCGCAGGTCATCGTCCAGTTCCCGAACAAGGAGGCGATCGGAGCCGAGGTCTTGATCCTGCGGGCGCCGATACCCGGCGGAGGCTCCTTGTGTCTGTCGGAGGTCGGGGAGATCGAGGACGCCGGCCTCTACTACGCGCGCGTCGCCGGTTCGGCGAGGTGCCCTCCGTACAAGCGACGCATGCCCGGCTGGAGCATGGATCAGACCGAGGGCTGGGCGCCTACGGTGTAGACGTTCCCGTCGGGGTTGGGCTCGCGGTCGGGCTTGGAGAGACCGACGTCGTCGGAGAAGCGGAGGGCGTGCCGGCGGTGGTTTTCGGGGAAGCCTTCGGCGATTGCGTCGGCTTGGCCGGCTCCTTCTCCTTGCCGTCCTTCTCTTGCGCGTCCTTGTCCTTCGGACCCCGGCCCTTCCCGGCGTGCGTGGGCTTTCCGCAGCGACTGTGCGCGGCGTCTCGCACCTTGGACGGATCCTTCTTCGCCACGGCGCTGACGTAGTCCCCGTGGGTCCAGTTACCCGGCAGCTTGCTCCCGTCGACGAGGTTGCACTCGCCGGCGTCGTGGAAACGTGGCTTTGGGCCTCCGTGAACGCCTCCGTCGTCGGACCCCGCGGTCTGGGCGATGGCGAAAGCGCCACCGCCGGCGATCAGTCCCACGATCACGCCGAGCGCGACGTTGGGAACCCTCGAGCGCACGCGGCGCAGCATCGCCATCATCGCGATCCTCCCCGAAGACGATCTCGTCTGGATAGAAAAGCGCTGCCAGCGCGTGTTTCGTTACGCGGCTCCAGCGGGGTTCGGATTTGTCCGGATCGAACGACGGCCGGGCGATCCTTCAGAGCGCCCGGCTTTGGACGCCGAGCCCGTGGCTAGCGCGATGCTGTCGCGAAGATGACCTCTGCGCGCTCGGTGAGTTGTTCCGGCGACAACTCCTTTAGACGTTCGAGGACGCGGGCCAAACAGTGGTCGCGTGTCTCGTGCGGCATCGGGTCGAGCCGGAGTCTCCGCCGCCCATGCTGGATGAACTCGAGCCAGTCGTCGGGACGCCACGGGTGAGCGAGGCGGTCTGTCCAGATCGTCGGTGCTGCGAACCCCGCCTCCCCAAACAGCGCTTCCAGCTTCGACGGCGTATTGATCGCCTCGCGGCCCTGGGGTACGGCGCGGTCCTCCGGAGCGCCGTGCGCGTCCAGCTCCTCGTTCCAGATATCCATCGCCGCGTCCTCCGGCTCGTCGCCCCACGTGGTCATCCCGAACGTCCCGCCGGGTCGTAGAACGCGGACGACCTCGCGCACAGCGGCCAGCGGGTCGGGGACGTTGAACAACACGAAGGACGACACGGCGACATCGATGGCCTCCGGCCTGAGAGGCAGTGCGAGCGCGTTGGTCGCCGCGAAGGAGGCGTGATGCCGTTCCTTCGCGACGCGCAACATCCCCTCGGCGATGTCCACCGCGACGACGATTCCGGTGGGTGCTCTCCGCGCGAGCTCGTCGATCAGCGTGCCCGATCCGGTCCCGAGGTCGAGGACGCGTTGCGCGTTCTCCAGCGGAAGACGATCGACGAGCTGGCGGCCGACAGGGAGAAGCACGGGACCCCACAGCCGCACGTAATACGGAGCGATCTCCGAGTAGGCGTCCGCGATGAGCCGGTCGTCCTTCTCGCTCATCCCGGTGGCTTGTCCTTTCCCACGCGTTCGTAGATCTCGCGCGGGATCATCGCGGGATCCTTGTAGACGTGGTGGATGCACCGTTCTCCCGGCCGCTCCGGCGGGAACTCGATCGTGATGGGCACGCCGGTTTGCTCGATGCCTTCCATCTCGTTGTTGACCGAGCAGTGCGCGCAGTACACGGGTAGAGCGTCGCGTCCGAACGTCCGCGGACCTCGCTCGCGCAACGTGAGATAGTCGCGCGGCGCCTCGTAGGCGCTCTCGTCGATCAGCTTCCCGCCCGAGCCGCAGCGGAACGACGCGACGTACTTGTCGTCGTCTTCCGAGAATTCGACGGCGCCGCCGTTCGCCTTCATCGCGCGCACCAGTCCCTCGAGGCGCTCCTCGGGAGTCACGGAAGCGATGCCCGCGCGCCGCTCGCGGAGGTACCTCTCACCGAAGTCCCGAAGAGCGTCCTCAACGGCCGCTTCGCCCAACCGCCGCCCGATGAACGACAGCAGCGACGTGATCCAGTTGATCGAGTAGTCCTTGTTCCGGAGCCAGTCCGCCTCCATCCGCTGCAGGAGCTTCTTGGCGCCGGGTGCGTCGCCTCGGTCGATCGCCTCTTCCACCTGGAGCCGGGCCGGAGTCTCGATATCTCGGATGTCCATGCCGTTCCTTTCGCCGTTCTCGCGTGCATCCTCGCACGACCGGATCAACTGACACGTGGGTCAGTTGACCCCTACACTTTCCCGCGGGATGAGTATCTCGGGGAAGACCGCCATCGCCGGGGTCGGCGTCACCGCCTTCGGCAAGCTGCCCGGCCGGTCGTCGTGGAGCCTTCAGACCGAGGCCGTGAGGCGGGCGATCGAAGACGCCGGCCTGACGAAAGACGCGGTCGACGGGCTCCTGACCGCGCCGCCCCTCGCCGAGCCCCTGCTGCTGCACGCCGAGCAGCTCGGCGGGAAGCTCGGCCTCAAGACCAACTATCTCTCGCAGAAGTTCATCGGCGGCGCGACCGCCGTCGCGCTGGTCGCCGAGGCCGCTCTCGCGGTCGAGGCGGGGCTGTGCGAGGTCGCCGTGTGCGTGTACGGCGAGAACGCGAAGACCGGCATGCCGATGCTCTTCGGACGGGCGCAGATGGGACGCGGGCAGGGCCCCTCGGACGACATCGCCTACGGTCTCGCCGGCGGCCCGATCATGGAGGCGCGCGCCGCGAAGCGCTACATGAACGAGTTCGGCGTCACCGAGGAGATGCTCGGGTCCGTCGCCGTTTCGTTCCGCGAGCACGCCTCCCGCAACCCGGCCGCGACCTACCGCGATCCGCTGACGATCGAGCAATACCTCGAGAACCGCTACGTGTCCGAACCGCTGCGCGTGCTCGACTGCACGATCGGCGCGTCGGACGGTGCCGTCGCGGTCGTGGTGACGAGCGCCGAGCGCGCGCGCGATCTCGCCAAGCCGCCGGCCTTCATCGCCGGGGCCGGCGTGGCGGCGAACCTGCAGGGGCTCTCCGATCCGGATCACTACACGAGCTACCCCGGCGCGCGGTCGGCGCAGACCGCCTACCGGATGGCCGGTCTCGAACCGGAAGACGTGAACGTGGCGCAGTTCTACGACTGCTTCACATCGACGGTGCTGATCACGATCGAGGATTACGGCTTCTGCAAACGCGGCGAGGCCGGCCTCTTCGCGCAGGACGGAAATCTGACGCTCGGCGGCGCCCTGCCGTCGAACACGAGCGGCGGGATGCTCTCCGAGGCCAACCTCGTGGGCTGGAATGTGCTCGCCGAGGGCGTACGGCAGATCCGCGGCGAGTCGACGTCCCAGGTCGAGGGCGCCGAGGTGTGCGTCGTCGCCGGACAGGGCGGCTTCCACGCCGCGCATTCGACGCTCTTGCTCACGAAAGGCGCCGCCTGATGCCGCACACGCTGACCGAGCTCGTCGCCGGCTCGACGCCGATCGTCGTCGAAGAGACGCGCGGCTACTGGAAGGCGACGCTGAACGAGGAGCTCCGCGTCCAGACGTGCAACGCGTGCGGCCACAGGCAGATGCCGTGGGGGCCGTGCTGCACGAACTGCTTGTCGCAAGACCTTGCGTCCGAGACGTCCTCCGGCCGCGGGCGGGTGTTCTCCTTCACGGTCGTCCGCCAAGCGATCCACCCGACGTTCTCGGCGCAGGTCCCGTACGTGATCGCCGACATCGAGCTGGACGAGGGTCCGATCATGACCTCCAACGTGACCGACGTCCCCGGGGAGGAGGTCTTCATCGGCATGCCGGTAGAGGTCTGGTTCGACAACGAGATGGAAGATGCGTTCCATACCAAGCTGCGTCTGCCGAAGTTCCGTCCGATCAAAGGCTGAGTCATGGACTTCAAGTTCACGCCCGAGCAGGAAGCGTTCCGCGAAACGATCCGCGACTTCATCAAGCGTGAGTGCCCGCCGGACCTCGACCGGCGCCTCGACGACGAGGGCCGCTATCCGTTCGAGCTCGTCGACAAGGTCGTCGAGACCGGCCTGCTCGGCCTTCCGTTCAGCGAGGAGTACGGCGGCACCGGCGGCGGCGTCATGGAGTTCGTGATCGCGATGGAGGAGGTCTGCTACGGCAGCGCCGCCGTTGCCTCGATCTTCATCCTCCCGGCCTTCTTCGCCGGCGAGATGATCTCGATGAACGGCTCCGAGGAACAGAAGCGCGAGTGGCTGCCGCAGATCGCGAAGGGCAAGGTGCGCGGCTGCTTCGGGCTGACGGAGCCTAACGCCGGCTCGGACGCGGTCCACATCGAGACGCGCGCCACCAAGGACGGCGATCACTACGTGATCAACGGACAGAAGACGATGATCTCGGGAGTCGACATCGCCACGCACATGATGCTCGCGACGAACACCTCGCCGGGCGGCGACTACTCCGGGATGACGATCTTCATGCTGCCGATGGATACGCCCGGGATCCGCTACCGGCGGCTCGGCAAGATCGGCAGCGAGATCATCGGCCTCTTCGAGGTGTTCTTCGACGACGTGCGCGTGCCCGAGTCGAACATCATGGGCGGGCCCGAGATGCTCAACCAGGGCTGGCTCCAGCTCATGAAACAGCTCGATCTCGAGCGGATCATGATCTCGTCGCAGTACACCGCGATGGCGCGCAAGGCGACCGACGACGCGATCGCCTACGCGAAGCAACGCGTGCAGTTCGGCAAGCCGATCATCAGCTACCAGATGATCCAGCAGATCCTCGCCGACATGACGATCGGCACGCAGACGTGCCGGCTGATCACGTACTACGCGGCCTGGCTGAAGGCGAACGACATGCCGTGCAACGTGGAAGCGTCACAGGCGAAGGTGTACACGACGGAGACCGCGCGCAAGGTTTGCATCGACGGGATGCAGGTCATGGGCGGCTATGGATACCTGAGGGAGTTCGACATGCAGCGACTCGTCCGGGACTCGCTCCTCGGACCGATCGGGGGCGGGACGAACCAGATCCAGCGGCTGATCATCGGGAAGAACCTATGAACCACAACGTCCCGGACGACATCAAGAGTCTGATCGAAGGGATCCGCGCGTTCATCCATCGCGAGATCGTCCCGCTGACCGAGGCGAACGCGGCGATCCTCGACAAGGAAGAGATCACGCCCGAGATCTTCGAGCTGGCGCGCGACATCCAGCGCAAGAGCCTCGCCGCCGGGTACTTCGCGATGTTCATGCCCGAAGAGATCGGCGGGGCCGGGCTCGGCGAGTACGAGATGTGCCTCATCCGCGAAGAGGTCTCGCGTACCGCGCAGAACCACCTCGCGATGCTGATGCTCGGCGACTTGCCGTTCGGGCCGAACAAGATGCTGCACGCTCTGGCGACCGAGCACATCCGCGAGAAATACCTGATGCCGTTGATGCGCGCGGAAGTCACGACCGGCATCGCGCTGACCGAGCCGGAGGCCGGCTCGGACCTCGCCGCGATCCGCACGACGGCTCGCGCCGCCGAGGGCGGCTGGATCCTCAACGGCACGAAGCACTTCATCTCGAACGCGCCGTACGCCGACTTCCTCCAGGTGCTCGCGCGGACCGAGGGCGACGGCGGCTACTCGATGTTCCTCGTCGATCGCGACGGGTACCGCATCGGTCAGGTGCAACACACGATGGGCGGCGACGACCTGCAGGCCGAGGTCGTCTTCGAGGACTGCTTCGTCCCCGCCTCGAACATCATCGGCGAGCCGGGCAAGGCCTTCGCCTATGCCGTCGAGTTCCTCGGGAACGAGCGCCTCACGATGGCATCGTTCGCGATCGGGATGGCCGACCTGGCCCTCAAACTCGCCGAGGACTACGCGAAGCAGCGGGTCGCGTTCGGGAAGCCGATCGGCGAGTACCAAGCGATCCAATGGATGATCGCCGACTCCGAGACCGAGCTCTACGCCGGCCGGGCTATGTGCTACGACGCCGCGCAGCGCGCCGACCGTGGCGAGGACGTCTTCAAAGAGATCGCGATGGCGAAGCTTTACTGCACCGAGATGGTCGGCCGTGTCGTGGACCGCGCCGTGCAGATCTTCGGCGGCATGGGCTACACCCGCGGCCACACGGTGGAGCGGCTATACCGGCTCGCGCGTGTGATGCGTATCGCCGGAGGATCGAGCGAGATCCAGCGCCTGATCATCGCGCGGCTGAGCTAGCCTCGATCAACCGAACCCACGCGTTCGCGCTCGGCCCGGCGCCTCCGTCGAACCCCCACGTGAGCAGGATGCGTCCGTCCCGCTCGGCGTGGGACGTAGCGGCGATGGAGAGGACCATCTCGAACGTGAGGGATGACATCGCCGGGATGGCTCGCGCGGTCACACAATTGAGCAGGTACGTTCCGAAGTCGCCCGTCGTCTTGCTGGCTTCGCTGTAGATCGGACAAGGCTCGAGAGGATAGTCGGTGCTCGTGGGATTCGTGATACGCACGAAGTAGCGGAATCGCGATCCCTCGTGGGCCGGCCCGGGAGCGATGATCGTTGCCGTAAGAGGTGAGGGCGTCGGTTCGGGCTCCGGAGGAGCGCTCGATACGAACGTCGCAACGTAGCCGCTTCGCATCTCGGTCGCGCATTCCGGAGGGAGGTCGTCCGTGCCGAGGTCTCGTGGGATCGAGGCATCCCGCCGCGTGCCGCCCGGCGCGAACCGGATCTCCATGGTGGTCGCGGGAGGAGGTGGACAGACGTTGCCGACGCCGAGGCGGATCGTCACCCGGTAGGCGGCGGTCGTTCCCCGTTCGAGGTCCTCCTCGGTTGGAACGACGAATCCGGTGTCGGGTTCCAGCCCAACGACGTTCCGCGCCTGGACCTCGCGCCCTTTTTCATCCACGAAACGAACCGAGGTACGCCTGTCGATGTAGCAGGTCTCGGACGCCACGTTCCGCACCGACGCCGACGTGTAATAGGTGCCGGCCGCGGCGCCTCCGAGCCCGAATCGGCCGACGCGGATCATCGACGCGCGACAGGGAGGGGTGCCGGCGGGCACGCGGCTCGGCGTTGGTTCAGGCGACCGCGGCGGGGGAAGGGTGTCGACCCACGGGACGAAGTTCTTGGGCGCTACACTTGGCTGCTTCGGTGACGAGTTCGGACACGCAACGAGCGTCGCGGCCAGGCTTACCGCCGAAAGCCCGATGCAGAGAGTCCGGGGAAAGGTCATCTCTCAATTCTTCACCATGCGCGTAGGTGTAGATCGCCCGAAAGGGCATTGCCCTGCCGGACTACACTCGGTCCAGCGGTTCGGCCGGCTCGGGCATCTCGAGCGCGAATGCCTTCTCGAGCTCCAGAGGGAGCTCCGTCGACGGGACGTCATCCTCGACCGGCTCCTCGACGGGCTGCGGCGGAGCGTCCAACCGAGCCTTGATCGTCTCCACGTCGAGGACCGGCTCGGGATAGCGAGGATTCATCTCCTGCAGCGTCTCGATCAGCAGCCGCCCGATGGCCCAGTTGCGGAACCACTTCGCGTTGGCGGGGATGACGTACCACGGCGCCCCCTCCGTTGAGCAGCGGGCGATGGCTTCCGAGTACGCGTCCATGTAATCGTTCCACTTGTCTCGATGATCGAGGTCGTTCTCGTTGAACTTCCAGCGTTTCTCGGGATCGTCTAGGCGCTTCAGGATCCGCTTCTTCTGCTCGTCTTTGGAGATGTGAAGGAACACCTTCACGACGGTGACGCCCTTCTTGGCGAGGCCATTCTCGAAGGAAGTGATCTTCTTGAAGCGCGGACGCCAGACCTCTTCCGAAACGAGGTTATCGACCCGCGCGACGAGGACGTCCTCGTAATGGGAGCGATTGAAGACACCGACCTGGCCGGGGGCGGGGAGAGCGCGTCGGATGCGCCACAGGAAATCGTGTTTGCGTTCTTCCTCCGTCGGAACCTTGAACGAGACGACGCGGCATCCGCCCGGATTCATCGCGCCGATCACGTGTTTGATCGTGCCGTCCTTGCCGGACGTGTCCATCCCTTGGAGCACGATGAGCAGCGAACGCGTTCCCTCGGCGGACAGACTGTCTTGCAGTCGGGCGAGGCGGTTGCGATCGGCGTCGGCTTCTTTGTCGGCCTTCTTGCGCCCGACCCCCGGCGCCGGCCACGGGCTCACCGACGTGACGCTGAAATTTGCGTTCGAGCTCGCCCTGACGTGGAAAAGGTCCCGGAGCGAGCCGCTCATGATGCCGCATGATACGCCGGGCGTTTCGAGCGGTGAACTTCAGGTCTGGGAGCCGAGGCGCGCTTTGTCGACCTTGAACATGGACGTGAGCGGCAGCTCCTCGCGGAACTCGACGACGTCGGGTGTCTTGTAGTCGGCGATACGCGCTGCGACGAACGCTTTGAGCTCGTCGGCCGTCGGGGGATCCGCGGGATCGGTGGGGACGACGAACGCCTGCCCGCGCTCGCCGAGGACGTCGTCGGGGATGCCGATCACGCCGACCAGCGCCACCTTTGGATGCTCGCGCAGGACGTTCTCAACCTCGAGCGGATACACGTTGTAGCCGCCGCGGATGTACATCTCTTTCCTACGGCCGGCGAGGTGCAAATTCCCGTCCTCATCGATCCGCCCGAGGTCGCCGGGATGGAAGAAACCGTCGTCGTCGATCGCTTCCTCGGTCGCTTCGGGGTCGTTCCAGTAGCCGGACATCATCGCGGGCGATCGTGCGACGACCTCGCCGACGCCGTCGTGATTCGGTGCGATGACGCGCAGCTCGACCTCGGGCAGCGGACGTCCCACGGTTTCGGCGACCGTCACGTCCGGATCGCCCGCGCGCGTCGCCGTGCAGAGGGCGAGCTCCGTCGACGAGTAACGCACTTGAACGGGGACGCCGAACGTCTCGCGGATCTGTTTGACGAGGTCGGGGGAGGCCGGCGCCCCGCCGATGAGGATCGAGACGATGCAGGACAGATCGAAGTCGCCGAAAGATGGATCCATCATCATCAGCGCAAGCTGCGTCGGTACGCCCCCGATGTGCGTGATCCGTTCGGCGGCGATCAGCTCGAGTGCGGCGCGGGCCGTCCACCGGTCCATCAGCACGGTTTTGGCGCGTCGCGAGATGTGAGACGCGATCTTCGTCATGTAGCCCATGTGCGTCATCGGCGTCGCTTGCAGGCCGCTCGTGTTCTCGAGGCCGGGTTCGAGCGTCGTTTCGATGCGGCGCACCGCCTCGATGTTGCTTACCGTGAAGGTCGCGCCCTTGGGCAGTCCGGTCGTTCCGCTCGTGTACACGATCGCGATCGGGTCGTCCGGCGCCGCCTCCGCGTCGGGCGGCTCGTCGTCGCCGCGCTCGAGCTCGTCAGGGTGCATCACGTGTTTCGCGCCGGGCACGTCTCCGTCGGAAACCACCACCGCCGCACCGGAGCTGCTCAAGATGTGTTCGACCTCTTGTGGCCCGAAACGCGGGTTGATCCCCGCTGTCACGCAGCCGAGCTTCGCGGCGGCGAGATACGTGACCGGATACGCGAAGGTCGGTGGGAGCAACACGGCGACGACGTCACCCGGTCGTGCGCCGGCGTTCCAGAGCGCGGACGCGGCGCGATCGGACGCGCGGTCCCAGTCCGCGTACGTGATGCGCGACGAGCCGTCGACGAACGCGACGGCGGCGGGCTCGTCGGCCGCGACACGGCGAAGCAGATCGGCGAGCGTGGCTCTACTTCGCGCCGTTCAGCTGGAACACGCGGGCGGCGTTGCGCCAGAGGATCTTGTCGCGATCCTCCTGCGAGATGTCGCCCATCTGCTCCTTGATCACGCGTTGCGTGTCGGGCCACGACGAGTCGGTATGCGGGTAGTCGGTGCCGATCATGATGTTGTCGACGCCGATCATGTTGCGCCCCTCGACGCCTGCGCGGTCCGAGATGAAGTTCGCGTAGATCGACTGTCGGAACAGGTCCGAGGGCATCACGTCGATGTTCGAACCCGTCCAGAACCGGTGCTTGCGGTGCGCGTAGTCGGCGCGCTCGATGAAGTAGGGGAGCCAGCCGATCCCCGACTCGGCGGAGATGAACTTCAGTTTGGGCCATTTGCGCAGGATGCCGCTGAACAAGAGCACGGCGACGGTCTGCATATTCGTCGACGGCGCGAGCGCGACGAAGATCTCCGCCCCGACGCCGAGGCCGCCGAGAGCGGACACGTCCGCCTTCCCGGAAACGATGTGGATCTCGGCAGGGAGGCCGGTTTCGCTCATCGCGTCCCACACGGGCGCCCATGCCTCGTCGTGGAACCCCGGAACTCCCTCGACCGAGCCCGGCGTCGAGGGCAGCGAGATGCACTTCAATCCGGCCGCCGCGACGCGACGGATCTCTTCCGCGGCTGCGGGCATGTCCCACAGTGGGAGGATCGCCGCGCCGAGAAGGCGCTCCGGATCCGGCGCGCACCATTCCTCGATCAGCCAGTCGTTGTACGCGCGCATCAGCGCCGCGGCGTACGGCTTGTCGGCGATCTCGATGAACGTGATGCCGGCGAGCCCCGGCAGCGTCGGGAAGCAGACCTGCGCGTCGACGCCGTCGATGTCCATGTCCTTGAGCCGTTCCTTCGGGTCGTAGCAGCCCGGACGCATGGCGTCGAAGGTCTTCGACTTCGGACTGAACTCCTCGACCTTCTGGCCGGCCGCGGTCGACAGCCCGCTCATCTCGATCGGTTTCTCCGTCCCGGACACGTGCCACGCGGCCGTGTCGCCGTCCTCTTTTAGGACGGGCGTCCGGTCGGCGAACTCCTTTGGAAGCCTGCCGTCGAACATGCCGTGCGGCTCGATGATGTGATCGTCCGTCGAGATGACCTGGTATTCGCGCGCCATGACGCTCGCCTCCCTGAGCTCCCGCTTCCGACGGGGTTAGTGTACGACGCACGAGCGGATGTGACATCTCCGTCAGGTGACCCTCGACAGATCGCCTCGGCTACGGTCGCCGTATCGTCGACCTTGCTGCCGTCGCAAGTATCCACACGACGCCGGCCGAGGCTGCCGTTGCCAGAGCCGCCGGCCACGACGCCGCGACCGACGCTTTCAAGCCATGCGGAATCGCACGCCAGATCGAACCAGTGAGCGAGGCAGCACCGGCAACGGCGGAGATGCTGCCGCCGACGATGGACAACCACGTTGCCCATGCGCGGCCGCGAAGCAGGGCCTTCATGAGAGCGACGAGACCGACAAGCGCCGGGACCACCGCCAGTGTCGCGAGAAAGGGACCGAGCTGGTCGAGCCCCGGTTCGCTTTGGGCCCAACTTTGAAGAAGAGCTGCAACGCCTGTCGCCCCTATGAGGCCGACCAGCCCCGTAGCCGTGACGAGCCGGCGTTGATCGATTCGTCGCGCGTCCATCGTGAGTGCGGGTAGCGCCAGGGCAGCGAATCCCGCTCCGAGCACCGATCCTGCCAACGCCCCTCCCGGAGCGCAGCGGCCGCCGAACTCCCACACTATCCCTGAGACCTGACACCCGGAGATCGGCCCCGCGATCCCGCCGAAACCCGCGCCGACGAGCAAAGCCATCACGAACCGATGTGCCCCCGGTTGCTGTTTGACCTCGCGTGCGCTCATTGGCCGAGGATGCACCCGTCGTCACGCGGCGGCCAGGGCAGAATCAGCCGATCCGGCGGGACCTCTTGCTCAATTCCATGTGGGTAGTTGTGGAACACCGCGGTGGGTCGGGGCTGGGGTAGCCTGCCGCCAAGGAGGGCTCATGAGCGATCCGGTTGTGCTACGACCGGGCGAGGGAACGGACCGCGGGCTCTTTGGCAGCGTGCTCGTCGTCAAGGCGTCGGGCGACCAGACCGGCGGCGCCTATTCGCTCATCGAGGCCGGCCTCGAGCCGGGCGGGACCGGCCTCTTGCCGCACAAACACCTCGACAGGGAGGAGAGCTTCTACGTGCTCGAAGGCGAGTTCACCTTCCGAGTCGGCGACGATACCGTGCGGGCGACGGGGGGCACATTCCTCTTCGTCCCGCGTGGCGTGCTGCACACGTTCTCGAACCCGGGGACGATGCGCGCGCGACTTTTGCTGACCCATTCCCCGTCCTTCGAGGGCTACTTCGACGAGCTGAAAGCGCTGGCCGATTCGGGTTCGACCGACCCGGCTGTGTACGCCGAGATGATGTCCAAGTGGGGGATGGAGGTCGTCTCCCCGTAATCTGAGCGCGATGGACTTCGATCTCTCGCCCGCCGACGTCTCGTTCCGCGATGAGCTGCGCGGCTGGCTCGCCGAGCACACGCCGCCGGACGTCGATGTGGCGGCCACGTTCGAGGACGCGGAGGCGCTGCGCGACTGGCAACGCACCCTGCACGAGGGACGCTGGGTCGGCATCCACTGGCCGGAGGAGTACGGCGGCCGCGGCGCGTCGCTGGTGCAGGTCGCGATCTACAACGAGGAGCTCGCGCGCGCCCGCGCGCCGCAGATCCTCGGCCGCGCCGGCGTGAACCTGGTCGGGCCGACGCTCATCGCGCACGGCACCGAGGAACAGCGGAAGCAGTGGCTCAAGAAGATCCTGAGCGCCGAGCAGATCTGGTGCCAGCTCTTCAGCGAGCCGGGCGCCGGCAGCGATCTCGCGGGCCTCTCGACGAAAGCCGAGAAACGCAACGGCACCTACTACGTCAGCGGGCAGAAGGTCTGGACCAGCTACGCGCGCTTCGCCGACTTCGGCATCGGACTCGTGCGCACCGACTCGACGGCGCCGAAGCACAAGGGCATCTCGATGCTCGCGATCCCGATGAAGGAGAAGGGCATCGACGTTCGGCCGCTCCGCCAGATCACCGGCGAGAGCGAGTTCAACGAGGTCTTCTTCGACGAGGTCCCGGTGCCGGCGGACAACCTCATCGGCGTCGAGAACGACGGCTGGCGCGTCGCCGGGACGACGCTGGCCAACGAGCGGGGGACGAGTTTCGTGTGGAAGGAACAGGTCCTCCACGAGGTCGCGCGGGACCTGCTGTGGCGACGCGCGCTCGAACGCGGCTCCGTCGCGGACCCGCTGGTCCGGCAGAAGCTCGCGCAATCGTGGATGGACGTCGAGATCTTCCGCCTGCACAACGCGCGCACGCTCACGCGGTTAAGCCGCGGCGAGCAGATCGGGCCGGAGTCGAGCGTCGTGAAGCTCTTCTGGAGCGAGATGAGCCAGCGCCTCTACGAGAACGCCGGCTCGATCCTGGGCTGGGACGGTCTCGTCACCCCGGAGGACCCCGGCGCCGTGGACCGCGGACGCTGGGCGCGCGGGATGCTGTGGTCGCGCGCGGCCTCGATCGCCGGCGGCACCAGCGAGATCCAGCGCAACATCATCGCGGAGCGCATCCTGGGCCTCCCGCGCGAGCCGAAAGGCTAGGATTCCCGCGATGGGCTACCAGACGATCCTCGTCGAGCGGCGCGGTGCGGTCGAGCTCGTGACCATGAACCGGCCCGAGGTCCGCAACGCCCAGAACACTCAGCTGTTGAATGAGCTCGACGACGCGCTGCACGCGGCCGACCGTGACGCCGACGTCAACATCATCGTGATCGCCGGCGCTGGGCCCCACTTCTCCGCCGGGCACGACCTCAAGGCGTACGTGGGCGAAGCGCCGTCCGACGAGTGGCACGATAAGCGCAAGACGCCGGAAGGCAAGTTCGAACACGAGCGCCGGATGTACTTCGAGAAGGCGCTCGCCGTCCGGGACCTCGAGACGCCGACGATCGCCATGGTTCAGGGGAAGTGCGTCGCCGGCGGGCTGATGGTCGCGTGCATGTGCGACCTGATCGTTGCGAGCGAGGACGCCGTCTTCCAGAACCCGGTGTTGCGCATGACCGGCGCGGCCGTCGAGGCGCTCGTCGAGATCGCCGACCTGTCGCCGCGAAAGGCGAAGGAGTTCCTCTGGACCGGCGACGAGATCGGCGCGGCCGAGGCGCATCGCCTCGGGTGGATCAACCGCGTGGTTCCGCGCGACAAGCTCGAGGAAGAAACGTTCGCGCTCGCCGAGCGCATCGCGAAGATGCCCCCGGTCACCGTGCGCAACGTGAAGCGCTCGATCAACCACGCGCAGGATCTCGCGGGGTTCCGGAACGCGCTCGAGTACCACTTCATGGTTCACCAGTTCCAGCACAACACGAAGACCTCCCTCGACGCCCTGGAGGAACGCAAACAGAAGGGCTCGATGAAAGAGGTCTTCCGCGACCGCGACAAAGACTTCTCGTAGCGCGTCATGCCCGGCGCGCTGGACGGCATCCGCGTCCTCGATCTCGGGACCCGCATCGGCGCGCCGTTCGCCGCGACCCTCCTCGGCGAGCTCGGCGCCGACGTCATCAAGATCGAGCAGCCGGGCACCGGCGACTTCCTCCGGACGATCCCGCCCTTCGACGGCGACGTATCGCTGTTCTGGGCGGTCGAGGGTCGCGGGAAACGCTCGGTGACGATCGACCTATCGAAACCGAAGGGTCAGGAGCTACTGACGAGGCTGATCCCGCACGCCGACGTGCTCGTCGAGAACTTCCAGCCGGGCACACTCGAGAAGTGGAACCTCGCGCCGGCGGATCTCACCACGATCAACTCGCGCCTCATCGTCGGTCGCGTCAGCGTGTACGGGCAGGACGGGCCCTACCGAGACCGGCCGGGGCTCGACCGCAACGGCATCGCGCTCGGCGGGCTCCTCCACATCACCGGTCATCCCGACGCGCCGCCGGTCCGGCCCGGCGTGATCATCGCCGACTACCTCACCGCGCTGTTCAACACGATCGGGATCCTCGCGGCGCTGGTCGACCGCGCGAAAACCGACCGGGGCCAGCTGGTGGAGGTCGCCCTCTACGAAAGCGTGCTGCGCGTGATGGAGTGGACCGTGGCCGCGTACGACAGGCTCGGTGTCGTGCGCAAGCGTGCCGGGAACCGTCTTCCCAACAGCGCGCCGCTCGACAACTACGAGACCGCGGACGGGCGCTACGTCTGCATCGCGGCGGCGGGCGACGTCTTGTTCCCTCGGCTGTGCGACGCGATGGAACGGAAGGACCTGCTCGACGACGAGCGTTTCGCGACGCTCGAGGCGCGGGCGCGCAACGGCGACGCGATCAATGCCGAGGTGGCCGCGTGGTGCAAGACGAAGACGCTGGCCGAGATCGAGGAGACGCTGGTCGCGAAGCAGGTTCCGGTGTCGGGCGTCTACGCGATCGACCAGATCGTCGAGGACCCGCAGGTGCTGGCGCGCGACGCGGTCGTGCCGATCGTCGATCCCGCGCTCGGGCCCGTCCGCCAGCAGGCGCCGGTGCCGCGGCTGGACCGGACGCCGCTTCGCGTCGCGCGCGGCGCGCCGCTGCTCGGCGAGCACACCGACGAGGTGCTGGTGGAGCTCCTCGGCCTGTCGGCGGATGAGATCGCCGCCCTGCGTACCGACGGCGTCATCTGACGAGCGAAGGGCCGCGACCTAGAGGTCCGTATCGGGGCAGGTCTCGGCCGGATCGGCGATGTGCGCGACGTCGTCGCAGTCGTGCAGCGTGCCGCCGGCGTCGTGGAACCAGTACGCGCTCTTGAAGTAGATCGAATAGCATCCGTCGTTCCCGCCGCACGCGTCGTTGTCCGGCTTGTTGTAGGCCTTCGTCAGGAGCCGCGCGTCCGCGGTCGGATCGTGGCGCAGGTACTTGTCGAACCACGCCAGCGTGTAGAACGCGACGATGTCGTTCCCCCAGCTCGACGCCGCGAGAGGAAGGATCGGCACGAAGGACCACTCGAGGTGCGTCGCCGCGCGGGGCGCGACCTGCATCGTGTCGAGCTTCGCGGCCCGCCACTTGTTGAACGCCATCGTTTTTTCATCCGGGTCGGGCCGGCTCGTGTGGAACGAGGGTTCCACGAACGATTCGCCGCTCTGACCCATCGCCGGCACGCGCGGCCTGTAGTCGGCCGAGAGGTTGTCCCACGCGACGATCGTGCGGATGTTCTCCACGTTCAGATCGTTGTGCGCCGGATCCTGCGCGAACGTGACGCCGCTGGCACCGAAGGAGTGGCCGGCAAGGCCGACGTTCGCATGACCGTCGGGCAAGTACTCGATGGCGGCGTGGAACGGGTTGAACAGGTCGTAGCCGGCGGCGCCGTCGCCGGCGAACGCGAACCGGATCGGCTCGGCCGGCGTCGAGAGCAAGAACTCGACCGCGTCGACCGTCATCTCGTGGAAGTTGATCGCCTGCTGGGAGGGGACCCCGTCGAAGGTCGGTGATTCGTCACCGTCGTCCGCGTGACCGAACGTCTCCGAGAACCCCTGCCCTTGCGCGTCGAACGTCAACACCACGTAGCCGGCCTCGGCGAGGATCTCCGCCGCCCACCAGTACATGGGCTCGCTCACTTGCACGCTGCCCGGCGTGATCGAGATCGCGGGGAACGGCCCCGCCTGCGACAGTGGAGGACGCCACACGTGCCCGCGGATCAGGGCGCCGGTCCGGCGACGGAAGCGCACCGCCTTGACGCGGCCTTCCTTCGTCCACGCCTCGTACTGCGGCCAGTAGTCGACGTTGCCGACCATGCCGCCGGGCAGCAGGAACGCGAAGGTGAGCGACGGGTGCGTCGGGTCGCGGAGCTGTTCGACGACGTCTTCGAGGTAGACCTCGTGCGATTTCTCGCGGAACCGCAGGAGCCAATCGGCGTCGGTGTACTGGTCGGGCAGCCGCCCGATCGACTGGCTCATGTTGGTCAGATCGGTTTGCGCGTACTCGGGGCAGCTGTAGTCGTCGCAGGCAGCGAACGTGTTGGTGGAGACGGCGAGGACGGAGAGGACGAGCAGCGTGAGGAGCATCCGGGCGCGGCGCACGACGCTTGTTTCGCCGCGAGCGTACCCAATCCTCCCGGTCGGTCGGAAATCAGGCGTTCTGATCCAGATCGGCACGGAGCGCCGTCTTGAGCACCTTGCCGCTCGCCGTCTTGGGGAGTCTGCTTCGGACGACGAGCTTCTCGGGGATCTTCTGGCGCGCGATCTCACGCGCTTCGAGGAAGGACACCATCTCGGCGAACGTCAAAGCCTCCGCGCCCCGCCGCGGCACGACGAACGCGCACGCCCGTTCGCCGAGCACCGGGTCGGGCATACCGACGACCGCGACGTCGGCGACCGCGGGATGCTCGGCGAGAAGATCCTCGATCTCCTTGACGCTGATGTTCTCGCCGCCGCGGATGATCACGTCCTTCAGGCGGCCCGTCACGTGTAGATAGCCGTCCGCGTCGACGCGCCCGAGGTCGCCCGTCCGGAACCATCCCTCGTCGTCGAACGCCTCGGCGTCGAGCGCCGGGTCCCGGTACCCGATGAAGACCTCCGGTGAGCGCGTCCAGATCTCGCCCTCATCCCCGGGCGCCAGGTCGCGGCCGTCGGACACGATGCGCATCTCGGCGGCTCCGATCGCGCGTCCGTCGGTGCCCAAGCGCAACTCGTCGGGGTCGTCGAATGCCGTGGCGGTCAGCGTCGGGACCTCCGTTGAACCGTAGGCGCGCTTCACCGTGCAGCCGAGCTTCTGTTCGGCGAGCCTGATCGGCTCCGTCGGGATGTTGGCACCGCCGGTCGAGAACAAGCGGAAGCTCGAGAGATCCCGGCGCGCGGCGTCGGGGTGGCCGGCGAGCGTCTGGAGGAACGTCGGCGCTCCGGTCATGAACGTCGCGCGTTCGCGCTCGATGAGCTGGAGCGCGCGGCCGGCGTCCCAGCGGTCGAGCAGGGCCGTGCGGGTGCCGAGCGCGAACGGCATCAGCAGCCCGTAGACCAGCCCGGCGATGTGCGTCACCGGCGACCCGCCGAGGTAGCAGTCGTTGGTCGTGATCTGGTGAACCTCGCGCAGCGAGTCGAGCTCGTAGAGCAGAGTCTCGTGCGAGTGCAGCACCCCTTTGGGGTTGCTGGTCGTGCCGCTCGTATACAGCACCAGCGCGGAGTCGGACGGCCGCTGCAGCGGCGCGGCGATCTCGCGCGGCGACGGTTCGGCCAGCCAGGCGTCGAGGCTCTCGGCCCCCTCGTGTTCACCGCGCACGACCGCGACCCGCTCGACCAAGCCCTCGTCCGCGAGCGTCCGAGCCAGCGCCGCGTGATCGAACCGCCGGAAGCGCTGCGGGACGACCAGCATCGCCGGCCGGATCTGCCCGAGCACGAAGCGGAGCTCGCGCCCGCGGAAGATCAGGTTCAGCGGATTCGGCAGCGCCCCGATCCGCAGCGCCGCGTGGTGGAGGACGGCCGCCTCCCACCAGTTGGGGAGCTGCCACGAGACCACGTCGCCGGGCCCGATCCCGAGCGATCCGAGGTGACCGGCGACGCGCTCGACGCGCTCGGCGACGTCCCGGAAGGTCAGCGACGTCGCGCCGTCGACGAGCGCCACGCGACGGGATGCGGCTCCGCACACAGAACTGAAGCGCGCCGGAAGGGTCTCGTGCTTCCAGGCCCCCTGCGCGCGATAGAAGCCGGCGATCTCGTCGCGGTCCACGGCGCCGCCAGCGTACCGTGTGACGGCCTTGACCTGACACGAGCGTCAGACCGATGATGAGGCCCTCGATGTCTCCCGAGGGCCCCACCGTCGAAGACCTGCTCGACCCCGTCGTCCAGAACTACGGGGACATCCGCGACCCCTACGAGGGGTACGCGAAGGGGCGGGACGCCGGGGTCATCCACGAGAGCCACCTCAACACCACCGTCTACCGCGTCTACCGGTACGAGGACTGCGAGCGCGTCCTGCGCGACAACGAGACCTTCTCCGCCCGCATCAACGGCGAGCTGATGCGGCCGTTCCTCGGCGAGACGATCCTCGAGATGGACGGCCAGCGGCACCAACAGGCGCGCGGCCTCATCGCGCACCCCTTCCGCCCGAAGGTCGTCGCGTCCTGGGAGGAGAAGCTCATCCGCCCGGTGGCGCACGAGGTGATCGACCGCTTCGCCTCGCGGGGGAGCGCCGAGTTGGTGCGCGAGTTCGCCTGGCAGTTCCCCGTGCGCGTCTTCGCGAGGCTCCTCGGCATCCCGCTCAGGGACTACGAGGCCTGGGGCCGCTGGGCGATCGACCTCGAGCGGCTGTCGGTCGACTGGGACCGCGGCGTGGCCGCGGCGCAGGAGGTTCACGACTACTTCGCGCCCATCATCGACGCGCGGCGCGCAGAACCGAACGCTGATTTCGTGAGCGAGCTGGTCAACGCGGAGCTCGGCGGCGAGCGGCTGACCGACGGGCTGATCCACGGGTTCATCCGGTTGCTGATCCCGGCCGGGCAGAGCACGACCTACCGCCTGATCGGAACGCTCATGCTCGTGATGCTCACGCACCCCGACCAGCTCGATGCGGTCCGCAAGGATCGCTCGCTCGTCGCCCGCGCGGTCGAGGAGGCCCTGCGCTGGGAGGCGCCCGTCCAGTTCGCCGCGCGCGAAGCGAACGTCGACACCGAGATCGCCGGCGTCGCGATCCCGAAGGGATCGGGCGTCACGACCGTCCTCGGGTCGGCCAACAACGACGAGAGCCGATGGGACGATCCGCGTCGCTTCGACATCACGCGCGAGCACAAGGGGCACGTCGCCTTCGGCGAGGGCCCGCACCTGTGTCTGGGGGCGCATCTCGCGCGCCTCGAGGCGCAGGTCGCGCTCAACGCGATGCTCGACCGGCTCCCGGACATCCGGCTGGAGGCCGGGGACGCGGACCCGCACTGGGTCGGCTGGGCGTTCCGGTCGCCGACGACGGTGCCGGTCGCGTTCACTCCGAACTAGAGCATGGACGCGAACGTCTGGGACATCGACGACATCGACGTCTTCGGTGACACGGCCGTCGGCGACGTCCGCGACCCCTACCCCGAGTTCCACCGCCTGCAGCGGCTCGGTCCCATCCACATGGTTGAGGCGTTCGGCCAGCCGGTTCCCTTCGTCTTCAGCTACGACGAGGTCTCGCGCGTGCTGGCCGACAACGAGACGTTCTCGTCGCGCGTCTTCGAGAAGTCGATCGTCATGGTGTTCGGACCGACGATCCTCGCGATGGACGGCCATGAGCACCTCGCGCACCGCGGCCTCGTCGCCAGCGCCTTCCGGTTGAAGGCGCTCGAGGACTGGAAGTCCCGGCTCATCGAGCCGATCACGCACCAGCTGATCGACGCGTTCGTCTCCGACGGCGAGGCGGACCTCGTGCGCCAGTTCAACTTCCGCTTCCCGATCCAGGTGATCGCGAAGATGCTCGGCGTGCCCGGGGAGGACTCCGGCATGTTCGTGCGCCGCTCGCTCGAGATGATCTCGATCGCGGTGAACGTCGATCGCGGCCTGGCCGCGTCGTCGGCGCTGCGCGACTACCTCGCGCCCATCGTCGAGGAGCGCCGCCGCGATCCGAAGGACGACGTGATCAGCATCCTCGCGACCGCCGAGATCGACGGCGTTTCGCTTCCCGATGAGAACATCTACGGCTTCCTGCGGCTGCTGCTGCCGGCCGGCGCCGAGACGACGTACCGGCTGCTCGGCAATCTGGTCTTCGGGCTGCTGACGAACCCCGAGCAGCTCGATGAGGTGAAGGCCGACCGCGGTCTCATCCCGGACGCGATCGAGGAGGCGCTGCGGTGGGAGGCGCCCGTGCAGCAGACCGCGCGCGAGATCACGAAGGACGGCGTCGAGATCGGTGATGTGACGTTCAACGCGGGCGACTCGCTGAACGTATCGCTGGGCGCCGCGAACCGCGACGAGACCAAGTACGAGAACCCCGACCGGTTCGATATCAACCGCGAGGGCCCGCCGCACCTCGCCTTCGGCGGCGGCGCGCACTACTGCCTGGGCGCGCACCTCGGGCGGTTGGAGACGTCGGTGGCGATCAACGCGATGCTGGACCGCCTCGAGGATCTGCGCCTCGAGCCGGGGGACAAGGACCCGCACGTCCACGGCTCGGCGTTCCGGTCGCCGACGACGCTGCCCGTTCGCTTCACACCGAAGGGGTGAGCATGCCCCCACGGGACGCGATCTGGAACCCCGAGATCCAGCTGATGCCGCGCGAGCAGCTGCTGCAGCTTCAGGCCGAACGGCTGCGCGAGGCCGTTCACCGCGCGGCGGAGCTGCCGTTCTGGAAGGCGAAGCTCGACGCCGGCGGCGTCGCGCCCGACGACATCAAGACGCCGGAGGACCTCATCCGGATCCCGCGAACCGTCAAGGACGAGCTGCGGGCCGACCAGGCCGCCAGTCCGCCGTTCGGCTCGTATCAGCGCCGCGACGGCGCGGTGCGCGTGGGCACGACGACCGGCACGACGGGGAAACCGACGCTGATCCTGTGGACGTGCCGGGATCTCGAGGTCGAAAACGAAGCCGCGGCGCGCATGTTCTGGCGCTACGGCACGCGACCGGGGCAGCTCGTCGTGCACTCGCACCCGCTCGGTGTGTACGGCGGCGGCGCGATCCTGTCGAGCGCGCTCGAGGCGTTCGGCGCACTGGTGGCCGCGGTCGGCTCGCCGACGACCGACGAGGAAGCGGAGAAGACCGTCCGCCTGTTCCAGGAGCTGAAACCCGATCAGTACATGATGTTCGACACGGCGCAGCTCAAGTTCTGGGAGGCCGCCGAACGCCTGGGCCTGAAACCGGCCGAGGATCTCGGCATGCGGCCGCGCATGGAGCACCCCGTCCTGTTGAGCGCGACCGGAACCGCCGGCGCGGAGTGCTTCTCGTTCCTCGGCGGCGGCTGTATGCAGTTCCAGGGCGCGCACATCTGCGAGGACTTCGCGGTGGTCGAGTGCATCGACCCAGAGACAGGACAGCCGCAGCCGGACCAGACGCGCGGGCACCTCGTCGTCACGACGATCGGCCGCGACAACGTGATGCTCCGCTACGACCTCGAGGACATCGTCCGGCTGAACCGCGAGCCGTGCGCCTGCGGCGAGACGCACATGCGCATGTTGTGGGACGGACGCGCGAAGGACTTCGTCCACGTGCGCGGCAAGGACCTCCTGCCCGTCGATGTGTGGTGGGTGCTCGAGGACTTCCCGGAGCTGAAGGCGCCGACGCTCGAGTACCAGCTCGTGCGGCGGCCGGGCGCGGGTGGGATCGAGATCCGGATCGAGGGCGACGCGGCGTTGGGTGAGACGATCGCGGCGCGTCTGGAGGAGAAGCTCGAGGTGCCGGCGCGCGTCGAGATGCTTCTGCGTGGGTCGCTGCCCCGTCCGGACTTCAAGCCGGTCCGCGTGGTCGACGAACCGGCATGAGCGTCCCCGCTGCCGAGGTGTTCCGCGTGGAGCGCGATTCCGGGACGACGCCGCTGAAGCCGACCCGCCGGGGTTTGCGCGCGATCGGGACCGCGGCGACGGGCATCCCGATCCCCGGTCCGCGCGTGCAGTTCGCGGCGACGTTGCGGATCGTGGACCAAGAGGGGGCCGTCGTGTTCGAGAGGTCGGGCGACGGGTCGACGATCGATGCCCTCGAGCTCGAGATCCTGAGGGATCTGATGCGCCTCGACGACGAGGCGTTCCGGGACGCGTACGGGTTGGAGGGCGGCTCGTGACGCTGTCCACGGAACGGCAGCAGGGCTTCTACGACGAAGGCGCCGAGACGATGACGCCCGAGGCCCGGCGCGCGATGCAGGACGGGATCCTCAAGGGCACGGTGCAGTACTGCTACGAACGCTCGTCGACGTACAAGCGGAAGCTCGACGCCGCCGGCGTGAAACCCGACGACATCTCCGGGCTCGCCGACCTCGCCCGCATCCCCCTCACGAAGAAGAGCGAGACGCAAGATCTGAAGTTCGAGGGGATCATGACCGTGCCGTACAACGAGGCGCGCCGGATCTTCGTGTCGCCGGGCCCGCAGTTCTACGCGTACGGCTCGATACCGCAGACCGCGAACCCCTTGCTGAAGGTGTACCACGCGATCGGGTTCCGGAAGGGCGACATCATCATCAACACGTTCATGTACCACCTCACGCCGGCCGGGATTAACTTCGACGAGTCGCTCGGCGCGTTCGGCTGTGCCGTCGTGCCGGCCGGGCCGGGGAACACCGACTTGCAGGTGCAGATCCTTCAGAAGCTCCCGGTGACCGGCTACGTCGGAACGCCCTCGTTCCTGAAGATCATCGCGGACAAGGCGCGTGAGATGGGCGTCGACCCGCGCAAGGAGTTCTCGCTGGAGTGCGCGCTGACGACGGCGGAGGCCCTGCCCGAATCGCTGCGGTCCGAGCTCGAGGACACGTACGGCTGTATCGTGCGCCAGCTCTACGGATCGGCCGACGGCTTGATGCCGTGCTTCGAGTGCTGGGTGGCCGATGGGATGCACATCCCCGAGATCATGATCCTCGAGATCACGGACCCGTCGACGGGAGAGGCGCTCCCGCCGGGCACCCCGGGCGAGGTCACGGCCACGGTCTTCAACCCCTTCCGGCCGCTGCTGCGGTTCTGCAACGGCGACCGCGCAGTGATCGACGAGGAGCCGTGCCGCTGCGGCCGCACCGCGCAGCGCCTACGCTTCATGGGCCGCGTCGACGAGTCGACGAAGGTGCGCGGCATGTTCGTCTACCCTGAGCAGATCGCCGAGGTCCTCGGCCGGTTCGATACGGTTCATCGTTGGCGCGGCATCATCGCCTCCGACGACCGCGGACTCGACACGTTCACCATCGAGGTCGAAGGAACCGTCGACGATGCGACGCGCGAGAAGATCGCGGAAGGGATCCGCGGCGTCGTCCGGTTGCGGGCCGACATCGTCGGCGTTCCCGCCGGCTCGATCCCGGCGGATGCGAAGCGCCTCGACGACCGGCGGGTCCGATGAACGCGCCGCGGTACGTCGGACGAGCGGTCGCCGCGGACCTGATCTCGTCGCGGTGGGACGAGCTCGCCGCGACGGCCGACGGCGCGGAGCCTTACTTCGACCGGACGTTCCGGACACGGATCTTCCGATCGGACGACGAGTCGCTTTCGCTCACGTCGCTCGACGACGACTTCCACGAGATGCGGATCGCGCTGCGCGTCGCGCACGACGGGACGATCCGCGAGGCCGTCGGCCGGATGAACCGGCACCCGTACGACACGTGTCCGCGGGCCGTCGAGTCGCTCGCCGGGCTCGTCGGCCTGAACGTCTTCGCGCCGAAGGCGCCCTACCGCGACGCGGTGCCGCGCTCGGAGGGCTGCCTGCACCTGCTCGACATGGTGGGCGTGGCGTTCCGGAGTTTCCGGATCGCGAAGGGCCACGAGATCCCGCAGCACGGCGAGGAGGGCCGCCGCGAGTTCCTCAAGGTCCTCCCGCACATCCGCGACACGTGCGTCTCGTTCGCCGTCGAGCCCTGACAATCCAGAAGCGGCGAGGGACCTTTAGCGCCGGCGTCGAATAGTCGGATCATGCCCGAGCTCTCGCGCCGACGCTTCCTGCAGGCCGCCGGCCTGCTGCCCCTCGCCGCCGCCTTGCCGAAGGGATGGCTGGCCCAGGCGATGGCGGCTCCCGCCTCGCAGAGCTTCGTCTTCTTCGACGCGCACCAGGCGGCCGTCGTCCGGGAGGCGACAGCGCGGCTGATCCCCGGGCCCGAGGACGACCCGCTCGAGGCCGGCCACGCCGGCGCGCGCGAAGCCAACGTCGTCCGCTACATCGACGTGCTGCTCGGCGCGTTCACGGTCTCGCCGCCGCGGATCTTCACCGGCGGGCCGTGGAGCGATCGCAGCGGCGGCGACGAGAACTACATGGAGAGCTTCGTCCCGCTCTCGGCCATGCAAGAGAAGATCTGGCGCAAGCGGATCGCCGATCTCCAGGTCACGTATCGCAACGGCATCGCGGCGTTGGATGCGGCGGCGGGAGGCGATTTCGCTGCCGCCTCACCGAACCAGCAAGACCAGATCCTCAGCGACGCGGGCGACTTCCTCGACGTGCTCTTCACGCATGCGATCGAGGGGTTCCTGGCGGCTCCGGAGTATGGCGGCAACGAGGACCTCGTCGGATGGGAAGAGATCTCGTGGAAGGGCGACTCGCAGCCGCGCGGCTACACGCCGGCGGAGGTCGGCGACTCCGACGGGCCCGATCCCGTCGTGCCCGACGCGCTCATCGCAGCGGTGATCGCCAACTTCGACGCGGCCGCCGTGGCCATCGCCGCGAGGAGGCGCGGTGGCCGCTAAGGCGATCGTCATCGGTTCCGGCGCCGGCGGCAGCACGGCGGCGATGGTGCTCGCCGAGGCGGGGTATGACGTCGTCATCCTCGAGAAGGGCCGCAACTACTTCCGCGACCTGACGAGCCCGACGCCGAGGACGCTCTTCGCCAACGACGAGCTGAAGGCCGGGATCCGCGCGTTCGAGGAACCCGATCCCGTTTCCGAGCCGCGGACCTTCCGCCACAGCACTGCGGACGCGCAGCCGTTGCATGTGGGCAACGTGAACGACTTGCCCTCGACCGTCGGTGGCGGGACCGTCCACTGGGACGCGAAGACACCGCGGTATTGGGACATCGACTTCGCGAAGCTCTCGATGCTCGGGCCGGTCGACGGTGCGGACGTGCGGGATTGGCCCTTCACGTACCAGGAGATCGCGCCGTACTACGACGAGATCGAGCATCTGATCGGTGTGGCGGGGGACGTCGAGCAGCTGGCGCCGGTGACCCTGTCGCACGCGCCGCGGACGAAGCAGTTGCCGATGCCGCCGGGCCCGCCGCAGTACTCGTCGACGGTCGCCGCGCAGGGCGCGAGTCTGATGGGCCTGCATCCGTACCCGGTGCCGATGGCGATCAACTCGCAGAATTATCAAGGACGGCCGGCGTGCAACAATTGCGGGTTCTGCAGCCACTATGGTTGTCCCATCCACGCGCGCGTCGGCGCGCTGGCGCCGCTGCGGCGCGCGCTCCTCGCGGGCGGGGAGCTTCGCGCGGAGACCTTCGTCTACAGGATCGAGCACAGCAACGGGCGCGCGACCGGGGTCTCGTACGTCGACGCCGCCGGCAAGAAACACACCGAACGCGCGGACGTGGTCGTGCTGGCCGGCTCGACGATCGAGTCGAACCGCCTCGCGCTGCTGTCGCAGATCCCGGACCCGAACCACCAGATCGGCCGGTACCTGATGTTCCACTGGTTCACGGCGGGGTTCGCGATCTTCTTGCGTGAGCGCATGCACGCGTACCGCGGGCGATCGACCTCGCATGCGGTCGACGACTTCGCCGACCCGGAGTTCCCCGGCGCGCGCGTGTTCGCCACCGCCAACGGCCTGCCGTACATCCGCGGCGGCGTGCTCGAGCTCGGCGGCACCCAGGATCCGATCGCCGAAGCCGAGATCTATCGTGGGACCATCCTGCCGGTCGTCTCACCGAACAGGCCGTTCGGCCGCCTCTTCAAGCAGCTCATGCGCGCCAGCGTGCTGCGCGATCGCTTCTTCGGCCTGGAGATGATCGGTGAGGACCTGGCGCAGGCGACGAACACCGTGGACCTCGATCCGACGGTCAAGGACGCTCGCGGATTCGCCGTCGCCCGCATCACGTACACGCCGCATGCGCACGAGATCGCCGCGCAGACCTTCTACATCCCGCTGATCACGACGATGCTGAAACTGGCCGGCGCGGACACGTCCGCGGCCGTCCCGGAGACATCGAGCGACCGGTTCCCGATCGCCGCCGGCAATGTGCCCGACGGCAAGCACATCATGGGCGGCTTGCGCATGGGCAGGGATCCGAAGACCAGCGTCACGAACGACCACGGCCGCCTGCACGCGCTCGACAACGTGCTCGTCGCCGACGGCAGCGTCTTCCCGACCTCCGGGGCGCACAATCCGACGCTCACGATCATGGCGACGGCGCTGCGCAACACGCGCGCTCTTGTCGGCGGATCGAAGAAGCCGGCGGTCCTTGGGCGCAAGCAAAAGTCGTCCAAGGATCTTCCGGCGACGGGCGTCAGCGCGTCGGTCGCCGGCGGCGCCGCTCTGATCGCTACCGCCGGCGCACTCGCCGAGACTCTCCGCCGGACCTCGCGCGCCGGCGAGTCGTCCTAGCCGGGTCGCATGCTCTAATACGGCCGATGCCGGCCGCGATCGATCCGTTCGCTCCCGCGAAACTCGGACCAATCACGCTCCGGAACCGCATCATCAAAGCCGCCACGTTCGAAGGCATGTCGCCGCGTAAGGTCGTCACAGACAAGCTCATCGCATTCCATCGTCAGGTTGCCGCCGGCGGCGTCGGCATGTCGACGGTGGCGTACTGTGCGGTCTCGCCGGACGGCGGGACCGACGGTCGCCAGATCGAGCTGCGAGACGAAGCGATCACCGGCCTCCGCCGCCTCACCGACGCTATCCACGATGAAGGGGCCGCTGCGTGCGCGCAGATCGGTCACGCGGGACCGGTCGCCGCGCCGGCCGGCACGAAGCATCCCGCGCTCGCGCCGTCGCGCTTCCTGACCCCGGCGATGCGCTTCACGAAGGCGGCCACAGAGGCAGACATCCAGTGCGTGACAGACGACTTCGCCCGCGGCGCCCGCGTCGCCGTCGAGGGCGGCTTCGACGCCCTCGAGATCCATCTCGGCCACAACTATCTGCTGAGCGCCTTCCTCAGCCCCAAGCTCAACAAACGCCGAGACCGCTGGGGCGTTTCGTTGGAAAACAGAGCGCGGTTCCCACGCGCGGTTGTGCGCGCCGTACGTGAGTCGGTCGGCGATCGTGTCGCGCTCACCGCCAAACTCAACATGGCCGACGGCGTCCGCGGCGGCCTCTGGATCGACGAGAGCATCGAGGTCGCGAAGATGCTCCAGTCCGACGGTTTCCTCGACGCCCTCGAGCTCACCGGCGGCAGCTCGTTGGCGAACCCGATGTACCTCTTCCGCGGCGACGTCCCGCTGGAAGAGTTCGGCGCCACCCTGCCGCCGATGATGCGCCTCGGTTTCAAGCTCGTCGGCCGCCGCTTCTTCAAGAGCTATCCGTTCGAGGAGGCCTACTTCCTCCCGTTCGCGCGGCAGTTCCGCGCCGCGCTCGACATGCCACTCATCTTGCTCGGCGGTATCAACACGGTCGACTCGATCAATCGCGGGCTCGCCGACGGCTTCGCGTTCGTCGCCATGGCGCGCGCGTTGCTGCGCGAACCCGACCTCATCGAGAAGATGCGCAAAGGTGCAACGACCGAAGGCATCTGCATCCACTGCAACAAGTGCATGCCGACGATCTACAGCGGCACGCGGTGCGTCCTCGTTGAGGAAGGGAGCTGACGGTGGATCTCACGCTCGACGCCGACAACCTCGTCGCCCAGGCTCGCGAGGCCGCCGGCTTGGACGACCTCGGAGAGGGCACGTGGCAAGAGGGTCTCGGGCGCCTGATCGCCGCGTTCCACGCGGACGCGAGGCTCACCGACCTCGGAAAGATGATCGCGGCCGGCGAGATCCTGATGTATCTCTCGAACAGGCTCGGCGTCGTGGACCATCATCGGCAGCATCCCGAGAATGCGCGCGCCCCGATCACGCGTCCGATCGTCGTGATCGGTCAGCCGCGAACCGGAACGACGATCCTCTACGACCTTCTCGCCCAGGACCCTGCGAACCGCGCGCCGCTGAGCTGGGAGGTCGACCGCCCACTGCCGCCGCCCGAGTCCGCGACGTACGACACGGATCCGCGCATCGACGAGGTCCAGTCGCAGATGGACATGGTCGAGCAGCTGATGCCCGGCTTCAAGGCGATGCATCCGATCGGCGCGCGCCTCGCGCAGGAGTGCGTCCGCATCACCGCGCAGGACTACCGAAGCCTGATCTTTGGAACGCAGTACCGCCTGCCCTCGTACTCGCGATGGTTGCTGCACGAGGCGGACATGGCGCCCGCGTACCGTTGGCACCGCCTCTATCTGCAGCACCTCCAGTCGCGGCACCACCGCGACCGCTGGGTGCTGAAGTCTCCGGCGCACCTGTGGTGCCTCCCCGCACTCGTCAACGAATACCCCGACGCGCTTCTGGTTCAGACGCATCGGGATCCACTGCGGATCGTCGCGTCTCTCTCGTCACTCCAGATGACGCTCCGCAAGCTGGCGAGCGACGAGGTGGTCCTGCCCGACATCGCGGCGGAGTGGCAGGAGTACATCATCGACGCGCTCGATCGCTCGGTCGACGCTCGTGAGGACGGGACCGTCCCGAAGGATCAAGTGGTCGACGTCAACTTCAGGGACTTCATGGCGAGCCCGTTCGGAACGATCCGCGGCATCTACGAATACTTCGGACTCGATCTCACCGATGACGCCGAGCAACGGATGCGCGCGTTCCTCGCCGAGAATCCCTCGGAGAAACACGGCGGCCACCACTACACGTTCGCCGACACCGAACTGGACGAGGGCGAAGTGCGCGCACGCTCGAAGCGCTACCAGGACTACTTCGACATACCGTCCGAGAAGCTCGGCTGAGAGTCAGTTCGCTTCGGGCGTGTACGTCACCGGCATGTGACGGATGCCGTTGATGAAGTTCGAGCGCATGCGCTCGACGGGGCCGTTCAGCTCCATGTCTGGCAGGCGGGCGAGGACCTCTTCGAAGAGGACCTTGATCTCGAGCTGAGCCAGTGAGAAGCCCAGACAGAAGTGCGGGCCGCCGCCGCCGAAGGTCACGTGCGGGTTGGGGTCGCGGGCGATGTCGAAGGTGTTCGGATCCCGGAAGATCGACGGGTCACGGTTCGCGGACGGATACCATAGGGCGATCTTGTTGCCGGCCTTCAACGTCGTGCCGTGCAGCTCGAGGTCGTCCCGCAGGGTCCGGATGAAGTGGTGCACCGGCGTCACCCAGCGGAGCATCTCCTCGACGGCCTTCGGGAATAGGTCGGGGTTGTTGCGCAGCAGCTGACGCTGGTCGGGGTGCTGGATCAGCGCGAGCATCCCGCCGCTCACGAGGTTCCGCGTCGTCTCGTTCCCGGCGGCCATCATCATGATGAAGAACATTGCGTGCTCGAAGTCGCTGAGTTTCTCGCCGTCGACCTCGGCCGTCACGATCGCCGAGACGAGGTCGTCGCCGGGATTCTCGCGGCGCTTCGCTGTGAGCTCGGACGCGTAGGCCTGGATCTCCATGAACGCCTGCATCGCATGCTCGATCGATGGGGAGTACTCGGGGTCTTCTCCGCGCGCGATCATCGTGTTCGTCCACTCGAAGATCTTGTGTTGATCTTGCTTCGGCACGCCGGCGAGCTCGCAGATGACGGCCATCGGCAACTCGGCAGAGATCTCGGTGACGAAGTCGCACTCACCTTTCGGGCCAACCTTGTCGATGATGTCCGTCACGATGTCGCGGATCGCCGACTCGAGGTACGCGATGATCCGCGGATGGAACCCCGCGCTGACGATCTGCCGGAGCCGCGTGTGCTTCGGCGGATCCATGTTGATCATCATCAGGTCGATGCCCGGGTCGGGCGGGTCTTTGGTGTCGAACGTGTTCGGCTCGGACGCGAAGTGCCGGAAGTCCTTGGACGCCTTCACGACGTCGGCGTATCGCGTGATGCAGTAGAAGCCGAGACCGCGCTCTTCTTCCTGGAAGTGAACGGGGTCGTTGTCGCGCATCCACGCGAAGAGCTCGTGCGGCGCGCCCTCGAGGAAGGTGTCCGGGTTGGTGAGCTCGACCTTCATGGGTCGATGCTAGAACACGTTCTCGTTTTTCAACAAACGCCCTGCTGAGGGGCCTAGTCGCGGAAGACGGGCGGGCGCTTCTCCTTGCGGGCCCGGACGGCCTCTTCGAAGTTCTGCGTCGTCAGCCGTACGTAGAGCTGAGCGGTTCCCTCATGATCCATGTGCGCGGCGAGGCTCCCGGCTTCGAAGCTCGACCACAGCATCCTCTTCGTCAGTTCGATGCCGATGCGACTGAAGCCGATGATGCGCTCGGCGGTCTCGTAGCAGGCGTCGAGGAGAGATTCCGGCTGGGTCACGCGCGAGACCAGACCGATCCGCTCCGCTTCGGCCGCGTCGACATCGCGGCCCGTCAACATGATGTCGAACGCGCACGACGAGCCGATCGCGCGGGGAAGCAGGTAGCTGACGCCGAGCTCGCTCGCGGTCAGGCCGTTGTTGATACCGGCCGCGCGGAAGTATGCGTCGGTCGACCCAACACGGATGTCGCACGCAAGGGCGAGGCAGAGGCCGCCCCCGATCGCCGGGCCGTTAACGGCGGCGATGACTGGTTGGTGCATCCGGCGGATCGCGATTATCACGTCGTCGAGCAGCTCGAGCGCGCGATGCGCGATCGTCGTGACGGTGAGGCCGTCGATGTTCGGCACCATCCCGGGGTCTTCGAGGTCGGCTCCCGCGCAGAACGCCCCTCCGGCGCCGGTGACGACGACGACGCGCGTGTCGTTGTCGAGACTCACCTCCTCCAGAGCCTCGCGGAATGGGATCATCACGTCGAAGGCCATCGCGTTCATGCGCTCCGGCCGGTTGAGCGTGATCAGGGTGACGTTGTCGCGCGGCTTATCGATCTGGACGAAGGACATGTGTGGACCTCCGGGGTCAGCGGGCCAGCCGCACGGGGAGAGACGTCAACGCATTGTTGAGATTCGAACGCAGCCGGACCGGCAGGCCGGTGAGCTCGATCGCCGGGAAAGTGGCGAGCAGCTCCTCGAAGAAGACACGGCCTTCCAGACGCGCGAGGTGCAGGCCGATACACGCGTGCTCGCCGGTCCCGAACGCGAGATGCGGGTTCGGGTCGCGGTGGATGTCGAAGCGCTGCGGGTCGTCGAAGACGGCCTCGTCGCGGTTGGCGGACGTGAAGATCATCGCGATCTTGTCGCCTGCCTTGATGGCGGTACCGCCGAGCTCCGTATCTTCGGTCGCGGTGCGTCGGAAGTAGTGGATCGGGTTCGCCCAGCGGAGGATCTCGTCTACCGCTTTCGTCGTGAGCGACGGATCCGCGCGGAGCTCCTCCATCTGATCCGGGTGCTGGATGAGCGCGAGCAGGCCCGACGAGAGCATCGTCTTCGTCGTGTCGTTGCCCGCGGTGACGAGCTGGACGAAGAAGCTTCCGAAGTCGATGTCGCTCATCGGCTGCCCGCCGAACTCTTCGGACAGGATCAGGTTCGTGAGATCCTCGCGCGGCGCTTCGGTCCGACGCAGCTGCGCGAAGCCGATCGCGTACATCGCCATCTCTATCGACGCGGTCGCGGCTTGCTCGACCTCGCCGGTGACCTGTTCCGCGAGACCCTGGATCTTCGGCCAATCCTCGCGCGGCAGTCCCATCAGTTCGCCGATGACCTGCGAGGGCAACTTTGCCGTTACGTCGTGGACGAACTCGACGTGGCCCTGGTCGCCGGCCGAGGCCATGATTTCGCGCGTGATCGACCGGACCTGATCCTCGAGGCCGGCGATCACCTTTGCATGGAAGCTCGACGCCAAAGGCCGGCGGTAGTCGCGGTGCCGCGGCGGGTCCATCGAGAGGAGCATCATCCGCATCATCTCGAGCTGCTCCTCGGTGAGGTCCTCGAGGACGATCCCACCGGCGGCGGCCGAAAAGAGCACCGGCTCGCGCGCGACGTGGACGACGTCCTCGTAGCGCAGTACGGCCCAATAGCCGCGCTTATTCGGGATCTCCTGCCAGAAGACCGGCTGCGTGCGTCGTAGTTCGGCGAACAGTTCGTGCGGCGGACCGTCGGCGTAGACGTCCGGCGAGTAGATGTCGGCGGCGGTTCGCACGCCTAACTATGGAACTCGGGGTGCTTCGAAAGCCATTCCGAGGCCCGGCGCATCGAATCTTCGTTCTGCTTGTTGATGAAGCGGTAGATCTGTGCCTCGAAGAGTCTGAAGATCGGGCTGGTGAGGTTGTAGCGCTCCTCGAACCGCAGGAGCGTCTTGTCGGCGCCGATCGGTTCGAGCGTGACGCGGCCAGTCTGATCGTTGCCGGGCCGGCGCGAGATCATCGTGTACGTGTAGCCGCTGTTCTCCTTGACGTCGGTGACGAGCTCGAGCGCGGACCCGCGGCGCCCCAACGGCATCTTGTATATGACCCGCCGGAGCAAGCCGTTGCCGTTCGCGTCGCCCGGATGGATGACTTGCACGTCGACGACCATCGGCGCGTACTGCGTCCACAGGTCGTAGCGCTGGAAAAGCGCCCACACCCTCTCGACGGGGTGCGGGATCTCGAGGGTGAAGCGGTGCTCTCTCATATCGCTAAGACAAAGTCAGTCGAACAAGGAACCCGACAGATCCAACCAATAGGAAAGCCCCACCCACCCAGAACAACAAGCGCGCCTGAGATCTGAAGAACCCGGCAGTCCTGGAGGGCGGGCGAACAGATTCGCGGGCGTAGAACCAACCCAGCAGTAAGGAGGCTGCGCCGAAAACCGCTGCGGCGCCCCATGACCTCAGAGCCTCAGCCTTGGTTGCTGCGATCGTCACGATGATTTCCGGACGACGAGCGCGTCGAGTGCAACGACGCCTTGGCCCACGGGACGCACGCGCACCGGATTCAGGTCGAATTCGCCAACGTGACCGCCCAGCTCGGTCGCTATCCGTGAGACGTTTAAGATGAGGTCCGCGAGCGCGTCCACGTCGGCCTTCGGACGCCCACGGGCGCCGTCGAGAAGCGGGAAGCCCTTCACCTCACGGATCATCTCCTCCGCGTCGGCGCGCGTCAGCGGGGCGACGCGCAGGGCCACGTCTTTGAGGACCTCAACGAAGACGCCGCCGAGACCGAACAGCACGACCGGCCCGAACTGAGGATCCTCGGAGAAGCCGACGATGATCTCTTCGCCGTGTGCGGCCTTCTCCTGAACGAGCACACCGTCGTAGCCCGCATCACCGGCGTGTGCCCGCCCTGCCTCGTCGAGCGCGCGGAAGGTCGCTGCTACCTCGGACTGTGGGACGCCGACACGCACGAGCCCCGCTTCGGTCTTGTGGAGGATCCCCGCTCCACACGCCTTCATGACGACCGGGTCCGCGAGTTTCGCGGCCGCTTCGACGGCCTGTTCTTCAGTTTCGCAAAGGGCGCTCATCGGGAAGGGCACCCCGTACTGGGCGGCGAGCGACGCCGAGTCAAACTCGGATAGAGGGCCGGCGCCTGCGAGCATCGTCTCGAATCCTGAAGGGATCCGCGGCGGTGAGATCCGCCGTTCCTCAAAGCGCTCCAGGAAGCGCCAGTAGTCGAGGTACCGTCGCAGGCCGACGACGAACGAACGGAAAGAGCGGAACATGGGGACGCCGCCTTCGACGAGGATGCGGTAGCCCTCCTCGTCGGTCACCGGCGAGCCCCAGATAACGATGACCGGCTTCTTCGCTTCCCTGTAGGCGTCGACGATGTCGCCGGCGACGACCTTCGACATCGAGGGCAGGATCCCGGTGATCGGACACACGAGGATGTCGATGTTCGGATCGTCGAGGCAGATGTCGATGCACTTCTTGTTGAGCCCACCCTTGCGAACGACCTGCGCGCCGTTGTCGACGGGGTTCGAAACCGTTAGGTAGTCGGGGATAGCTTCGCGCAGCTTCTGCTGCGACTCCTCGGTCAACGTCGGCAGCGTCAGACCGCCCCACGCGCACAGGTCGGCCATATGCGCGCCGGTCCCGCCAGAGATCGCGTAGACGCACAATCCCTCGCCGTTCGGACGCGGCAGCCGCGTGAACAGTGCCGACGTCTCGAGCAACTCGTCGAGGTCGTCGACACGAACGATCCCGTATTGGCGGAAGAATGCGTTCGTCGCGGCGTCCGAGCCGGTGAGGTGGCCCGTGTGCGCCATCGCCATGCGCTGCCCGGCCTCGGTCCGGCCGATCTTCACCATCACGATCGGCTTGCCGACGCGGGCCGCCTTCTCGGCGGCTTGGCGCAGGCGCGGGATCGACTTGAAGCCCTCGATGTACGCGGCGACGACCGAGACGTCGGGGATGTCGACGAAGTACTCGACGAAGTCGGCGAACTCGAGGTCGGCCTCGTTACCGGTCGGCGCCCAGTACTTCACGCCGATGCCGAGCTCGACCCCCTGTGCGATCGGGCGGCCTTGATGGCCGGACTGCGTGACGAGAGCGAGCTTCTTGCCGTCCGTCTCGGGGAACATCTCGAACGCGTTCACGTTCGTATTCGGTCCGAACAAACGCACGCCGCCGTCTCGGGCGATCTTGGCGAGTTCCTCCTCGCGTTTCGCGCCTTCCTCGCCGACCTCGCGGAAGCCGGCGGTGAAGATGATCGCGAACTTGGCGCCCTTGGCCACGACGTCGCGCAGGCCCTTCTCGGCGTCCCCGATCATGATGACGGCGACGTCGATCTCGCCGGGCACGTCGGCGAGCGCGGGGAAACATCGGATCCCGTCGATGTCTGTCAGGCGCGGGTTCACGCCGTAGACGGTGGCGCCGTCGCGCTCGGCGCGAGCCTTCACCTTCATCAGCAGCGCGTAACCGGGCTTGCGCTTGTCGTCGGTCGCTCCGATCACCGCGATCATTCGCGGGTGGAAGAAGAGGCGGAGGTCGGTCTCGGGTTCGCGCGCCATCAGGACGCTCTCACGAAGATGCGTCGGGACGGGAACCGGTACTCGTCGCCGGAGCGGAACGACGCGCTGTACTCCTGCACCTGATCGTGCACGGCCTGGCGTTCCTCGTCCGAGAGCCCCTTCACGATCTCGACCATCGGACCGGCGAGCGAGGTCGACATCTGCCAGTAGTGCTCGAAGTTCTCGTAGATATGGGGATGCTCGACGATCTCGACGTCGACGTAATCGAAGCCCGCCGCGGAGACCATGGCCCGGTTCTCGTCCTCGGTGGTGAGCGGGAAGAAGCCGCCGCCGGGTGGAGGAGTGAAGTGCCCCCGCTGCATCAGCGTCGCACCCATCATCATCATCCACGGGTTCGTTTCGAGCGGCCCCCAGACCGCGTAGGCGAGGGTGCGGCCCGGGGTCAACACGCGCCTGATCTCGGACAGAGCCTTCGGGATGTCGGGGATGAGCATGATGCCGAAGCGGCTCATGACGCCGTCGACGGATCGGTCGGGGAGATCGATCGCTTGCGCGTCGACGACGCGTGTCTGCACGTTCTTCACGCCGCGCTTCTCTGCCGCCTTCGCGGAAACCTCGACCATGTTCGGGGCGAAGTCTGTGATGAGCACGGTTACGTCGGGCCTGCGCTCGGCGAGCATGAGGCCGACCTCGCCGGCACCCGCCGTCAGCTCGAGGATGGTGTCGCCCTCTCGAGGATCCATCGCCTCGAGCATGCGCTCTGTGACCGGACTCTCCGTCTCGCTCATGTATGCGCGGAACCGGTCGTAGCCGGGCGCCAGCGCGTCCCAGATCCGCAGACTCTCTTTCGTCTTCTCGTCCATCACGCCGGCCTCCATTGCGGGAGTGTGACTCCGTCTTCGACATCCTCCCACGCGACTTGGACCGCCATCCCCTCGTGGATCTCGTCGTTGGACGCGTCCAGGAGATTGCCCACCATGCGGACGCCCTCGTCGAGCTCGACCACCACCACGCTGTACGGGGCCTTCTCCGCGAACGCGGGAAGAACCGGCGGATGCGCGACGACCCACGACCAGACGCGGCCGCGGCCGGACGCCGGCTTCCACTCGTGCTCCCACGACAGGCAGGCCGGGCACACCGGCCGGGGCGGATGGCGCACCGCGCCACATGACGAGCACGTCTGCAGCACCAGCTCATGCCGTGCTGCGGCTTCCCAGAACGGCGTGGTGACGTCGTCGAACTCCGGGACGGGTCGCGTCGGTGTCGTCATGGCTTCCTCAGGATCAGGGACGAGGTCGGCACGCCGTTGCCGCTCGTCACTAGGACCGTCTCGCAGTTGTCGACCTGCGACGTTGAACTGCCGCGCAGCTGGCGGACGCCTTCGAGGATCAGGTTCATGCCGTGCACGTAGGCCTCGGATAGGGAGCCACCGCTCGTGTTCGAGGGCAGTGCGCCGCCGAGGCGCAGGTTGCCCTCGGCCGCGAACGGGCCGCCGTCGCCCGGCTTGCAGAAGCCGTACTCCTCGAGAGAGATGACGACGAGCGGGGAGAACGCGTCGTAGAACTGCGCGCAGCTTATGTCGGACGCGCTCATGTCGGCGAGCCGCCAGAGTTCCTGTGCCGCGAACTTCGCCGGCGTCTCCATCGGGTTCGGCGTGAAGTAGTTCGCCATCACCAGGTGGTCGGGCCCGAGGCCCTGCGACGCTGCCCTCACCAAAACTGCCGGCTGCTTGAGGTTGCGCGCGCGTTCCGGCGTCGTCATCACGAGGGCCAGCGCGCCGTCCGACTCGAGGCAGCAGTCGAAGAGCCGCAGCGGCTCGGACACCCAGCGGGCCGCGAGGTAGTCCTCCATCGCCATTGGCTTCTGCATCATCGCGTTCGGGTTGCGTTGCGCGTGCTCGCGGAAAGCCGTCGCGACGGCGCCGAGCTGCTCCTGCGTCGAGGCGAACTCGATCATGTGCCGGCGCGTCAGCATCGCGATCTGGTCGACCGGGCGCGAGAGTCCCCACGGCAGGAACCACGCGAACTCGCCGCCGACGCGGTTCGTCCCGCGCGTCGCCCACGGGCGGCCGCCCGAGCCGCGGTTGCGCGCGCGCCACACGACGACGGTCTCGGCGACGCCGGTCGCGATCGCCATCGCGGCGTGCCCGACGGCCCCACAGCCGGCGCCGCCGCCGTAGGCGACGTCGCCGAAGAACGTGAGGTTTGGGATGCCGAGGTTCCGGGCGATCTCGACCTCCATCGTGTTCTCGAGCGAGAACTTCACCAACCCGTCCACGTCGTGCGCCGACACGCCGGCGTCGTTCAGCGCCGCTGAGATCGCCTCGAGTGCGATCGTGCGCTCGGGCCGCCCGATGTTCTTCGAGAACTCGGTGTGCCCGATGCCGACGATGGCGGCCGCGTCGCGCGGGTAGTCGTTCATGCGCGGCTCATCGGCGCGGCGTCATGTCGAGGTCCGGCGGCGGCTCGCTCGGGACCTTCCACTGCAGGAAACTCTTGTCGTAGAAGTCGTGGTAGGCGTTTGCGGCGTCGACCATCGCGGCGAACGCGGTCTCGAAGCCGTCCCAATCCGCGGACTCGATCGCCTTCTTCACCGCCTCGACCTCCTCGGCGATGAACTTGTCCATGTTCTCGTGGTACTTCGGGCGCAAGAAGGCGCCCTTCTCCATCAGGTTCACGGCCTCTTTGAGCTGGAATTTCGCGAGCGGCTGGTTCTTCGCCTTGCCCGCGTAGTAGCACTTCCAGATCCGTGCCCCGACGAGCGGCATGATCTCGGCCATGCCGGGCATGAGGTGGCCGAGCTCGTGCAGAGAGAACGTCCCCTTGCCTGTGTCGATGACGTGTTGGTGGATGTCCTCGTCGCTCATGTGTTCCTCCGTTAGAAGCGCGCGATCACGTCGCGCGCGAAGGTCTCCATCTTCGAAACGTACTCGGCCGGTGTCTCCGCGCGGAAACCGACGCGGAGGCTTGTCACCCCGGCGTCCGCGTACTCCTCCGACTTCCGCAGGATCGAATCGACGTCCAGCGAGCCGTCCGCCTTGTGTACGCCCCGACCCAACGGCATGGAGATGTCGAACGGCTTCCCCTCCGGCAGGCCGTACTCCTTCGCGCGGCGCCACGCCTCGCGGATGTGGTCTGGGTCTCCGACGAAGGGCGTCCACCCGTCGGCGTGCTCGACGGCCCGGCGCAGTGCGCGCCACGAGTTGCCGCCGATCCAGATCGGCGGCCGCGGCTGCTGCGCCGGCTGGGGCGAGATCGACACGTCCTTTGCCTCGAAGTACTTGGTCGAGATGTGCACCCACTCCTCGGTCCAGCAGCGCTTCAGGACCTCGATCGAGTCGTCCATCACCGCGCCGCGGTCTTCGAAACGCGCCCCGAGGATCTTGAACTCCTCCTCGAGATAGCCCACACCGAGCCCGAGGATCAGCCGTCCGCCGGAGAGCTGGTCCAACGAGGCCGAGATCTTCGCGAGCTGGAACGGCGAGCGGTACGGCACGATCACGACGTCGGTC
>JBIOTQ010000096.1:0-8138 GCA_044866075.1 Actinomycetota bacterium | reverse complement strand
ATGGTTGAGGGCCATGTGTCCGCAAGGACGTGGAGGTTCAAGTCCTCTCGCCCGCACCGTTTCTGTCAGGGACTGCTAGGCGCGGCGAGCCCAGGCGTAAAGCGAGGCTTCGCGGGCGATGAAGTCGTCCAGCGTCAGGGCGCCGAGGCGTTCTCGGGCGAGCGCGACGCACCGCGCGCGAACATCCGGTGCGAGGGACTCGAACCGGGTGCGCGACATCCCGAGTTGTGTGCGACGTTCGAGGAAACCCTCGAGGTCGGTTGGATCATCGAAGCGTCGTATGGCAGTCTCGACCTCGCGGAACCCGTTGACTTCGAGTAGTTCCGTGATCCTCTCGGGTGTGGACATCGTGTCCTGGTTGCTAATAGACGCATCCGGTCGCGCCGCGTCGAGCTCGTCAAGCAGATCCACCCAGATCCTTTCGGCAACCATGTCTTCCGTGTCCACGTACCAGGTGCCGACCGCAAGGCGCCCTCCCGGGCGCAGGACGCGATGGGCCTCCGCGAGCGCGCGTTCCGGTTCGGGAACGTGGAAGAGCATGAACGCCATCACGACGGCATCGAACGACGCATCGGTGAATCCCAGGGCGGAGGCGTCCATCAGGACGCGCGCGTACTCGTGCGGCGCGGCGGCGATCATCGTCTCGACGAGATCGGCTCCGACGACAAACGCGGCCGGCGCAACCTGCTGAATCGTCGGGAGGTTCAGGCCGATACCGGCGCCGAGGTCGAGCACCGCGCGCGCATCTCCTATCCCGGCGCCTTCGACGAGTCCGGCCCCGGCCTCGCGTAGCTCGGTCGCCCAGTGCTTGTTGAAGGCCTTGGCGTTCTCGTACGCGCACGCCAACAGGCGGCTCGACTGCTGCGTCACACAGCGATTATCGCGGAGCAATGGCGTTCGCGGACAATGCCTCGCGGAAGATGGCGAGCAGCTGGTCGGTTTGCAGGGGAAGCGGACGCCCTCGCCGATCTCGCCCGCACCACTTCTAAGTGGCTACCGCTAGACCGCGAGAAGCGATATGCCCGTGGCTAGCAGCCACAGAGACCAGCCGATGTATGCGATTGGAACGAGCATGCCTGCGAACTTCCAGCCTCGATCCTCGAAGGATCCGACGAACTCCGACGCGCCGATCAGGAACAGCGGCGCAAGTGCGAGACCGATTATTCCGAACGCCGGGTGCAGTACGTCCGACTGAATGACTGCCACACCGACGAGCCCGGTCCACAGCCCCGTGAACAGGTATCCGAGATGCTCTCCGACGGCCACCCCGAGGTAACGGTTGAGCGTCTGAAAGACGACGTCGACGGCTTCCGTGGTCGCGGCGGTCGCCGCAGGGTCCCTGACGGTACGCGCGAGGTGCGGCACGGCAAAGGGCCACCGTATTAGGCCGAGGAACTGGACGAGGGCGGCCAGCACACCGATCGTGGTAGCCACCGAGAGAAGGGTTGGGTTCGCGTCGGCAAACGTCGCTGAAACCAGAACCGCGGCGGGGGCCAAGAGCACCGCGCTCATGGCGAACCCCCACCACGTCAGGATCAACCGACTCCCGCCGGCTTCGAACCGCTCGAGCACTTCGACGGTCGGTCGCCGGAGGATGTCAGGATAATCGAACGAACGGGCCAGCAGCGTGTAAAGCAGGTTGTACGCAACCGGCAGAACGATCAGAAGGAGTCCCGCGAACTCCTGTGTGGTCACCCGATGAGATCCCGGTTGTCCGGCTCCATGGGCCAGACGACCATCCTCACGCGACTTCGCGATCGACGATGCGCTTGCCTGCTATCAGCACCAGTCCCGAAAGGAGCCCAAAGACCACAGCTCCTGATGCACCGAAGACGGTGAATTGATTGGCGACATCGATACCGGCGGATTCGGTCACGACCCAACCAAGTGCAAACAGCGCCGGCATCCCGACCATCCACAAATGCCAGAGCGAAAACTTGTTATGCAGAAGCAGCCCTTGGGCGATCCCGACCGCGGCGCCTGAGATTGCTCCCATGATCGCGAGCTGACTCGGCGTCGTCTCGTAACCCACGACGGCAGCGCCGACACCCAAGCCTGCAGCGAGAGCAATTCCCGTTGCCACGATCCACACGGGGCCGATGTTCAGGTCTCGTCGAAGAAAGACCCACTGCACGAAACCGATTCCAGCTCCCGTCAAGGCGCCACCGATCAGAGCCGGCGCGACGCCGTCGACGTGTCCGCCGACCCCCCAGCCCAGATAGCCGGCTATGGGAAAGGCGATCAGGGTCACACCGATCCAACTGAGAACGATCTTCCAGCCACTCATGCGCGGCCTCGACACTGATGTAGGGATGGCGACAGCGGAAGTGCTCATGACTGCCCTCCGATCGACGGCACAGGACCTTCCAGCGAGGGAACGTGTCCCTGGGTCAGGTCTCGAATCGTCAGCCGCTGCGACAGAGGGCGACGCGAGGAGCACCAGCTAGCGAACCAGCGTTGGCGTACTGTCGATCATTATTAGGCCCGGCGTCCCGGCTGTATGTAGTGCATCTGCTCCGTCTTCTTGCAGCCGTCGACTCACTACTAAACGTGCTTGGCTCGTGAGAGCCCGAGGGGTCACCTATGCTTGATGGCGGTTGGTTGGCCGCGCTCGACGTTAGAGAAAAGAGCACCTAGTCGCTAGTTGTACACAGGCGCGCCTTAGCGACGTTCGTCCGAGTCGGCAAGATGCGGCTCGCCGGGCGCCGGCTGGATCTCCGGGGGGCCGAGGTAGAACCCTTGCGCCATGTCGGTTCCCAGGCGTTTGAGCACTTGGAGGATCTCTTCGTTCTCAACTGCTTCGCCCACCGTCGCGACGCCGATGGAGTGCGCCACCTGATTGATCGACAGGACCATCGCTTCGCTCAAGCCATCGTGGCCCAGTTCGCGCACGAAGGCCCCGTCGATCTTGAGAAGATCAATGTTGAGTGAGCGAAGGTACGCGTACGAGGAGAACCCGCTGCCGAAATCATCCAGAGCCACGCTGCATCCCATCCGCCGCAGTCGCTCGATAAGCGCGGCGGCTTGCGCCAGGTTCGCGACCGCGGCGGTCTCGGTGATCTCGAAGCTGATCGCCTCTGGTGGAACGCGCTTTTGGGCGAGCATCTTCTGAAAATCGACGATGATCGCCTCGTCCCTCAGCGACATCCCCGACAAGTTGATCGCGCACGCAAGGTCGATGCCCCTTCCCCGTTCTTCCGCGACACGTTCCACCGTCGTCCGCATGACCCAGCGGTCGATTTCGTCGATGAGTCCCAAGCGCTCGGCCGCAGGTATGAAATCTCCGGCGCTGATCAGACGTCCGTCGTCGCATCGCAGCCGGAGAAGTACCTCGTAGTGATGAATCTTTCTCGTCTTCACTTCGACGATCGGTTGGAGGAGCAGTACGAACTGGTCGTTACGCAGCCCGTCCTTCAGGCGAGCGGCCCACGTTCCATCCTCGCGTCGCACGCCGTCGTCCATGCCGTCGTGGAACAGCTCGATCTTGTCTCTGCCGCGCGCCCGCGCTCGATCGCATGCCGTCATGGCGCGCGCAAGGATCTCCTCGGTTCGGACGCCGCGGCCGACGGTGGCGATGCCGATGCTGACGGCCATGTCGACTATCCGCTCACCCTCGCCCAATCGAAGCCGGCCGATCGTCTCGCGGATCCGCTCGGCGAGCTCGCGCGCTTCGACGTTGCCCACCGCGCCCGCAAGGATCGCGAACTCGTCTCCGCCCATGCGCACCACGAGGTCCTCTTGCCGGACGTTCTCGGTGATGATGTGCGCCACCGCGGCGAGAGCATCGTCGCCCGCGCTGCGACCGAGCGTGTCGTTCACGATTGCGAACCGGTGGAGATCCACGTACAGCAGCACGCTTCTCCTGCCGTGCCGCGCGGCGCCGACCGCAGCGCGGAGGGCATGCGTCAGCGGCTCCTGGCTCGGAAGTCCGGTCAACGAATCCAAGCCGGAAGCCGAGATCCGCCTGACCAAGCCGGACATGTACGCGAGAACGAGCAGCACGAGGATCGCCGACCCGGCGGCGATCACGGGGGCGTCGATCGGTTCGTGGCGGACCTCTTGCGCGACCAGGACCGCAGGCGGCATCAGGGCGGCCGCGCCGAACAGAGCGATGCGGTGTCTCCGGAGCTTCGGCGTTCGATACGGGATGAGTTCGAACAGCTTGCTCATCGAGGGGTGGAGCGCGGCGGCGCCCCACACGACGTAGGAGATCATCCAGCCCGCGTCCACCGCTAGCCCCGATCGGTACGTGCCGGCGAGGGTCATCACCGAGTAGACGATGTCGGCGGCGAGCAGAAAGCCGATCCCGAGGATGACGAGCTTGAAGGAGGCCGTTCGCCGGCCGCCCGTCACGAGGAGGCGAACCCCGACCCCGACGAGGAGGACGTCCATGAAGGGATACGCGATGGAGATCAAGCGCTGGGGTATCGAGAGGGTCGTGTCGTGGGCGTACGGAACCATCAGGAACAGCCACGCGAGCCAGCCGAGCGATACGGCGACGATCGCGGCGTCGATGAAGGCCGAGCGTTCCTGCCCGGGACTGCGGCTGCCGATGAGGATGAGCAGCGCGGCGATGAGAGGCGCGTACCCGAACACATAGAGCCCGTCCGCGACCGACGGGAACGGGCTCTCCACGTGCAGGGCCAGTTCGTAAAAGTTGAAGATCGCGTCGCCGAGGACGAATGCGAGCTGGCCGGCAGCGAACAAGTACCAGGGCAGCGGCCGCTGGGGGCGGTACCGCGCGACCCCCACCAAGATCGCAACGACCGACGAGAGTCCCAAGGCGTTGAAGGCGACGGCTTGCGCGACGCCTCCGGCGGGGAACAGGAAGAAGGCGAACGTCCCGCATAGACCGAGCGCGACGTACGCGAGGTGGATTCGAGTTCGGTCCGTGACCTCAGCGTCGCCCGCGGAGGGAATCGTGAGATGCTCCTCGGGGCGCGCTCCAGTAGCCGAACCCGGCTTCTCCCCGAAACCGACGCGAAGTCGGCGACTCCGAGTATCAGAGCGTGGTGATCCCGGCACCGCCACGAGCGCTCATATTCTCGGCTCGACCGGCTTCAACCCTTAGCGGCTCATGTCCGGCTTGAACCGGCGACTTCAGCAATGCCCGTTTCGCCCCCACTGCTTTCATCTGGGAGCGAAGTGGAAACGTGGTAAGGAAGTTACGCCCGAGACGCTCTTGACTGGACCGCGTACAGCTGCCAATCGCCGGGAACGCCTTTCAGGGAGTGCACGCCGCGATCGGTGAACTCCAAACCCGACCCGGCGACCAGATCTTTGACCGTGCTCGACACCAAGACGTCTCCGGGGCCGGCTTCACTCGCCACTCGGGAGCCGATGTGAACCGCGATACCGGCGATGTCCTCGCCGATGGTTTCGCACTCGCCGGTGTGAAGCCCGACGCGTACCTCGATGCCCAGGCTACGCGCGCCCTCGGCGACCGCCTGCCCACACCGGATCGCCCGAGCCGGTCCGTCGAAGGTCGCGAGGAAACCGTCTCCGATCGTCTTCACCTCGTGCCCTCGGAAACGCTCCAGCTGTCGCCGCACCATGCCGTAATAGCTCTGAAGCAGATCCCGCCATCTGCGATCTCCGACCTCGGCGAGTTTCTCGCTCGAGCCGGCGATGTCGGCGAACAGCACGGTCGCGAGCACTCGGTCGCTCTCCAGCGATGCGCGACGGACGCCGGTAAGGAACTCCTCGATCTCGTCGTCGTACGCTTCGACGTCGCCGATGAAAGAGGCGGGGTCGCGCCCCGGCAGTTCGACGAGCTTCGCCCCCGGGATGTGTTCGGCGAGATATCTTCCGTGACCGATCTCGATGATCCCGTCGTCAGTCTTGTGGAGGACGAGCGTCGGGACGCCGACAGTCGGCAAGACGTGCCGGATATCCATATCGGCGAGGCGCCGGAGAACGTCGACCGCGACCGCAGGGCTCGCTGAGGTTCGCTCCAACCGAGCCCACCACTGAGTGGCGACCTCGTCCCCCATGAGGGAGGGAGCGAAGATCGGGAGAAGGACGCCCTGCCCCCATCCCTGTTCCAGCATCAGACAGACTTGTTCGATCCCTTCGGGCGTGAAGCCCCAGGGGTAGTCGGGAGCAACCGTCGCTCGCGCGAACGAGCCGTACAACACGAGAGCACTGGTCCGCTCCGGGTAGGTCGCGGCGAACATGGCGCTGATCGCTCCGCCTTCCGCCCACCCGAGCAGAGCCGCCCGCTCGGAGGCGACCGCGTCCATAACCGCACGAACGTCGTCTAGATGCTCCTCGAGGATCGGTAGTTGCGCCGCCCGATCCGAAAGCCCCGTCCCCCGCTTATCGAAGGTGACAACGCGGCAGTACGAACCCAGTCTCTCGAGACTCCTGACGATCGCGGGATTCTCCCACCACATCTCGATCTGCGAGGACCACCCCGGAACCATGATCAGATCGCGCGGGCCGTCGCCGAACACCTGGTAGGCGATGTGTACGTCCCCGCTTTTCGCGTATTGCGTCTTCGGCTGCATCGCAGTCAGTCTGTGGTTTCAGTCGTCGAGACGTCAACCAAACGTGTCCGCGAGAAACGCCGCGCCTCGCCTGAAGCGAGAGCCGATCGGAGCGCTTAGTCTGCCGCGATCGTTCGGAACGCCGCTATGCGTCGGTGGACGACGATCGATCTCCCGAGCATCAGGGCAAGGGGAAGAAGGAGCGCTAGGGCCAAGAGTGTGACGCTGGGTCGTCCCGATGGGGCGCTCTCGTTCTGCGGTTTCGAAGCCGGAACCAGCTCTCCGATCTCACGCTTCGGAGGCTGCACGGGAACCGCCCGCCGTTCCTCGTTGATCGAGGGCCCGACTGGTGTCGAGGTGTGGGCTGTAGACACGCGCGCTTTCGAAGAATCGTTCGCCTCTGATTCGTAAGCCGGCACCTTTTCGCATCTCAATGCGGTTCCGATCTCGACGCCTGCCGGCAGAGGGGGACCGTTGTACGGGAGTTCAACGCACACGATCTGATCGTCGGCTATTGCCGGCGCGGGTGCCACCAGGCACCCGATCGCAACAGAAACGGCAACCACGAAGAGAAAGGCACGCAACCTACGCCCAACCGCATCCCTCCCTCGACCGGTCGGACGGCTGATCCTGTATCGCTTCGCCTCGGCGTGCAGCATTCTGCTCGCTACGCTGCTTCAGAGACGCCCGCCGGTCAATGAAGCAGATGCACTGTTTCCTTGAGGACCCTCGCCCCAAAAGGGACGAACAACCCGCGTGATGTCGCATCCGGCGCAGGGCTGATCACCTGGAGTGCAGGAGGCAGAACACATCCTTTGTGACCCGGATATGACGCACGGTGCGAAGAGCGCCGCAACCCGAAAGCTATCTGGCGACGCCGAGCATCACTCTTCCAAGGACGATGCACATCAGTCCGACGATGACGAGCCACGCGATCGCGGGTCCGGTGGCGGCGAGCGGTCGCTTCGTGGTCGACGCTTCGACACGATCTTCTGAAACGGTGATGGGCATGCTCAATACGTGCGTTGTCCCATTCACGTCGAGCCCCGAAGCCTTGATGGTGTGACGTCCCGCAGGTGCGTCTTCCGGAATCGTGACGACGACGCTGAAGGATCCGCGCGCATCGGCTGTCGTGATTGCGAGAAGGACGGGCTCGGACTCCATCGTGACGGTGATCTCTGTTCCAGGCGCGAAGCCGTCCCCGGTAACGGTCACGGTTTCCCCTGCGACGGGCGTTGGGTCGTCCACATCGATAACCGGGTCGGGACGATCGACGGTCCAGGTGGTGATTGCGCCGGTGGGGTCGATGTTGCCGACGCTGTCGACGGCTCGGACCTGGAAGATGTGGGTGCCCTCGCTGAGGGCGGTGTAGGTGGTGGGGCTGGTGCAGGCCGTGTAGTCGGCGTTGTCGAGTGCGCACTCGTAGGTGAGGTCGGCGGCGTGGGTGACGTTGTCCGATCCGGTGAAGGAGAACGACGCCGTGGACGAGGCGGTGGGGTTCGACGGCGCTGCTGTGATGGTGGTGGTGGGGCCTTGGAGGTCGATGGTCCAAGCGTGGGTGGCGGGGCTGGGGTCGATGTTGCCGACGCTGTCGACGGCTCGGACCTGGAAGATGTGGGTGCCCTCGCTGAGGGCGGTGTAGGTGGTGGG
>JBIOTQ010000095.1:0-10681 GCA_044866075.1 Actinomycetota bacterium | reverse complement strand
GTCTCTCCTTCGACGTCGACGAGGGGAACGACGCGGGTCTCGAACTCCTGGCGTCCGGCAAGCATCGCGGGGTCGCCCATCGCCTTGGCGCCGAAGCGGAAGTTCTCCCCCACCGAGACGCTCTCTGCGCCCAGCGCCTCGACCAGGATCCGGGAGCAGAAGTCCTCGGGGGCGATGGAGGAGAACTCGTCGTCGAACGAGATCACGATCAGCTCTTCGACCCCCAGGCCTTCGATCACGTCACGCTTGATCTCGAACGGCATGATCAGCTTCGGCGCGGCATCGGGGTGAAGCACGCGCAGCGGGTGCGGCTCGAAGGTCAACACGGTGTCCGCCGCGTCGATCACCTTGCGGTGACCGACGTGCACGCCGTCGAAGACGCCGATCGCCACCTGTCGCGATCGGGCCTGCGCGCCGGCAAGCTGCGTGACCTTGATCTTCATTGAAACGCGGCCGGGAAGCCTTTCACGGGAGCACTACTTGCCGCTACGCGAGTACCACTTCCGGCCGTAGAGCCGCCTCGCGACGCCGGGCGACCGCCAGCAGGCGCCCCTCGTGGGTGAGCCTGAGCGGACCGTCGGCCTCGCCGGCGGCCGGCACCGAGCCTCCGTGGGCGACGCGCTCCGCCTCGGCCGCATCGAGGATCCGCTCCGGCAGGAAGGCGAGTGCTGCCCTGACTGCAAGCGGCTCGCTGTTCGCAGCCTCGACTCGGAAGGGACCGATGGCGATCCGCCTCAGCCGCTCGCAGTAGGCGTCGCCGAGCGCTTCGATCAGGGTGCGAACGTAGGTGCCGGTGGAGCACTCGATCTCGAACTCGGCCCGGTCGTCGTCGCGCCGCAGGAGCTCGGCGCGGTAGACCTCGACCTCGCGCTCAGGCGTCTCCACGCTCTCGCCGCGGTGGGCGCGCCGGTAGAGGCGCTCGCCCTCCACCTTGACCGCCGAGGTCATCGGCACCCGCTGGCGGACCCGCCCCGTGGGCAGCTCCAGCCGCTCGGGCACCGTGCCCGTGTGGCTTAGCTCGCCATCGGGATCGCCCGTCGTCGAGCGCCAGCCGAGCCTCGCTGTCGCCCGGTAGGTCTTCGGCAGCGGCAGAAGGTAGCGCTGGAGTCGCGTGGCTCGTCCCAGGAGCACCAGCAGCAGCCCGGTGGCGAAGGGATCGAGGGTTCCGGCATGGCCTGCCTTTTGGCCGCGCTCGCGGCGGATGCGCTCGACCACATCGTGGGATGTGTCGCCAGCCGGCTTGTCGACCAGCATGATCCCCGCCGCCGGCCGGGACGCCGCCGCCGCCGCCGCCTCAGCGGTCACGCCCGTGGGCGAAAGGGTTAGAGCTGCGCGCTGACCTCGTCACAGAGGAACTCGACCAGCTTGGGGTAGTCGAGGTCGGTCGAGAAGCCGGCCGCCCGCCGGTGGCCACCGCCGCCGCGCTTGCGGGCGATCGCGGAGACGTCCACCCTGCCCATCGTCGAGCGCAGGCTCACCTTGCGCGCCGAGTTGCCGCCGTCGGTCTTGTCGCGGATCATCGCCGCAACCTCGATGCCCTCGAGCGCGCGCACGTGGTCGATGATCCCTTCGGTGAGGACGTCGCTCGCGCCCGTCTCCGTGTAGTCGTCGGCCGAGATGTAGGTGACGGCCAGATCGCAGTCAGGGAAGCGCTCGATCCGCTCGATCGCGCGAGCGACCAGGCGCAGCTTCTCGATCGGCACTCGCTCGTACAGGCGCCGGTAGGTGTCGTGGACGTCCACCCCGGCCTCGATCAGCTCCGCCGCCACCCGGTGCGTGGCCGCCCCCGTGTTCTCGTACATGAACCGGCCCGTGTCCGTGACCAGCGCCACGTAGAGAGCCCCGGCGATCTCGGGAGTCAGCTCGGCGCCCAGCAGCTTCGCGAGCCCGAACAGGATCTCGGCCGTGCAGGAGGCCTCCGTATCGACCAGGTTCAGCGTCCCGAAGCGGGTGTTGTCGTGATGGTGGTCGATGTTCAGGATCTTGGCCTCGTCGCGGTGCAGAAAGCCGACGGGCATGCGATCGATGTTCCCGCAGTCGAGGAAGACCAGGACCCGGTCGACCACGTCGACCGGCGGCTCATGGAAGACCTCCTCCAGGGGCAGGAAGCGGTACTCGACGGGGAGTGGGAACTCCTTCGCAGCCAGGAACATCACGGAGTCCTTGCCCAACTGGGTGAGCATGTGGTGCAGAGCGAGCAGCGAGCCGAGCGCGTCCCCGTCCGGGCCCTCGTGGGTGGTGAGTAGGAAGCGGTCCCCGGCGCGAAGCTCCCGGGCGACCTCCTCGAGCGACGCGTCCTTGCGGTCCGCAGTCGCGGCGACCGCCTCGCTCATTGGTCGAGCAGCCTGGAGACGCGGACACCCCGTTCCGGGGTCTCGTCGTAGTGGAAGCTCAGAGTGGGAGTGCGCTTGATTCGCATCTCGCGGGCGATCGTCGCCTGGAGCACCCCGTGGGAAGATGAAAGCCCGGCGAGCGTCGCCTCACGCTCGGCCTCGCCGCCGAGCACGCTGACGTGGACGCGCGCTGAGCGCAGGTCCGGGCTGGTCTCCACCGAGGTCACCGTCACGAATCCGATCCGTGGGTCCTCGAGCTCCGTGGCGATCGCAGACCCGATCACCTCGCGCATGACCTCGTTCACCCTCCTCATGCGCTCGGTGGGCATGGTCGGGCGACTATAGCTCAGGGCACACGGTCAGCTGGGCGGTCTCAGCCACGGATGTCGGCGAGGCTGAGGAGGTCGCGCTCGAACGCGCACCCATCCGGACAACGCGCCTCGACGAACCGCTCCAAGTCGTTGGCGCGCCGTCCCACGTCCCCCCCGCCGACGAGAGCGCAGACGAGAGTCGTCCGCTGCCAGGTGTCATGCCCGTCAACCTCCGCCACCGAGGCCCCGAACCGCTGCCGCAGCTGCGCCTTCAGCGAGTGCAGGACCTTCCGCTTGCCCTTCAGGTCGTGGGAGTCGTTGAGGTGGAGCCGGACCTCGATCAGGCACACGTACGCGCGCACTCGCCAAGGGTACGCCGCGTGCGCCGCCGCGGTCGCTACTCGAGCGTTTGCTCGACCTGCTTGGTCTCGAACAGCTCCAGGACGTCACCGACCTTGACGTCCTGGTAACCATCGAGCACGACTCCGCACTCAAGGCCCTCCTCGACCTCCTGCACGTTGTCCTTGAAGCGGCGCAGAGAGCCGATCCTTCCCGTCCACACGATCGTTCCCTCGCGCACCAGGCGCACCTGTGCGGTGCGGGTGATCTTGCCGTCGGTGACCAGGCAGCCGGCGATGGTGCCGATGCGCGAGGCCCGGAACAGCTCCTTGATCTCGGCCTGGCCGAGCGCCTCCTCGACCTCCTCCGGCTCCAGCATGCCCTCCATCGCCGCGCGGAGGTCCTCGGTGACCTTGTAGATGACCGAGTAGGTGCGGATCTCGACCCCCTCGCGCTCGGCCGCCCTGCGGGCCTCGGCCAGCGGTCGGACGTTGAAGCCGATGATGATCGCGTCGGAGGCCGCCGCGAGCATCACGTCGGACTCGGTGATCCCGCCCGGCGCGGCGTGGATCACGTCGACCACGATCTGCTCCTGCGGGACCTTCGCGATCTCGTCCTGAAGCGCCTCGAGCGAGCCCGAAACGTCCGCCTTGAGGACGATGTTGAGCTCCTTGAGCTCGCCCTCGGTGCCCTTCGAGAAGACCTCCTGGAGGCTGATCTTGCGGGCCTGCTGACGGGCGAGCGACTCGGCCTTGAGGCGCTGGCCGCGCTGCTGCGCGAGCTGTCGCACCCGCCGCTCGTTCTCCACCGCCTCGACCCGCTCTCCGGCCTCGCAGACGCCGTCGAGCCCCAGCACCTCGACCGGATTGCCCGGGTGCGCCTCGTTCAGGCGGGCGCCAGTGAAGTCGAGCATCGCTCTCACCTTGCCCCAGTTCGCGCCGGCGACGAGGGCATCGCCGACGTGAAGGGTGCCCCGTTGAATCAGAACGGTGGCGATCGGGCCGCGACCGGGGTCGAGGTGGGACTCGATCACGACGCCTGACGCTGCGGCCCTCGGGTTGGCCTTCAGCTCCTCGAGCTCGGCGGCCAGAACTATCATCTCGAGCAGGTTGTCGAGCCCCTCCTTGGTCTTCGCGGAGACGTCACAGAAGATCGTCTCGCCGCCCCAATCCTCGGGCGTGAGTCCCTGGGAGGCGAGCTCGTTGCGGACGCGGTCGGGCTGGGCGTCGGGCTTGTCGATCTTGTTGACCGCGATCAGGATCGGCACACCGGCCGCCCGCGCGTGGTCGATGGCCTCCACCGTCTGGGGCATCACGCCGTCGTCCGCCGCGACCACGATCACCGCGAGATCGGTGACCTTGGCGCCGCGGGCGCGCATCGCCGTGAACGCCTCGTGTCCGGGAGTGTCGAGGAAGGTGACGAGTTTGCCGTTCTGGTGCACCTGGTAGGCACCGATGTGCTGGGTTATGCCGCCCGCCTCACCCGCGACCACCTCGGCCTCCCGGATCGCGTCCAGGAGCAGCGTCTTGCCGTGGTCGACGTGGCCCATGATCGTGACGACCGGTGCCCGCGGCTCCAGACGGCTCTCGTCGACCTCCTCCTCGGCCTCCTCCTCTTCGTCGACCCCGACGATCTCAGCCTCGTAGCCGAGCTCGGAGGTAAGGAGCGTGAGCGCCTCGTCCGACAGCGACTGGGACGCGGTCGCCATCTCTCCGAGCGTGAACAGGGTCTTCACGATCTCGGCCACGCTCCGACCGACCTTGTCGGCGACGTCCTGCGGGGTCGAGCCGTGCACCAGCCGCAGCGCCGGCAGCGACGGGCCCGCGGGCTCGGGCGGGGCGGGCGGCTCGGCGACCGCGACGGCCGCCTCCGGCTGCGCGGCCTCCGCGACGGCGGCCGTCGGTTCGAGCGGGGGCGGGGTCTCGGCCTTCTTCCTGGGCCGAGGCCTCGGGAGCGGCTCCTCGACCGCCTCTTTGATCTTCGCCTCCGGCACGGCCTTGCCGCCGGACGCGCGGAGCCGGGGCACGGCCTGGTCGGGGACCGACGAAGAGGCCGTGAGGCCGTCGACCCCCATCTCCTTCAGGGCGGCGAGCAGCTCCTTGCTCGCAACCCCAAGCTCTTTCGCCAGCTCGTGGACCCTCAACGCTCCCGTTCCTTCCCGATCTCCGCTCTAAGCGTAGCCTCTCCGTCCTCACGCAGGCCCGTCCCGAGTGCCCTCGCGAGGGTTCCGCGTGCGATCGCGGCCTCGACGCACGCTCGTTCGCGGTGGACGTACGCCCCTCGGCCCGGCGCAACCGCTCCCACGTCCGGCCGGATCCGTCCGTCCACCAGAACGAGCCGGAGCAGCTCGCGTTTCGGGGCTCGCCCTCCGCATCCGACGCACGTCCGCAGAGGCACGTGCGCGGCCGACACGGTTACGCCTCCGCCTTCTCCTCCGCCTGACTCGTGTCCGCCGTCTCCTCGTCGACCCCGTCGACGGCGACCACGTCGTCCACAGGCGCGACAGGCGCGGCCTCGGCGTCGTCGGCCGCGGCGTCCGGGGCCGGGGCGGCGTCCGCGGCCGGAGCGGAGTCCGAGGTGGCGTCAGGCGTATCCGCGGGCGCGACCGGGGCGGCGTCCTCGGCGGCTGCGGCGGAGTCGGCGCCCGACTCGGCGCCACCGTCGGGTGCGGCCCCGGCCGGAGCGGCCTCCTCGTCCGTCGAAGCGAGCTGCGCCGAAGAGGGCGAAGGCTCCGCCGCGGCCGCGACCTCGCCCGGCTTCGGACCGCCGCGCTGCTCGTCGGCGAACTGCGTCTCGCTCTTGATGTCGATCCGCCACCCGGTCAACCGAGCCGCGAGGCGGGCGTTCTGTCCCTCACGGCCGATCGCGAGCGAGAGCTGGTAGTCGGGCACGATCACGAGCGCGGTCTGCGTCTCGGGATCGACCCGGGCCTCCCGGACCTTCGCCGGCTGCAGCGCGTTCGCGACGAAGGTCGCGGGCTCCGCGCTCCAGGGCACGACGTCGATCTTCTCTCCCCGCAGCTCGGTCACGACGTTGCGCACCCTCGAGCCCTTCGGCCCGACGCAGGCGCCCACGGGATCGACGGCCGGCTCGTTGGACGAGACCGCGATCTTCGAACGGTGGCCGGGCTCTCGAGCAACCGCCTTGATCTCGACGATGCCCTCCGCGATCTCGGGCACCTCGAGCTCGAACAGCTTCTTCAGGAGGCCCGGGTGCGTTCGGGAGACCACGATCTGCGGGCCCTTCATGCCCTTGCGGACCTCGGTGATGTAGGCCTTGAGACGCTCTCCGTTGCGATAGGGCTCGCTCGGCACCTGCTCGGCCTGCGGCAGGAGCGCCTCCACCTTGCCGAGATCGAGCAGCGTGTACCGGCGTTCGGACTGCTGCACGATGCCGGTGACGACGTCGCCCTCGCGGCCGGCGAACTCCTCGTAGGTCATCTCGCGCTCGGCGTCGCGAAGCTTCTGGAAGATGACCTGCTTCGCGGTCTGCGCGCCGATCCGTCCCTTGAACTCATCGGTGACCGGGACCTCCTGCTCGGAGAGCACCTTGGTCTCGACCGTGACCTCGCCCTCCTCGTCCTCGTGCTCGATCCGCTCGAGCTCTTGGATCCAGACGCGCAGGTCGCCGCCCTCCGGATCGATCTTCGCGCGCACGCCGAACGCATCCTCGTCGAGGTCCGGGTGCTGCTGCTTCCACCACGACTTGTAGGCGGAGGCCATCGCCTCCTCGAGCCCCTCGAGGATCGTCTCGAACGCGATGCCCTTCTCGCGCTCGAGCTCGCGCAGCGCCGCGATCATCTCCTGGTTCATCTCCCGCTCCTTGCCTTCCCCCACTCGAAGACCGTCTTCGCAGAGGCGATGCCGTCGTAGGGGACGCGCAGCTCTCCACCCTCGGATGCGATCACGACCGCCTCCGAGTCGGCCGAGACCAGCGCGCCCTCGTGCACCCTCCGGCCGTCCACCGGCTCCACCGTCTTCACTCTCACGCGTTGCCCGACGCTCCGCTCGAAGTGCCGAGGTTCACGCAGGGCTCGCTCCAGGCCGGGCGAGCTCACCTCCAGCGAGTACGGTCGGCCGTCGTCGAATCCCTCGAGATCGAGCCTGCGGGACAGCCTCTGGGAGGTCGTCGAGATCGTGTCCAGGTCGACGCCTCCCTCCCGGTCGACCATCACCCGCAGGATCCGGCGACCGGCTTCGCGCCGGAACGTGACCTCCCACAGCTCCAGCCCGGCCGCCTCCACGACCGGACGAACCCTTTCCTCGACCTCCTGGTCCCGCACCTCGAACGACCCCTTCGAAAAGAAAAGTGGGCGCGAGCCCACTCCAGGGTGAAACCGCTCCGTTTCCGCTGCTCAGTATACCCGCGCGGCTCGCAGTTCGTTGGGGTTCGGGCGCCTACAGGGCCCGGCGCTGCCCGTCGGGAGAGCGCCAGTGGTCCCGTCGGCTCATGCGGCGGACGAGCCGGGGCTCGTCCCAGCCTCGATGCATGCGGATCCCGAGCTCCCGGCAGACGGCCTCGGCGGCCTCCTCGCTCTCGAACTCATCGCGGACCCACAGGCCGGTCGCGTCGACCACCACGAGGTCCCACGTCCGAAGGCCGACGTGCTGGAGAACGGCCTCGGGCTCGGGACGCAGCTTGACGAAGTCCCGAAGGGTGTTCGGCGCCCGCTTCGTGCCCACGGCCCCAGCCTAGGGCGCGGTCGCGAGCAGGTCCATCGCCGCCCGTGACGCGTCGCCGAGCGGCGCCCGGGAGCGCTCCTGGCTCGCCCGGAGCTTGAGGTCCGCGGTCCCAGCCTCGACCCCGCGCCTGCCGACCACGACCTGGACCGGGTACCCGATCAGGTCGGCGTCGGCGAACTTCACGCCGGCCGTCTCCTCGCGGTCGTCGATCACGGCGTCGACGCCCCCCTCGAGGAGCTCGCGGTAGACGCGCTCGGCCTCGGCCACCACACGGTCCTCGTCCCGATTCGCGACGACCACCACGACCTCGACGGGGGCGAGCACCCTCGGCAGCCGCAGTCCCGCGTCGTCGTGGTACTGCTCGGCGGCGGCCGCGAGGATGCGCGAGATGCCGATGCCGTGGCTGCCCATCTGATACGGACGCTCCGATCCGTCCTCGTCGACGAACGTCGCCTCGAGCGGCGCCGAGTAACGGGTCCCGAGCTGATAGATGTGGCCGACGACGATCGAACGGCCGACGCGCAGTTCCCCACCGTCGTTCGGACACCGGTCGCCGTCGCGGAGCGAGACGACGTCCTCGTAGCGGTCGACCCGGAAGTCCCGGCCGACGTTCGCACCGGTGACGTGGTGGTCGTCCTCGTTCGCGCCCGTCACCCAGTCCTTGCCCCCGCGCACGGAGTGGTCCGCGATGATCGTCACGTCCTCGGGCAGGCCCTGCGGGCCAACATAGCCTTTCGCGAAACCCAGGGCCGCGAAGTCGCCGTCCTCGAAACGCCGGACGGGAGCCGGGAAGAGGATGCGGCCGAGCTTGGCCTCCTCCACCTCCCGGTCTCCCGGCAGGAGGACGGCGACGGTCGAGCCGCCCGCGTCGTACAGCATGGTCTTCAGCATCCGCTCGGACGGCACGCCGAGCAGCTGCGAGACGGCGTCGATCGTCGGCGCCCCGGGCGTGGAGACCTTCTCGAGCGGCGCGAGGCCATCAGCCGGCGCCGGCTCGGGCGGCCGCGGCGTCGCGGCCTTCCAGTCCGCGAGGTAGTCGCCGTTGACGCACTCGACGAACAGGTCCTCGCCCACGTCCGCCCGCGCCATGAACTCGTGGTTCACGCCGCCACCGATCTGTCCCGGCTCCGCCTCGACGACCACGTAGGAGAGCCCGCACCGGTCGAAGACCCTGCGGTACGCCTGCATCATGGCGTCGTACGAGCGGGCCATCCCCTCCTCGTCGCGATCGAACGTGTAGGCGTCCTTCATGAGGAACTCGCGCCCTCGCAGGAGTCCGAAGCGCGGACGGAACTCGTCGCGGTACTTCCACTCGATCTGATACAGGTTCACGGGCAGATCGCGGTACGAGGGCAGGTCGGCGGCGACGTGCTCCGTGACGACCTCCTCCTGGGTCGGGCCGAGGAGCATCTCCCGCTCGTGGCGGTCCTTCAGCCGGAAGAGCGTGTCGCCGTACAGCTCCCACCGTCCGGTCGCCTTCCAGGGCTCGGCCGGCAACAGGATCGGCATCCGGAACTCCTGCGCGCCGGTCGCGTCCATCTCCTCGCGGACGATGCGAGCGATCTTCCCTATCGAGCGAAGGCCGAGCGGCAGGGTCGTGTAGACGCCGGCGGCCACCTGACGGATGAACCCGGCGCGAAGCAGGAGCCGGTGCGAGACGATCTCCGCTTCCGCGGGATCGTCGCGGAGGGTAGGCGCGAACAGCGCCGAGAGCCTCATGGAGGCTCAGGATACCGGCCGCGCTCGAGCCCTAGTTGTCGGTGACCAGACCCACGAACTGCTGCCACTGGTTCGATGACGCGGCGTACTGGTTGACGATCGCGACCTGCTGGCCGTCCAGGGGGTCGCGGTTGATGGCGGTGTAGTCCCCCCAGCGTTCGGCTCCGAAGATGGCGTCGTACGTGGACGATCCGACATGGACGAGCAACTGCGTGGCCGCCGTCGAGCTGGGTGGGATCGTGGCGACCCATGCGGACAGGAACTCGCCGTGGGGATCGCTCGCGCGGCTGTAGGTGACGAAGAGCGTTCCGGTGCTGTCCGACGCCACGCTCGGCCACCCGACATCGACCTCGGGGGCGCCGACGATCCCCTTCCGGGCCAAGACGGAGTTCTTCAGCTTGGTGGCCGGGTCGACCTCGTACCAACGCACGGCCGCCTCCGGGTATCCGCCGGTGATGGTGTCGGGTTTGATGTTCTTGAACACGGTGTGTGCCGCGAAGAGCTCATTCCGGTCGGCGTCGTAGAAGGCGTTGATGAGGCGCGTGTCGCCCGCGTCCCAGAAGAGATCGCTGTTATTGAGACCACCCCCACCCTGGGACCCGAAGGGCGGAGTCGACACCTTGCCGGTCGGCCCGCAACAGGCTTTCTTCAGCGAGAAGCCCGTGGCGGTCGGCTTGATCCGCCAGATGACGAGATAGTCGAACTTGCCGTTGATGGGCTGGAACGAGAGCAAGAGCTGGGCGCCCGGCGACGATCCCACGGTCTCGGCCGGCCGGAGCGTGAAGGACTGGATCCCGTTGGCATCGCGGGTCTTCGTTCCCGCGAACACGACCGGGACGGGCGCGGGCTGAGTGCAGTCGTACAGGCCGCCCTTGTCGATCGTCATCACCTGCGAGTAGCGGAACTGGGCGGTCGAACTCGGGAAGGTGAACTGGTTGGTGGTGATCGTGACACGCGTCTCGTTGTATCCCAGGCCCGGATAGTCGGCCCACACGTCCGGGCTCGCCGGAAGGGCGTCGCCGACGAACGACGTCGAACACCAGGTGCCGGTGTCGTTCGCGGTGGCATTGGGGATCGCCACCGCCAGGAGACGCGACAGACGAGGGAAGTCCTCCTGGACCAGGTACACGACCACGAAGGTGTCGTTGTACTGGTCGTAGATCACTTTCGGGTCGAACGCGAAGTGGCCCGCGGAATCCGGGTGCAGCGCGTCCAGCTGGATCGGGGCGACGACCTGCACGCCGGTCCGGTCGTACACCGCCACCTGGGTGTTGACCGCGACGACGAAGAAGCTGTC
>JBIOTQ010000094.1:0-3176 GCA_044866075.1 Actinomycetota bacterium | reverse complement strand
CGACGAACGGCGAGTTCTTCCACTCGGGGCTTGCGTCGCCGAACGGGATGAAGCCGCAGTCCCCGGGCCCGACGTCGGCGACCTCTTTGACGCGGCACGTGAGTCCGGCCACGGGCGTGCGCTTCGTGAGATCGAATCCACTTTCGACCTTGAAACGCATCCCATCGTCGCGCCGCAGCATCGGTCGCCGGGCCGCCGCGTAGTCGATCCAGTAGCGGTTGAACGTGAAGTCCTGGCGCACGACGCGGTAGCCGGCAGCCTTGAACCGCGATGCCGTGTACGCGGCGACCTTTGCCATCCCCGGGGAGCCCGCGCGCCGGTATTCGGGGGCGGGCGATCGCGCGACCATCGCGCGGAGATGGTCGTAGGCGGTCGGCGGCGCGGCGCCACCCGTCTGCACCGGCATCATCGCAACGACGAGGACGATCGCAGCCCCGATCCGCTTCATGCCGGGAGAGATTCGCTGGCCGCGGCCGTGCTTCCTGCGGGTCTTAGCCGCCGAAGAGGGCGGGGAGGACCGTGTTCTTGCCGATGAGGAAGAGGGTTCCGACAGCGAGGCTGAAGATGCCGGTGACGACTGCGACGGTCGCGTAGATGCCGAAGCGGCTCGACGCTTTGAGGAACCCGTAGGCCGACGACAGCGTGATCAGAGAGTTCGACGCGAAGAGTCCAATCAGGAACGACGCGAGGACGGCAACGCCGGCGCCTCCACCGCCGATCCCGGCGACCGTGAGGAAAAGAACGACTTGCGTCGGAGTCTCACCGCCGAATCCGTGGAGCATGCCGACGCCGATCGCCGTCGCGCGCCCGTAGTTCATGAACGGATCGTCCGGCATCCGGTGCTTGTGTCCGTGCGCGTGGGTCCGGTGTTTCGTGGCGACGCGTCCGCCGTTCGCTTCCTCGTCGGCGTCGTGGTGCATGAAGGGTTCGGCGGCCGCATGCTCGTGAACGTGTTCGAGGTCGGCCTCCTCGTGTCGCCGGACGTGCTCGCGGGCCCACGCGTAGCCTCGCTGGACGCCCGAGAATACGAGCATCCACCGGCTGCGCATCCGGAAGTCGCGGCCGTGCTTGGCAAGCGCATAGAATACATACACTCCCAGGATCAGAAGAGTGACCCCGACCACCTTCGTCATCGTCTCGTCGATCGAATCGGGCAACTTCTCGCCCAGGACGATCGCGATCGCACCGATGACGAAGACGACGGTTGCGTGTCCCGCCGCGTAGAGCGTCCCGAAGTAGAGGCCGGCGCGTGGCGATTCTTGGGACGAGGTGATGTCGGTGATCGCGGCGATGTGGTCCCAATCGATCCCGTGCCGGAAACCCAGCCCGAATGCGGTGATCAGCACGCCGAGATCGAATCCCGGATGTGCCACCTTCGCGAGCAGGCCCATGACCCGTCGAGGCTAGCATCGACCTGGACCTTGTTGCAACCAGCTCGCAACTAGCTATCGGACCCGTTCAGACGATCGACGCCGCGACGGGAAACGCCGGCCGAAGCGTCGACATGGACCTCCCCGAGCGTTCCGCGGCGCGGGCCATCGCGCGGCGGATCAAACGCATCCCGTTCAGGCCTGGGAGCTTCGAGAGCTCGGCTTCCATCTCGGCGATCGCGGCGGCTCCGTCCTCGTCTCCGAAGAGCGCGAGGGTGACGAAGTCGGTCTCCACTTGGGGACGCACGCCCGTCCCGACGGGAGCCCACAGCCGGTCGAGCGCCCACCGCACGAGCTTCTGAGCGCGCGCGTTGCCGTCGAGTCGCGCGCGGGCCTGGTTGTAGTAGAAGGCGTAGTGGCGGCGCTCGTCCTTGATGATCCGGGTGAGCAGTTGGACGAGGACCGGGTGCCGCGTCTTCGCGATCACGCGGTGATAACCGTGCAGCGTCGATAGCTCGTTCATCGCGCCCCACGTCATGTGCACCGCGACGAAGTCCGGGAGGACGCGCGCAGCAGTCATCTTCCCAATGGTGCCCAGAACGTCGCGCAGTCCAGCTGTTCTACGGATCTTTGCCGTCCGGTCGGGCGTGAACCGCTCGCCGGCGGCCTGCAAGAAGCGGCCCAGCGCCTCGCCGTGCCAGAACTCCTCGTACACCCACAGCGAGAGGAACGCGGTCACGTCCGGGTCGTACGCGGCGGGTGTCGTCAGCAGGTCGCGCAGATAGATCACCGTGTGTGTCTCGATGTCCATCATGTAGGTGAGGCAGCGGATCTCCTCGCGCGACAGCGGGTAGGCGGGCACGGCGTCGAAATCGATCCCCTCTAGGTCGAGCTTCCTGGACGCCCGCAGATACTTGCTTAGGTCGACCTTACGCATGGCTTCATCACCCCGATCCCGATCTCGCAAGGCGTTCGTACTCCTCAGTGCCTTGGTTCGTCCAGCGGGGGACCGGGTTATGCTCGCCCCCCGGAGAAGGGGGCACCCGTGGATGTCGCCGTCGAGACCACCGGCCTCTCGAAACGCTTCCGCAAGCGCGTCGCGGTGCAGCCGATCGACCTCGAGGTCCCGGCCGGGTCTTTGTTCGGCTACCTCGGCCCCAACGGCGCGGGGAAAACGACCACGATCCGCATGCTCCTCGGGCTCGCGCGGCCGACGGCCGGCAGCGCCCGGCTGCTCGGAGCGCCGGTCCCGCGCGGTCTGGCCGGGATCAGGAAGCGCCTCGGCAGCGTGCTCGAGAACCCCGCCTTCTATCCGAGGCTGTCGGGCCGGAAGAACCTCCGCGTGCTCGCGCGCATGGCAGGCGATCGCGCGGCGGCTCGGCGCGTCGACGAGCTCCTCGACCGCGTGGGCCTGGCCGACCGCGCGAACGATCGCGTGCGGACGTATTCACACGGGATGCGGCAGCGCCTCGGCCTGGCGGCCGCGATGTTGCACGACCCGGAGTTGATCGTGCTGGACGAGCCGGCCACGGCCCTAGACCCCGCGGGCATGCGCGACGTGCGCGGCATGCTCGCCGCGTTGCGAGACGAGGGGCGGACGATCTGCATCTCGAGCCACCTGCTGTCGGAGGTCGAGCTGATCTGCGATCGCGTGTGCGTCGTCAGCAAGGGGCGGCAGGTGTACCAGGGGACGCTGGTCGGACTGACGACCGGCGCGGGGCGCGTGCGCGTCGCGATCGACGATCCGTCCGCGGCCGAACGCGCTCTGGGGGAACTCGGGTGGACGGTCGAGCGCCGGGCCGACGA
>JBIOTQ010000093.1:0-24121 GCA_044866075.1 Actinomycetota bacterium | reverse complement strand
CGATCGTCGAAGTTCTCGGTGCGCAGCCAGCACCGGTCGTCGAAGTTGCCGACGACCTCGCCCTTCAGCATGTAGCGATCGTCGAAGTTGGCCGTCTTCAGCATGTAGCGGTCGTCGTGGTTGTGATCGGAGCGCGCCACGGTGTTCGCCGTGCCGTTCCCACCGAACAGAACCGAGAGGACCGCGTCGCCGTTCAGCGCCCCGCCGGTGAGACCCTCACCAGCGATGACGGCTGTGATGTCCGCGGACGAGTTGTTCGCTTGGGGAGGGGGCGCGGCATGAACGGGAACCGCCGCGAAAGCGATGACCGCCGTCGTAGCGAAAACCAAAGGCCCCCAGACGACCGTTCGGAACGAACGTAGGCGCAACCCGACCTCCTAGAAATCGACGAGTCCCACCTACGCCCAGCAGCCCCTGTTACCAGCAGTTATCGGCCGACGGTCGAATTTTCTAAAGTCATGAACCCCGCGAAGCGGACGCCCGAAGAAAGAAGGTCAAGCCGCTCGGGACCTCGAGCCGACACCGTCTATTCCGGTGGTGTGAAAAGGACTAGTCCGAGGGCCTCCGAGGCGATCGACGCGGTTGGTTAGGCTTCTCGAGATGCCGTACGCGACGAATCCGAACGATGCGGTCCGGACCTACTTCGAGGACTCCGGCGGCGATCAGTCGCCCATCCTCGTCTACCCGGGCCTCAGCGACGCCATCCCGTACGCGAAGACGTTGCCCGTCGTCCAAGGATTGAGCGAGGAGTTCCGGCTCATATACGCGGATCATCGTGGGCAGGGCCGATCCGACAAGCCACACGCCGTCGAGGCGTACGCGTTGCCGACACGCGTCGCCGACGTCGTCGCCATCCTCGACGCCTTGGGGATCGAACGGGTCCATTACTTCGGCTCCTCATGGGGCGCTCGCCTCGGCTTTGCAGTTGGAGAGCACGCGCCCGAACGCATCCGATCTCTCGTCCTCTACGGCAACCAGCCGTACGAATGGCCGCGCGGCCCGATGATGCAAGCCGTGGCCGACGCCGTCGCCGCGGGCAAGGACCGCGGCATGCAGGCTCTCGTTGACACGTGGGAGGCCGCGATCGGCGATGGGTTCCGGTTCCCGGAGCCGGGACGCACCTTCATGTTCGACAACGACCCCATCGCTCTCGAGGCTGAATTCCGTTCGACGTTCCTCGAGGGTTCGATCTCGGAAAACCTCTCGCGCTGGCACATTCCGTGTTTCATCTACGTAGGTGCTGAGGACGAGATGGCCCCGGGCGCGGCACGCGCAGCGCAAGAAATTCCCGGCGCGACGTTCCTCGCGTTGGACGCGGAAACCCATTTCTCCGGGGAGCGTGTGGCAGAAGTGGTCGTGCCGCGCATCCGCGAGTTCTTCCGCGCGGCCGACGGATGAAACGGTAAGGGCCCGGCGTCCGGCCGGGCCTCAACCGTTGATCTCGCGCTTAGCCCTCGGCTCCGACCGCCACGGCCTCCATGATCTCGGCCTTGCGGCGGTCCATCTCTTCGGCGATCTGCTCGTCGGAGGCGGACATCGCGTCGGCGTCGAGGTCCTGGAAGTCGATGACGCCCAAGCTCTCGAAGCACCCTTTGACCTTGGGCCCGAACAACCCGATGTCCTTCACGATCGGCACGATGCGCGTGAACAGCAGCCGGCGGAACTGGGCCATGATCTCGGAGTGCTCGACGTAGTCGAGCGCCTCGTCGACGTCGTAGCCAAGGTGTTCCCAGACCTCTCGCGCCATCAAGCGGCCGTACATCAGGTGCGACGCCTCGACGACGAACTCCTCGCGCTCCGCGCGCTCGGCGTCGGTTAGCTCGGGGTAGTAGTCGCGCAGCGCGAGGCGGCCGAACGCGACATGGCGGGCCTCGTCCTGCATCACGTACGTGTTAAGCGCCTTCGCGAGCGGCTCCGTCGAGTAGTCGCGGATCAGCGCGAAGGCGGCCAACGCAAGGCCCTCGATCATCACCTGCATGCCGAGATATGTGAAGTCCCAGCGCGAGTCCTGGATCACCTGATCGAGGAGCGCCTTGAGGAACTTGTTGATCGGGTACGCCATCTCGATCTTCGTGCGCAGGTAGCGCGAGTACGTCTCGACGTGGCGCGCCTCGTCCATCACCTGCGTGGCGGCGTAGAACTTCGAATCGATGTCGGGGACGGACTGCACGATCTTCGCCGTGCAGATGAGCGCGCCCTGCTCGCCGTGGAGGAACTGCGAGTTCATCCACGCGCCCATGTGGTGGCGCAGCTGCTCCTTCTCTTTGTCGTTCATCTTCTCCCAGATCGGAGAGCCGTAGATCGGGATGTAGTAATCCGGACCGTTGTCGGGCGAGCCGGGCTCGACGTTGATCGACCAATCGAGGCGCGTCTCGGAATCCCACTGCTTTTGCTTGCCCTTCTGGTAGAGCGTGACGAGACGGCCGCGCATCTCGTCGTACTCCCAGTTGAAGATCGTGTCGAACGATCCGGGGATACCCCACTTCGTGTCGCCGACGGGAAGCTCGTAATAATCCGTGCCCATTCCAGATCCTCCTATCCCCGGTCCTTCGCCAGACCGTTGCAGACCAATTCCGCGAGCTCCGCCGCGACGACGTCGGGATCGTCGTCGGGCGGCATGATCGCGTACGACGTCACAAGCCTTGAGCTGATCTCGGCGGCGCGATGCGCGAGGATCGGAGAGATCCCGGTCCCGCGTTCGGCGAACACTTGCTCCATCATCCGGATCCCCATATCGCGCATGGGGTTGGCTTCGATCGTGAGGTACGGCAGAAGTTCCTGCGGCTCCGTCGCCATCACGCGGTCGAGAAGCGGGTGCGCGCGCATCGCCCGCAAGATCGTGCGGAACGACGCTTCGACGGCCGGCCGCAGCTCGCGGTGCGGCGCGATCGCGGCCATCACCTGATCGAAGAGAACCTCTTCCTCGCGCAGCACGAGCGCCATGAAGAGGTCGTGCTTCGACGCGTAGTAGCGGTACAGGGTCTGACGCGAAAGGCGCGCTTCGCGCGCGACATCCGCGATCGTGGTGCGCGCGAGTCCGATCCGCCCGGCGCACGCGAAGGCCGCGTCGAGGATGCGCGCGCGGGTGGCCTCCTCTTGAGAGGAGTGCACGGCGACATCCGCTCGCACCGCCATCTGTGGATGTTACAGATAGACGGGAAGTGTCAGTCTGTCAAGAGGCCGGGCGCAGGACGCCCTTCTACCTGCGAGTGGGCGAGGGCGTCGGGCTCGGGGAGGAGCAGCTCGTGTACTGGATAACGAGGATCGATCCGCGCTGGGCGCCGACGACGGTGAGACTCGCGCAGCGCGGCTTGGTGATCGAGAAGGTGGAGGTGCCCGGTACCAGTTTCGTCTCCGTGAACGTCCATCGGGCCTTCTTGAGCGCGGCGCGGGCGGCGTTGAGCAGCGACACCGAGTCCCGCGTGCTTGAGAGCTGCGCCTGACAGACCGTTCCCGCATCGAAGCCGAGCTGCGGCTTCAATCCGGCGGGCAAGGGGAAGTCTTTCGCGCAGTCGGGGAGCTTGTTCCTCACGGTGCCGGGAAACTCTCTAGGCCCGGACCTCGCGCCACTCGTCGACGGCGAGTTCACGACGCCGAACGCCGCGGCACCGGCCACCATGACGACGAGCAGCGCCGCGCCGAGCGTTCCACCGCGCGCCCGGTGCCAGCCCGGCCGCAGAACGAGGGGCGCGCGCGGCGACATGCGCCCCGCAAGCACGACGAGCAGCGCGGCGGCGCCGATCGCGATCCAGACACCGTACGACGTTGCGATCTGGATGCCGAGGACGTTCGGACGCCATCGACTCTTCACCACCGCAGCGACGAGCGCCAGCCAGCCGGCCGCTTCGTGGACGAGCGATTCCTCGACCGGCAAGCTCACCGTCACTCCCACGCGTCGGAGCGCCACGAGGATGATCGATCCTGCACCGAGGAACACCAGGAGCGGCCCGAGCGAACCGCTCGCCCATCCCGTGACCGAGACGGGGAACCCGCTCGGGCCCTTGTACCAAGGGAAGAAGACCGACGCGGCGAGTAAAGCCGCACCGAGCGCGATCGGAATGTCGGTTGCGTACGTCTCGACCTCGGCCGATGGCACGCGGTGCGGGAAGAGCGGAGCGGACTCCTGCGCGGGGAACGGCTCCGTGCCCTCGATCTCGGAAACGACGGCCATGTAGCGGCGTGTGTCTTGTCGTTCGCCGTCGGACATCTCGGCCGGCGTTTCCGGGGCGAGTGCTTCGGTGGGTTGCGGCTCGTCCTCGATAACGATCTGCGGGATGATCTCCGGCGCCTTCGGCGTCCGGCGCCGGCGCTTCGGGCCCCGCGCGCGCGCCGGCGGGATCGGAAGCGTCGCGACGCCGCGTCCGCGGCGACGCGTCTTCGCTGCTCCCGTAACGCGCTTCGGCTTCGCTGCTCGTGTCGGTTTGCGCGCGGGTTTCGCGGTGGCCTTGCGCGGGGACCTCGTGGTCACCTTACGCGCCGGCTTCGCGGCCGCTTTGCGCGCGGGCTTCGCGGCCGCCTTGCGCGCAGCCTTTGGCGCCCGAACGGGCCTACGGGCGATCTTCCGCGCGGGCTTGCGCGCCGGCGCCCGTTTGGATGCCGCCGGTCGGGATCGCTTCTTCGCCGGCACCTTAGGTTCCCGCGACCGTCATCTCGCCGATCAGTATCGACGGTGTGCCGATCGACCCGCCGAACGGCAGGTACCGGAGGTCGCTTCCCACGGCGGCCACACCCAGCAGGATGTCGATGATCGTCGAGGCGATCGTCGCCTCGCGGATGCCGCCGGTGACCTCGCCGCCTTCGAGGACGACGCCGTTCACCCCGACGGAGAAGTCACCCGAGATCGGGTTCGCGCCGGAGTGCACGCCGATGAGGTCCTGCACCAAAAGGACCCTGCCCGCGCGCGCGGCGAGGACCTCCGGCGTGTCCGGCCCGGGCGACACGACCAGATTCGTCGTCGAGACGCCGGGCGTCGACTTGAAGCCGGCCCGGCCGGCGTTGCCGGTCGATGCCGCGTTCATCCGCGCGGCCGTGTAGCTGTTGTGTAGGAAGCCCCGCAGGACGCCCTCTTCGATCAAAGGCGTGCGCTGCGTCGGCACGCCTTCGCCGTCGAACGGCTCCGCGCCGGCCCCCTGTAGGTCGCGGCCGTCGTCGTGCAGCCGCAGGTGTTCGGACGCGATCCTCTGGCCGATCTTCTCCGCGAACAGCGAACGACCCTTGAGCACGGCCTCCGCCGACAGGCCGGCGACCACGACGCCGAGGAACGACGCCGCCGCGAACGGGTCGAGCATCACCGGCATCCGCGCCGTGGCGGGCTTGCGCGCGCCGAGCAGGCGGACGGCTCGCTGGGCGGCTTCGCGGCCGCTGTCCTCCACGGCCAGGTCGCCGGGGCGACGCGCGATGCTGAGCCCGAAACCGGTTTGGGTCTCGTCTCCGTCGGCCGCCAGTGCGACGGCGGCCGACCAGCAGTCGCCGCGCTCGCTCGTCGCCTCGATGCCCGAGGACGACGCAATCGCAACGCGGCCGATGCCCTCGCCGTACTGCGCGCTCTCGACGCCCTTCACGCGCGCGTCGGCCGCGCGGCACGCGCGCTCGGCGGCGAGCGCGAGCTCCACCTTCTGCTCCGGAGTCGCGGACAGGATGTCGGGGAGGAAGATGCCCTCGAGCGGCTCGATCGGCCGCGGTTCGGGAAGCACGTTGCCGTCGTCGCGCGTGGCGAGCGCCGCGTTGGTGCGCGCCTGCTCAACGATGTCCTCCAGCTCACGCTCGTCGGGGTCGGCGGCGTACGCGTAGCCGAGACGACCGTCGACGATCAACCGGACGCCGACGCCCCGCGCTTCCGCGCTGACGAGCGACTCGACCTCGCCGTTGTAGACCTTCACCTCGGTCTCGCGGCCCCACGAGGCGAACGCCTCAACGGCCTCGCCTTTCCGGGCGGCGCCCAGCGCGCGTCGCGCGAGCGCGAGGAGGTCGGCCGTCTCGCTCATCCCGTCCCCCCGACCGTGATGCGCGCGATGCGGAGCGTCGGCATCCCGCACGTGACCGGGACGCCCTGTCCTTCCTTGCCGCACACGCCCCACCAGACCTCGTAATCGCTGCCGACCGCGTCGATGCGAGCGATGACGTCGGGTCCGTTCCCGATCAGGTTGGCCCCGCGCACCGGTTTCGTGAGCTCGCCGTTCTCGATCAGATAGGCCTCGGACAGGCCGAAGACGAAGTCTCCTGTCGCCGTGTTGACCTGCCCGCCGGCGAAGGTCTTCGCGTAGAGCCCATTCTTGACGTCGCGCACGATCGCTTCCGGATCGTCGTCGCCCGGCAGGATGTTCGAGTTCGTCATCCGCGGGATCGGCAGGTGCGCATACGACTGCCGGCGGCCGTTACCGGTACGGTTCAGGCCCATCGTCCGTGCGCGCAAGAGATCGGTCATCGCACCCGTAAGGACGCCCTTCTCGAAGAGGACCGTTCGTTGCGACGGCGTCCCCTCGTCGTCGAACGCGAAGGAGCCCCACAACCCGGCAACGGATCCGTCGTCGACCGCCGACAGAAGATCGCTGCCGATCTTCTCACCCGTGCGGTCGCGGTAGACGCTCGCCTCTTTCTGGATCAGGTCGGCTTCGAGGCCGTGCCCGCTCGCCTCGTGGAACAGGACGCCGCCGCCGCCGGGCGCGAGCACGATCGGCATCTCGCCGGCCGGTGCGCCGATCGCGTCGAGCATCACGATGGCTTGCTGTGCGGCCTTGCGTCCGACGTGCGCCGGCGGATGTTGATCGAGGAGTTCGAAGCCGGCGCTCGCCCCCGGGTTCCACGCTCCCGTCTGGACGACGCCGTCACGCGATGCGACGACGGTGCACGACAACCGCGTACGTACGCGCGTGTCGGCCGCGAGCAACCCTTCCGAGTTCGCGATGAGGACGTCCTGCGAACCCTCGGCGTAGCCGGCGATGACCTGGCGAACCTCGCCCGAGACCTCGCGCGCGGCGTCGTCGATCTCGCGCACGGCGTCGACCTTGCGCTTCGTTTCGACGGAGTCGGGATCGACGGCGATCCGATTCAAGGTGCGCTCGGGCGCCCGCGTCAGATCGCGAACCTCCGCCTGCGGCTGATCCCTGAGCGATGCCGCCGCCACGCGTGCGGCGTCGAGGAGGGCGTCGTGATCGAGTCTGTTGGTGTAGGCGTACGCGGTGGATGAACCGCGAACCACGCGCACGCCGGCGCCGCGGTCGCGTCCGGTGGTGACCTCCTCGACCTTGCGGTCCTCGAGCCGGATGGACGCCGAACGACGCGTCTCGGCGTAGACTTCCGCGAACTCGCCGCCGGTCGCGAGCGCGGCGCCGAGCACGTCGCGCAGGACGGATTCCTCGATCATGCGCGGCGCATCCTACATCGTGCGACATGAGGGCTACACTTGCCGTCGTGCGACGCCTGCTCGCCGCCGCAAGCATCAGCGCGATCCTTTGTATCCAGACTTTGCCGGCGGCCGCCGCGCCCTCCGGACGCGTCGTTCTCGTCACGCTCGACGGCACCCGTTTGAGCGACTGGCTATCCCCGGATCTGCCGGTCCTGAACCGAGTGCTAGGCGCGGGCGGGGTCGCCCTCCTGTCGACGAGGACCGCCGAAAACCCCTCCGATCCCGCCGCCGCGCGCGCGTTCGCCTATCAAACGCTCGGCGCGGGACGGATCTCGCGCAAGGGCGACGCGACGGCGATGCTCGGTGCGCTCGACCGCGCGAACGTGGAGACCTCCGTGGTCGCGTCCGAGATCGGCGCCTTCTCTCCGGGCTCGGACCTGACGCACACAGGTGCGCAGCGACTTCCCGAACGCATCGATGCCGCGTTCCCGACACGCGCGCGTGTCGATCTGCCGGCTGCCGCCGGAACGATCGACGCGGCGTTGCGAACCTCCAGGGTCGTCGTCACGGACTTCGGCGACACCGCGCGCGTCGAGCACGCGTACGGCAGAGATCCGGCCCGCCGCGACCGATGGATGAGACTGGCGATGACGCGCGCGGACGCGTTCCTCGCGCTGGTGCGGGCGGGACTCACCGGGGACGACACGCTGATCGTTGCCTCACTAGCTCCTCCGCAACAGCGCCGGGAGCTGCGGAGGTTCCTCTCGGTGACCGCGGTGACCGGTCCCCGCATCCGTCCGGGGACGCTCACGAGCGCGTCGACCGAACGCGAGGGCGTCGTCACGATCGCCGACATCACGGCGACGATCCTCGACCGGGCCGGCGTCGACCGACCGGACACGATGACGGGCAACGCGATGCGCTCGGTTCCGCGCGCCGGCGCACCCGGCGCCCTCGCCTCCTTCGAGCGCGCCCTCCTGCACGCGAGCCTCGTACGCGGGCCACTGATGCGCGGCACGGTGATCACCGGTGCGGCGCTCACGGTTCTCGCCCTCCTCACCGTTATCGCCGGACGCGGACGCAGCGGGCGCGCGCGCGGTCTTCCGACGACGTGGCGCCCGCTCCTCGACACCGGACTGATCGCGGTCGCGGCGGTGCCGCTCGTCCTCCTCGTCGAGCCACTGCTCGGGATGGACGGACTCACGCCGACGGCCATCACCGTCGCAGCGGTCGCGATCGGCGGCGCGCTGGTCCTCCGTGCCGTCGCGGGATCGCGCGCAGCGATCACCGGCCTCCTCGGCGTCACCGCGGTCGCGATCCTCGCCGACCTGCTCGCCGGCGGCGCGCTCGCCGAACGGTCGCCGCTCTCGTACCTCATCGCGGAAGGCGCGCGCTTCCACGGGATCGGGAACGACGCGATGGGTGTCGTGATCGGCGCCGCTCTCTTCTCGGCCGCGGCGTTCGCCGACCGGCTCCTCACGCCGCGACGCATCCTTCTGATGGGTGGTGCGCTTGCACTCGCCGCCGGGATCATGGTCGCCCCGCAGGCCGGCGCGAAGTTCGGCGCCGTCCCGGCCGCGGTTCCCGCGTTCGCGCTCCTGGTCTTCCTCGCGACCGGTCGCCGCTTCGACCTGCGCGCCGCGATCGGTATCGCCATCGTGACGATCCTGACCGGCGGTCTGGTTGTCGCCGTCGACCTCCTACGCGAGACGGGCACGCACGTGGCGCAGGCGGTGGGCGGCGGCGCGGGCGGCGAGATCCTGGGGCGCAAGGCGGGGGCCGCCGGACGGCTGCTCGCCCTCTCCTATTGGATGGGCGCGATCATCGCGTGCGCGGGGTCGCTCGCGCTCATCGCATGGCGCCGCCCGAGCCTGCTCGGACGCGGTTTGTGGGGACGGCCCACCGCCCGCCGGGCGCTCGCCTGCGCGGCGGTCGCCGCCGCCGGCTGCATCGGCGCCAACGACGCCGGCGTCACGGCCGCGGCCTGGGTCGCCTTTCTTGCCGCGGCCTCGGTCTTTTCCGCCCTGCTCGTCCCGACCGAACCTTAGGGAAGAGCCCCAAGGCGTCGGGGCATCCCGGTGCGAAGTCTTCCTCGTCCGGCGATTGTGGGATGATTGCGCCGGACGGGGGTTTTAGGGGATTAGGAGACTCGTGGAAGACGGGGGAAACGCGCGGGAACCGGCCGAGCGGAAGCTCGTGACGGTTCTCTTCTGTGATCTCGTCGGGTCGACGGCGCTCGGGGAACGGCTCGATCCCGAAGGCTTCCAGGCGGTCCTCGGCGCCTACTTCGACCGGATGCGCAAGCTCTCGGAGAGCTTCGGCGGCGTCGTCGAGAAGTTCATCGGGGACGCGGTCGTCACCGTCTTCGGGATCCCGAATGTCCACGAAGACGATGCCGAGCGCGCCGTCCGGTGCGCGCTCGCGATGCACGACGCGCTCGCCGGCCTGAACGACACCCTGCGCCCGCGGTTCGGCGTCGAGCTCGTCACGCGGATCGGGATCAACACCGGCGTCGCGCTCGCCAGCGCCGAGGCGCTCGCCACCGGCGACGTGATGAACACGGCCGCCCGGCTCGAGCAGGCCGCGGCCCCCGGCGAGATCGTCGTCGGCCGCGAGACGATGATGCTGACGCGGGAGGTCGTCCAGTTCGGCGTGCCCCGCGCGATCGAGATCAAAGGCAAGGCCGAGCCGATGCAAGGCTGGCCTGCCGAGACCCTGACGACGCGCCGGCTGCGGCCCCGCTCACCTTTCGTCGGTCGCAAAGGCGAGCTCGAAGCGCTGACCGCCGTGGTCGAACGCGCGATCCGCGACCAGAAGCCGCAAATGGTCGTCGTGATCGGCGAGCCGGGCATCGGGAAGACGCGGCTCGTCGACGAGTTCGCGGCACGCACGACCGGCCGCGCGGCCGTCTACCGTGGAACGTGCCCACCGTACGGCGAGAGCTCGCCCTGGATGCCGATGATCGAGATCGTTCGCGCCGAGGCGCAGATCTCGGATCTCGATCCGCCCGACGCCGCCGCGCGGAAGCTCCGCAAGCGGCTCGAGTCACGTCACCTCGAGGCCGAGGTCCCCGTCATCGAGGCGCAGCTCGCTCCCCTCCTCGGTGCGCTGCGTCGCACGGCGCCGTCCGGCCCCGAGCTCGTGTGGGCGCTGCGCCGCTACATGGAAGGTCTTTCGCAGGAGGGCCCGGCGGTGCTGGTGCTCGACAACCTTCAGTGGGGCACGCAGACGCTGATGGAGACCGTCCTCGAGCTCGCCGACACGATCGACCGTGTGCCGCTCGTCATCGTCTGTACCGGACGCTCCGAGCTGCGCGACCGGGTCGCCGACCTGCTCGGCCAGGAGCACGCCGCGCTCGTCGCTCTCGAGGCGCTTTCCGCCGAGCAAAGCCGCGCGTTGATCGCGAATCTCCGCGAGCAAGCCGGCGCCACCTGGGCCGAGCACATCGAGCGATCGATCGCCGCGCGCGGCCAGGGAAACCCGCTCTTCCTCGAGGAGATCGCGGCGATGGCCGCCGAGGAGGGCGCCGCGGGCGGGATCCCGCACTCCTTGCAGGCGTTGATCTCGGCGCGCCTCGATCTGCTCGCGTCCGAGGCGAAGCGCGTCGCGCAGTGCTCCGCCGCGATCGGAGACGTCTTCTGGGACGCCGCGGTCTGGGCGGTCTCGGGAAGCGGCGAGGCGGCCGCCATCGCCACGGCGCTGCGCGTCCTCCGCACACGCGGGTTCGTCGAAGAAGAGGGATCGAGCTCGTTCCTCGGCACGCGGCAGTTCCGTTTCCATCACGCGTTGATCCGCGAGGTCGCGTACAGCTCTGTCTCGAAGGCCGACCGCTACCGCATGCATCGTGCCGCGGCCGAGTGGCTCGACGACCGCGCGGGAGACCGCCCGGAGTTCTTCTCGCAGATCGCCCTGCACTTCGAACGCGCGCTCGAACTGTCCGACGTCGTGCGGCCGTTGCAGGGAGCCGACGAGACGCTGATCGAGGCCGCGCTCGCCGCGTTCGTGCGCGCCGGCCACCAAGCCTCCGCCGTCGTCGCCCACGAGGAGGCCGCGCGCTGGTACCAGGCCGCGTTGCGCACGCTCGACGCGTCGGAGAACGACCCCGTGCTGCGCTGCAACCTGATGCTGTCGCTCGGCGACGTGCGCGTCCGCGCCGGGGAATCCGTCCTCGCGCGCGCCGCGTTCGTCGACGCGGCGTCGATCGCGCGCGAGCAGCGGATGGGCGAGCAGATGGGCCACGCGGCGGTCGGGTTCGGCGGCGGACAGACCTTCGACATCCCGCCGTTCACCGTCGACGTGGAGCTGGTCGCTCTGCTCGAGGAAGCGCTCGAGATCCTGGGCGACGCCGACAGCGGGATGCGCGCCCGCGTCCTCGGACGCCTCGCCGTCGCGCTCTACTTCTCCGAAGAGGAAGAGCGGCGCATCGATCTCGGCCGCCAGGCGGTAGAGATGGCGCGGCGCGTGAACGACACCGGCGCGCTCGCGTACGCGCTGAGCGCCCGGCGGTTCGCGCTGTGGGGGCCGGAGACGCTCGACGAACGCCTGGAGGTCGCGACCGAGATCCTCGAGCTCGCCCAGAGCGTCGGCGACCGGGATCTCACCCTGCTCGGCCACCGCTGGCGGATCGTGTCGCTCGTCGAGCTCGGCGACCTTGCCGCCGTCGCCAAACAGATCGACGAGTACTCGGCGCTCGCGGAGGAGCTGAAGCAGCCGTACCAGCTGTGGTTCGCCGAGGTCTTCGGCGCGATGCGCGCGTCGCTCGAAGGACGCCTCGAGGAGGCGGAGACGCTGATGCAGCGCGCGCTCGAGATCGGAAGCCGCACGCAAGGCGAGAACGCGGTTCAGTTCTTCGCCACACAGCTGATGACGCTGCGCGAGCACCAGGGCCGGCTCCTCGAGATGGAACCCGCCATCCGCGCCTACGCCGAGCAGTTCCCCGACACGCTCGCGATCCGCGCGGCCCTCGCCTACATCTACGCCATCAACGAACGGTACGACGACGCACGCGCGGCGTTCGAACAGGCCGCCGCCAACGACTTCGCCGACATCCCACGCGACACGACGTGGCTGTTGACGCTCACGATGCTCACGCAGGCGTGCGCGCGCTTGGGCGACGTTGCTCGCGCGAAGGTCCTCTACGATCTCTTCGTGCCGTACGCGTCGCGCACGATCGTGGCCGGGCCGGCGATCGTCTGCTTCGGGTCGGCCGCGCGCTACCTCGGGATCCTGGCCGGGACGATAGGACGGCGGGCCGACGCCGCTCGCCACTTCGCCGACGCCGTCGAGATGAACGAGCGCATGCACGCACGGCCGTACCTGGCCCATTCCCTGCGCGAGTACGGCGAGCTGCTCATGTCCTCCGACGATCCAACGGATCGCGCGAAGGCCGCGGAGCTTCTCGACCGCGCGGCCGACCTGTACGAGGAGCTCGGCATGGCGAGCTTCCGCGAACGCGCGGGTGGGCGGGTGGAACCGAAGTCTCGCTGACCGCGGGGTAAAGTAATCCCGTGGTACGGGCCGCCTTCTTCGATCTCGACAAGACGCTGGTCCCCGGTTCGAGCCTGTTCCTGCTCGCCCGCGGGCTGTACGAGCGCGATTTCTATCGCGCGCGGGACATCGCGCGGCTGGCGTGGGGTCAGGTCGCCTTCCAGCTCGTTGGTTCCGAGAGCCGGGCTGGGATGGAGAAGTCGCGCAACGCCGCCCTCGAGTTCGTGAAAGGGCGCTACGCCGAAGAGCTGCGCGCGCTCGGACGGGAGATCGCGGAAGAGCGCGTTCTCCCGCGCGTCTATCCCGAGCTCGAGCAGATCATCCGCGGTCACCGCGAGGCCGGCGACGAGACGTACCTGCTGACCGCCGCTCCGCAGGAGCTCGCCGAGATGGTGGCGCGCGGGCTCGACATGACGGGTGCGCGCGGGACCGTGGCCGGGATCGACGACAGCGGGCGCTACACGGGAGAGCTCGTCGGCGAGATCGCGCACGGGCCGGCGAAGGCGAAGATCGCCGAGGAGATCGCCGGCGCGCGCAACATCGAGATGCGCGACTCCGCCGCATATTCGGATTCGATCAACGATCTTCCCCTGCTCGAGGCCGTCGGTCACCCGCACGCGGTGAACCCGGACCACTCGCTCCGCAGGATCGCGCGCGCCAGAGGGTGGCCCGTGCACGAGCTCCGCACCCGCCGTCGCGCCCTGCTCATCGGCGTCCCGTCCGCGCTCGGCGCGGCGGCGCTGTTCTCGGCCGGCTTCGCCGCCGGGATCTGGGCCTCGCGCAGACGAAACCACCGACGATGATCGATCGGGAGCGGCGCGGCGACGTCGAGATCATCCGGCTCGCGGCGCCGCCGCTGCATCTCCTCGGCTCGAAACTGATCGCGGCGCTGACCGATGCATTCACCGGGATCGCCGCCGACCCCCCGCGCGCGGTCGTCCTCCACTGCGGCGGCGCCGGTGCCGACGTCCGCGAGATGGTGGAGTTCAACGAGGTAACGGCCCGGCGCTTCATCACAGCGTTGCACACGGCCTGCCGCGCGATCCGCGACCTCGACGCGCCGGTCGTCGCGGCGATCGATGGACCGTGCGTGGGCGCGCACCTCGAAGTGGCCGGCGCGTGCGACGTACGCGTCGCGACACGCACCGCGCGCTTCGGGATGCCGGAGATCAAGGTCGGGATCCCGAGCGTCATCGACGCGTGGTGGCTCGCGCAGATCTGCGGTCTCGGACACGCAGCCGCGCTCGTCTTCGACGGCACGATGATCGACGCGACGGAGGCGCACCGGATCGGGCTCGTCAATCGGGTCGCCGACGACGGGCTGGATGCGGCCGCTCTGTCGTGGGCCCAGGAGTTCGCGCGGAACGCCCCGGCGGCCCTCGTCCAGCAGAAGCGTGTCCTGCGCGACTGGACCGATGGGGCCTACCGCGAAGCCGCGGCGCGCAGCATCGAGCGGTTCGTCGCGGCGATCCGTTCGGGCCAGGCGACCGAGGCGATGCGCGCGATGCTCGCCAAGAGAGAGGCGCGCTTCTAGGTCATGCCCGACCTCGACGTCGGACGAGGTGTGACGATCCCCCAGTCGGAGCTCGCGGTGCGGTTCTCGCGCAGCGGCGGCCCCGGCGGCCAGAACGTGAACCGCCGCGCGACGCGCGTCGAGGTGGCGTTCGACGTCGCGCATTCGCCGTCGCTGACCGACGCGCAGCGCCGCCGCGCGACGCGCGCGTTGCGATCGCGGCTTGATGCGCGCGGCCGGATCCGCGTCGTGGCGCAAGGCGAACGATCGCAAGTGCAGAACCGGGAGGCCGCACTCGGAGCGATGCGCCGGCTCCTCGCCTCGGCGCTGCGCCCGCCGCCGCCTCCTCGGGTTCCGACGAAGCCGACGGCCGGCGCGCGGGAAAAGCGTCTGGCGAGCAAGAAAGCGCGCGGCGCGATCAAGAAGGCGCGCGCGACGCCGGTCGACGAGTGACCCCTACGGGGTCGACGTGGATCGCGATCCGAGGCCGAGGGCGCGCGAGAAGATCTCGACGAACGCCTCGTACCGCGATTGGTCGAACTCATCGTCGCGCGGCCACACGATCCAGCGGAGCGTGCAGAACTCGGCCATCCCCATGAGGCACCACGTAAGCACCTCGGGGTCGAGCTTGTCCACGTATCCGTGCTCCATCGCGCGGATCAGCCGGTCCATGTAGGACTTCGCCGGGGCGCGGTACAGCTCGGCGAGGAGCGACGGATCCACGAACTCCGCCTCGCGGAACATCCGTAGAAGGGTCGGCCGCTCGGACATCCAGTCGAAGTACGCGCGGAACGCGTTCTGGATGACCGTCCGCTGGTCGGTTGCTCCTTCTGCCGCGCGGCGGGTTTCCTGGATGAACTCCGCCTGCCGCGTGCGCAGCAGGTGTTTGAAGATATCGAGCTTGCTCGGGAAGTAGAGATAGAAGGTGCCGAGCCCGACGCCCGCCTGGCGGGTTATCTCGACGATGGATGCGCCGTGATAACCGCGCCGGCCGAACACCTCCTCCGCAGCGTCGAGGATGCGGCTTCGCGTTTGGTCACCGCGCCGGGCCTTGGAGGTCTCTGCGTGCCCCGGTTCCGGACGCGCGTCATCACCGCTAGGGGGAGATTGTCGCTCGTCGGCGTTGTGCATCGAAGCCCCTGTCGCCCCAAGGCGCGCGACATCCCTTATGGGTGTTTATACACCCTTCAAGCGCCCGTGTTGACCTGAACCACGATTCATCCGCCGCACGTTCACTTTCAGCTTGCCGGGAGCGGTTCGCGCAACCATTTCGGAAGGTAGACGGCACCCGGCCCGTCCACCGCGGCGACGTCCTGCGGGTTCGACAACCGGCACGTCTGCAGCGACAAGCAACCACACCCGATGCAGGAATCCAGGCCGTCTCGCAGCGCGATCAAGGCGACGATCTCCTCGTCGAGTCGCACGCGCCACGAACGCGAGATCCGTGCCCAATCCGCGCGCGTCGGCGTGCGCGAGGCCGGCAGCGTCGCGAGCGCCTTCTTGATCTCGTCGAGCGACAGCCCCACGTGCTGCGCCGCGCGGATGAACGCGAGGCGCCGCAAAACACCGCGCTCGTAGCGACGCTGACCACCGCTCGTGCGGCGTGCCTTGATCAGTCCCTCCTTCTCGTAGAAGCGCAAGGCGGAGGCCGCGAAGCCGCTGCGTTCGGCCACGTCCGAGACGGTTAGAAGATCCCGGGGCATTTCGGCCTCCTCGCGAGCGTTTACTTGACTTGAAGCTAACTTCAACTTCTAGTCTAGCAACAAAAGCAAGACGACAGGACGGAGGACGCGATGCCCGTAGCATTGATCACCGGCGCTTCTCGTGGATTCGGGCTGGCTCTCGCGCGCGCGCTGGCTCGGAGGGGATGGAGCCTCATCCTCGACGGACGCAACGCGGAGGCTCTCGAGAACGCGGTCGGCACTCTGGAAGGCGCGGCCGCCGTCGTCGCGATCCCCGGCGACGTTTCCGACCCGGACCATCGCGACGCTCTCGCCGCAGCGGCCCGAAGCGCCGGACGGGTGGATCTGCTCGTGAACAACGCGAGCGACCTCGGCCCCTCCCCGCTCCCGCCGCTCGCGCGCTACTCGCTCGTGGAATTAGAGCAGGTTTTCCGAGTCAACGCGGTCGCACCGCTGGCTCTGATCCAGCTCGTGCTGCCGCAACTGCACGCGTCGGCCGGAATCGTCGCCGACATCAGCTCCGACGCGGCGGTCGAGGCGTACCCGGGATGGGGCGGCTACGGCGCGTCGAAGGCGGCGCTCGATCAGCTCACCGCCGTGGCGGCGGCCGAGGAGCCTGGGATCGCCTTTTACGCGTTCGATCCCGGCGACATGCGAACCGCGATGCATCAAGCCGCGTACCCCGGCGAAGACATCTCCGACCGGCCCGCGCCGGAGACCGTCGTTCCCGCACTGCTCCGCCTCATCGAGGAGCGGCCGGTCAGCGGACGCTACCGGGCGAGCGACGTGCTGGCGGGAGCAACGCGATGAACACGGCGGTGGAGCCCGCGCCGGCTCCGCGCTTCACGCTGCCGGACGAGCTGTCGGCCGCCGAACCGCCGGAGGCGCGCGGCCTCACGCGTGACGACGTGCGCCTGCTCGTCGCGTCGCCGGACGGTATCGAACACGCGTCCTTCCGCGACATCGGACGTTTCTTACGCGCCGGCGACCTCCTGGTCGTCAACACATCGCAGACGATCGCCGCGGCCGTCGACGGAACTCTGGGCGCGCGACGGGTCGCCGTCCACTTCTCCGCGCCGCTCGCAGCGGGCACGTGGATCGTCGAGCTGCGAAGCGCCGACGGGTCGCGGCCGTTCCGGGAGGCGGCCGCCGGCCAGAAGATCGCCCTTCCCGGCGGCGTGCCTTTGACCCTCCGCTCCGCGCATCCGAATGCGTCCGTGCGCGTCGGAAGCCGGTTGTGGGTCGCGATCGTCGGCGTCGAAGCGCCCGTCGAGGCCTACCTCGCGCGCTATGGACGTCCCATCACCTACGGGTACCTCCGCGGCCGGTGGCCGATCGCCGCGTATCAGACGATCTTCGGACGCGAGCCCGGAAGCGTCGAGATGCCGAGCGCCGGACGGCCCTTCACGCACGAGCTCGTCACCGAGCTCGTGACCTCCGGCGTGACGATCGCGCCGATCCTTCTCCACTGCGGCGTGTCGTCGCTCGAGGAAAGCGAGATGCCCCAGCCCGAGCGCATCCGGGTTCCCGACCAGACCGCACGCCTCGTCGAATACACGCGCCGGGCGGGCGGACGCGTGATCGCGGTCGGCACCACAGTAACGCGCGCGCTCGAGACCGCGGCGATGCCCGATGGGACGATGGTCGGCGGCGAAGGGTGGACCGATCTGGTGCTGGGTCCGGAGCGGCCGGCGCGCGTGGTCGACGGACTGGTCACGGGATGGCACGGCCCGGATGCGCCGCACCTGAGCCTTCTCGAGTCCGTCGCGGGAACCGACCTCGTGCAAGAGGCGTACGACACGGCGCTCGAGACGCGCTATCTCTGGCACGAGTTCGGCGATAGCTGCTTGTTGCTGCCGAAACCGTGATCGACTGCGCGCACTGATCGGCGAGGCGTTGGGACACGCCCCGCCGATCTGGGCTTCGGCTCGTGGCGCTACTTGTTCGGCGGCGCCTCGCTGATCTTCCCGAGCGCGGACTTCGGTTCGCGATCGGCCGCCAGATCACCGAGAGAGACGATCCCGACCGCGTGACCGTCTTTCACGACGGGGACGCGCCGGATCGCCTTCTCCTTCATCATGGCGATCGCGGCCCCGACGGGACTCTCCGGAGCCAGCGTCAGCAGCCGTTCGCTGCAGATCGACTCAAGAGGCGTCTTTGAGGGATCCTTCCCCTCGGCGACGACGCGGACCACGATGTCCCGGTCGGTCACTATGCCCTGGATCGTGTCGTCGTCGACGACGAGTACCGGACCGATGTCGGCCTCACGCATCTTGCGTGCCGCATCGGTCACGGTGGAATCGCCGGACAGCGTAACGGGGTTCTTGGTCATCACATCCGCAACCGTCTGCGCCATGACGAACTCCTTTCCTCGGCCCCCAGTCGGCGCATCCCAGCACCCGGGCCACGCGATCCCGGATCTCGCTCTTTCCGCCGTTGGGTTCTGTCTCTCCCTTACCCATGCGAAAGAGGAACCAACAACGGCTGCAGGCCCGCCTCGCTTCTTCTTCGGTCGCCGCTCGAATCGCTTGACGCGCGTCTAGCTGTGGGAAGCAGCCGAGGCGGGCAGGCGCAAGCAGAAGCGTGACCCGCGCGGGAAGTTCGCCTCGTACCATGCGTCGCCGCCGTTCGTGCGTGCCAGCCCTCGTACGATCGACAGACCGAGCCCGGATCCGGGCGTGCCGGCCCCGTCGCGCAACCCGCGAACGAATCGACCGAACAGGCGGGGGACCAGTTCCTCCGGGACTCCATCGCCGCCGTCGCACACGCGGATCTCGACGACGTCGCCGACCGCAGCGGCCGCGACCGTGACCGGGGAACTCCCGTACTTGATCGCGTTCGAGATGTAGTTCAGAAGCATTCGGTTCAAATGATCGGGGTCCACGTACGCGCGCAGACGGGCGGGGAACGAAACGTCGACGGTCTCGCCGTCGGCACCCACGTCTTCCAGAACCGTCTGAAGGGCTTTGCCCACGTCGGTGGCACTGGGCTGTGCGTCGATCGCGCCCGCCTCGAGCCGCGACATGGTGAGCAGATCGGAGGCGAGCTTCGTCATGCGCTTCACCTGCCGGTGGATCGCGGCCGCATATCGCCTCTTGTCCGTATCGCTGGTCTCGTCCCAATGCTCCTCGAGGAGGGACGAGAAACCGACGAGAACGCTCAAGGGATTCGCGAGCTCGTGCGCCGCCACGGCGGCGAGATCGGCGAGCTCCTGGTTGACGGAGCGCAACGCTCCGAGCGCTGTGTTCAGATCCGCGCGCGACCGTTCGAGCTCGTCGGCGTGGCTGCGGAGAGCGTCCTCCATCTGTTTGCGTTCGGTGACGTCGCGCACGATGGCCATGACGTATCGGCCCTCAATGCGATCACTCTCGATAGGGGTGAGGGATAGCTCCACGGTCAGCGCCGTCCCATCCTTGCGCCGGGCCGGCAGCTCAACGATGTGCCCGGAATCGATCAGCGCCCCGTGGCCCGACCGGCCGTATGCGGCGAGACCGTCGCGGTGGCGCTCCTTAAGGTCGTCGGGCACCAATTCCTCGATGAGGATCGAGCGGGCTTCGTCTGCGGTGTATCCGAAGATCGATTCTGCGGCCGCGTTCCAGAGAACGATCCGTCCGGACGTGGCGTCGCCGACGATCACGGCGTCGCGCGCGAGCGCGAAGACGCGCCCGAGGCCGAGGTAGGCGGGCTCGATCCCCTCGACGACGGGTCGCGGATCCTGGGACGCACCCATACGCATCGATTTTCAGTGCTGGTTGGGCCCTGTGTCGAGACCGGGTCGCGTCATCTGTCGTTCCGACCGCGGCTTTCGCCTGGGATGGCCCGCTTCGGCGGCATGCTTCTTAGCACCGCTTGCTAGCATTGAGCCCGATCGCGGACGAAGAAGGAGCCGTCATGGGATCGAAGGACAGAGGCCCCAGCCCGAAGGACAAGGGCAAGAAGCCCAAGAGAAGCCTCAAGGAGAAGCGCGCCGCGAAGAAGGCGAAGAAGGGCAAGTAAGACCGTCGGACGCCTTCCGCGGTCCGCTCAGGGGGACGAGCTGATGGGTGACGAACGAGCGGGCCGTGTGCTCGGTGCGGTGCTGTACGAGAACTTCGAACTCCTCGATCTGTACGGTCCGCTCGAGATGTTCGGATGTATCGGACCCGAGCTGCGGATCGTCACCGTCGCGGAGACACCGGGCCCCGTGCGTTCGTGGCCGGGCCCGACGACCGTCGCCGAACACGGCTTCGGCGACTGCCCGCACCTGGACCTGATCCTCGTGCCCGGTGGTCTCGGCACGCGCGCGCTGCTCGACGCGCCCATCATCTCTTTCTTGCGCGACCGCGCGGCCGCCGCCGAGATCACGATGTCGGTCTGCACGGGGTCCGCGTTGCTCGCGAAAGCAGGGCTGCTGGACGGACGGCGCGCCACATCGAACAAACAGTTCTTCGACTTCGCGCGCTCCCAGGGTGAGAAGGTCGCGTGGGTCGAGGAAGCGCGCTGGGTCGAAGACGGTCCATTCGTCACTTCGTCCGGCGTGTCGGCCGGGACCGACATGGCGCTCGCGGTCATCGCGAGGCTCTGGGGACGAGAACGAGCCGAATTGATCGCGAACCTCACCGAGTACGAGTGGCAGCAGGATCCGGCGCGGGACCCCTTCCACAGGTTCTTGAACCAGGCGATGTAGGTACCAGCCGGGCTTTGTTGACTCGCTCTACTCCGCGCGCAGCGCGAGCGCCGGCTTCATCCGGCCCGCGATCACGGCCGGAACCGCCGCGATGATGTTCGCGAGCAGGACTGCCGCCGGAATCGTCAGGAGCACACGCACCGCCGGCGTAACCGGATTAGCGACGGTCCCGAGCTGTTGGGTGAACGCAGTCCACACGAGACGCCCGACAACGATCCCGACCGGTAAGCCGATCAGCAGCGCGGCCGACACGAACGTCGTCGCTTGCCACGCGACCACCACGACGGTGCCGACGACGGTGAATGACGCACCGCCACCTTCGATCGCCGAGATCGACGCGTGAACGGTCGCACCGATGTGGGTGTGCGCGTCGCGCATCGTCTTCGCGCCGAGAGCGATCTCGTTCGCGGCGCGCGGAGCGCGTCCGGCGACGACGACGGGCGCGGTCGTATCCCCCAGGCGCGACGCTGGAACTGCGGCGAGGACAGCTCCATGTCCCAGGGCACGACCCCATCGCGCAGGATCGATTGCTCGCCGTAGACGTCGTCGAGGAACAGGTCGAGCGCGCGAACGCGCTGGCGCAGCCCGGCCTCGACGTGAGCCCATTCGTCGGCCGGGATGATCCTCGGCACCAGGTCGAGGGGGAAGGTGCGCTCGCGATCGGCTCCTTCGGTTCGCATCGTGAAGGTGACGCCGCGCGACCGCTGGACCACCTCGCGAAGCTCGACCTTGCGGGCGAGGCGTCGATGCCGATCTGTTCGAGGGCCGTCAGGACGGGAAGGTAGTGCGGGCGCGGCGAGCGGTGCTCGTCCAGCGCTTCATTCCGGTAGCTCGACGAATCGTTGTCATCAAGCAGACTCATGCTTTCAAAGCAAACGAGCGGCCGTCCCGACCTCGCGTCCGATAGCCGAGACGCCGGGCCCCGGTCTGCCGTTTGGGCTCATGGCCGGGCGCCTGGCATGGACGGCATTCGCGCGCCAGCTGGGGACGCTGCCCGAAGGTAACGCCGTCGGTGCAACTGCTGGTCACGATCCCGGGGGCGCCTTCTGGCGAATGACATCGCGGCGATCACCGGCGTGATCGCGGGACGGACGCGGCCCGCTCCCGCGCTCCGGGCCGAGTAGACGCGCGGGCCGGCACCACCTGCCGCCCGAAAAATAGTGAAACGCGACGGGAGTTCGTGCGTATACCCAATGCAGCACAACGCGGACGTCGCGTTTCTGGTCGGCACCTGGGCCGGTCTGGATGACGGTACGACCGCACACCGTTCGACCTGAAGCGTGTCGAACGGGAACTATCGGAATTTCAGTTGCTCGGAGATCCAGGGAACCGGCGATGGCTCCGTTTCTGGGGAGCCTTTGGGGGGTTCGTTATGCGACTCATCAAACGCGGGGCTGCTCTTTCGATTCTGCTCGCGATGTTCTTCCTGTCGACCGCGCCGGCAAATGGGATCGGCCTGTCGCCGGACCCCGACGGGTTGTCGGGAAACGAAAGAGGGATTTGGATCCCTCCAGCTGGTTCGGTATACCGAGCGGTATCCAAGGTAATTACCGTCAGTCAGAAATTGCTCGACGTCGCAAAACAAGAACTTGCCCTCGCGCAAAGCAAGCCACTTGCGTACGCGGGTTGTCGAACGGTGGGCAACTGTGTCGGCATCGCTGGCGAATCGATCTGTGGAGTCGACCCTGCCACAGGCTACGGCTACGTATACCGAATCACGACCGTTATCGTGCCGTTCGAAGCCGAGCAGTTCCACGCGTACGGAGTCTGGGACATCTACGGTGAGGAAGACTGCCATGACCCAGCCGAGTACTACATCTGGAGGTTCCAGGTGAGCGGGAACACCAAGAGTCATTACACTCTCGATCGCCTCAAGGGTCGGAGCTATGCAGACACCTACCAGACATCGGGCTGGTTCCCGCCGGCCAACGACCAGGATGTCGGTAACCCAACAACGATCAGCGGCACACTCGGGGCGAAGGGTCTTGGGGTCGAAGGAGGCGTAGGAGTCTCGTACCAACTCTTCCCCGGCCGTCGGCACAGCTATGTCGGTGAGAACATTTACCATAATTCATGGATCAGCAATTCCAAGTCGGGGGCCGGCTGCTGCCCTGGCCCTAGCATCGAGACTGACGGGGCGAACGAGTGGAAGACAACGAAAACCGACAGTGGCCTTCAAGGGGAAGCGAGGATAGAAATATGGTTCCACGACTGTAATGCCCTACCTCATTGTTGATGGGGTACCGTTAGTTGCCCGCGACCTGTACAGCGAGGATAGAGATATGGCGTCACGCATGGCGGCTCGCCTAATCATCGCCTCTCTCTGCATCTCCGCCTGCTCGTCTGTAGGTGTTGGAGATCCCTCAAGGCCGTCCGGAAATCAAGCGCGCACAGGAACATCTGGGGGCTCTACAACGGACGGTGGTAGCGGTGTTGTCCGAAAGTTCGGCCCGTCCGAAACCACCCAGAAGGCTAGTGCCGAGCGGAGGCTTGACTCCATAGACGGACCATCGATTACCGCATTCATTCGTGATGACGCGAGCGATGATGCCGCGCGCGACCTCGCGGTCTCCGTTGGGAAGATGCAAGGTGTTGAGTCTGTTGAGATCACTTACGCGACTGGAACGATAAAGGTATTCCTGTTGTCCTCCGCGACGAGTGAAGAGACTAGCCGAATCCGCGACTACCTATTGTCGTCTAGCCTTGTAGCCAGGGTGGAATAGTTCCCTGAGGTTGTGGATCCGCCCTGCTGGAACATTTCAGATAGGCCTCGGCATCCAGCTCTATGTGAGGGCCGGTGCTCCTAGGATCGGAACGCTCGACGACCGGGGCAGACTCCGCTTCGAAGAGCTGCGTCGGATCAAGACTCAGCGGGCGGTCACTAAGCAGGGCCGTTTCTGCTGGTACAACCAGAACGCGCTTCCGGACAGCAAACAGACGGTGATCCTGCGGCTCGACACCACCGATGAAGATCGCGACCGCGGCTTCAACCGTACGGAGAACCTGAGGGTCATTCCGCCAAGCGATCCCGACTTCCAGCCCTTGTTCCGGCGCCGGAACGACATCGAAAGCATCAACCGCGGAGTCGACGACTCCCTTCATTTGCGCCGGGCGCACACTCTCGGCCACGCCCGGCAACTCGTGAATCTCTTGGGCTATGCCTTGATGGTCAACGCCCTCGCGACCCGCCGCTACAGCACGAGATCCGCTCGAGCAGCCTGATCTCATTAGCTTCCACTGGGGAGCAGGCCTGCCGAAGCCTGCCCAAGAGGCTCCAATGGAACCTCCGACGTCCGAAAGCCGCGCCGGCCAGGTGCGTTACAGTTCCGTCGACATGGAGTTGCCTGGTCGGTCGGGTTTTCGCCCAGGTTTTCTCCATGCCCCGCCCCCGTAGCTCAACGGACAGAGCAGCGGTTTCCTAAACCGTG